>NZ_JBEPDC010000003.1:0-429245 GCF_040300065.1 Nonomuraea sp. NPDC000554 | reverse complement strand
GCTGATTTGGGTGCTGGGGTGGTTGTTGTCGGCTGAGGAGTAGAGGGTGTAGGACAGGCCGCTGGCGTGTTCTTTGGTGAGGATGGTGCGGTAGCCACCGGTGGTGGCGGGGTTGACCCAGGCTTCCAGGGTGAGGGTGTTGAGTTGGAGGCTGGGGCTGTTGGCGATGGTGACCCAGGCGTTGGTGCCGTTGAATGACAGGGCTTTGCCGTATTTGCCGCTGTTGGTCCAGGTGGTGTTGCTGGTGGTGCCGTTGTTGTTGCTGCCGGAGGAGTCGGCCACGGTGGTGCCGGTGCCCTCGTTCATCGCGTACGCCGCCACCAGGCCCGCGCCTCCCGACGTGGGCGCGTACGTCGCCGTGTAGGACGCCGCCGAGGCCGGGGCGGTGATGTTGTGACTGGCCGCGCCGCCGTCCGACCACGAGCCGAACGTCAGGCTCTGCCCTGACGACGTCTGCGGCGACGGAGCCGAGATCGAGTTGCTCGACCCCACGATGACCGTCCGGGTGAACGGCGTGGTCGTCTGCTCGCTGTTGAACCCGAGCTGCAGGCCAGGCGGCGTGGACTGGAAGGTCAGGTTCACCGTCCTCGGCTGCAGGAGCACGCTCTTGGTGTCGGTCAGGCCCTGCGTGTCCGTCACCGTGAGGCGCAGCTCCAGGTGCGAGGGGTAGTCGTGGTCCGGGGCCTGGAACGAGCCGCTCGCCCCGGTGAACGTGGTGATCTCGTGCTCGTGGCAGGTGCTCGGGCAGTGGTGCAGCACCAGCGTCCACTTCATCCGCGAGCCGGGGACGGTGCCGTCCTGGGCGTCCGTGCCCGTGCCCGAGAAGGTGATCGTCTGCCCGACCGCCCAGGTCGTGCCGGCCGTGGGGGAGTTGATCGTGGCCGTCGGCGCGGTGTTGTTCACGTTGACCGTCACGGACGCGTCACCCTGGCCGCCCTTGCCGTCGACGGCCCGCAGCCGCACCACGTAGGAGCCCGGCTGGGCGTAGGTGAACGACGGCGTGGCCGAGGTCGAGTCGTCCAGTTCGCCGTCGCCGTCCAGGTCCCAGGCGTAGGTGAGCGAGTCGCCGTCGGCGTCCGTCGAGCCCGTCGCGGAGAAACTCACCGCCAGCGGGGCGGTGCCCGAGGTGGTGCTCGCGCCGATCACCGCGGTCGGCGGGGTGTTGTTGTAGAGGTAGCGGACGACGGTGCCGTTGTTGTAGTCCACCGCGAACAGGTCGCCGCCAGGGCCGATCTCCAGCTCCGTCGCGCCGATGCCGGAGTCGAAGTTCCTGATGGTCGCCGGGTCGGGAAGGCCCGTCGGGCCCGCGGTCATCACCCAGATGCAGGAGCGGCTGTAGTCCGACAGGAACAGCGCGCCGTCGTAGGAGTCCGGGTAGGCGCCGCCGGTGTAGAACGCCACGCCGCTCGCCGACGAGCCGCCCGCCGGACAGGGGTCGTTCGGAGCCGGCTTGGCGCTGTGGTTCCAGGAGAAGAACGGCTGCACGTTCGCCCCGGCCCCGGCCGCGTAGAGGTTCTCGCACAGCGTCAGGTTGAGGTTGTCGTAGCCGCCCTGCCTGGCGGGACCCTCGTAGCAGGGCCAGCCGAAGTTCGAGACCGCGGACGTGGGGCCGGCGACCCGGTTGATCTCCTCGAAGGTGTTCCAGCCGACGTCCGACAGCCAGATCTCCGGCGAGCCCGGCCGGTTCGTGATGCGGAACGGGTTGCGCAGGCCGTGGGCGACGATCCTGGCGACGTTGGGGTCGGAGCTGCCGGCGTTCGGATTGCCGGCCGCCGCAGCCCCCGTGTCCGGATTTATGCGGATCAGGGTGCCGTCCAGGCCGGCTGGGTCGCCGGACGTGCGCACGTCCTGGGCGCGGAGCGCGCCGCCCTCCGCGGCGGGGGGCGACAGGGCGGTGCCGACGGGCGAGGGCGGGTCGCCGCACGGGTTGTCAGGGGTGACGTCCGAGCTGGTCAGATTGTCCTGGCCGTAGTCGGCGAAGTTGAAGCTGGCGCCGTCGCCGCCCGAGGCGTAGAGCATGCCGTCCGGGCCGAACTGCAGGTCGCCGATCGAGTGGCTGGGGTGCTGCTGGCACCAGTCGGTGATCAGCGGCGTCTCAGCGCCCGTGGGGGAGATGACCGACAGGCGGCCCGTGATCAGGCAGCCGTCCCCCGTCGCTCCCGGCGGAGTCGGGCACGGGTCGTCGGTGGCGCCCGCCGTGCCCCAGCGCGGCGCCACCCCGCCCGGCACCGCGTCGTAGGAGTACAGGACGTACAGCCGCGGGTCCGCCGGGAAGTTCGGGTGCAGCGCCATGCCCAGCAGGCCGCGGTCCCAGAAGTTGTGCACCTGGGTGCGCAGGTCCGCGTAGACGGACGCGGTGGTGTCCGTGAGGGAGTCGAAGACCTTGATCAGGCCGCTCTTCTCGGCGACGAAGACCCGTCCGTCACTGGAGAACTCCAGGTTGGTGGGGTGGTTCAGGCCGCTGAAGACCGTCTGCTTCTGGAAGGCGCCGGGCAGCGCCTGGGCTGCCGGACTCGCCAGGACCACCAGGCCGACGGTCAGGAGAAGGATCGATGCCAGGGCGCTGCCAAGCCGACTCACGGATACCCCCCAGGTAAGCGCAGCGTCACCCGTGGCGCCCCCCGCCGCCTTGGGCCTGATCGATGTATCGCAATAAATCGATCAGTTGTCACGTGCCATGTCCGATCCCGGACAGGGCGAATTTCGGGGGGTACGAGCCTGGGAGACCGGCCTGGGGCGTGCTTGGGCAGGGCCGTGCGGGAGGTGGGCTTGGAAGGTGCGGGGGTGGGCTTGGAAGGGCGGCCAGGCGTGGGGCTTGGCAGGGCCGCCCTGGGGCGAGCTCGGGGAAGAGCGGCTCGGAGCAGGGATGGGGGGCGAAGGGGGCGTTAGGGCTTGGCGCCGTCCACGAGCTTGCGCTTGCCGAGAGGGGACTTGAGGGTGACCGTCGTGGTCTTCTCGATGGCGATCATGATGCAGGAGACGTTCTTCGCCTTCGGGGAGGTGCCCTCGTACAGGGTGATCGTCACCTGCTTCGGCGTCTCCTTGACCTTGACCCGGCCCAGGACGGTGCACGGGGCCACACCCGACCACCAGGTCAGCGCGATCTTGCGACCGTTCGCGAGCGGCTTGGCCTTGGTCCAGCGGACCTTGCGGGTGTTGATCGTCTCACCCGTGGGCTTGACGGGCTCCGGACCCTTGGGCCCCGTGGTGGGCGTTGTCGTCACCGGGGTCGCGACCACGGATGTCGCAGGACCGGAGGACGCCGCGCCCTGCCCGGCGGCCGCATCGGCCCCGCAGCTCGTCGCGAGCACCAGGCATCCGGCCAGAAGAGTCGCTGTCATAGTCCGCATACCTCTACGACGGACGCGACCGCCGCCCGGTTCAGCACGCCGCCCGGGACCGTCGGGTCGAGCACGCCGAGTGGGCTGGATACAGCCGTCGCCCCGCCGGGACGGCTAGGGTTGGGGGCGTGCTTCGTCAGGCCATGCTCGCCGTCGCCAGGAACGAACGCGCGGAGCGCGTCGTGTCCACCTCGCCGCTCACCAGGGACGTGGTCAGGCGCTACGTCGCCGACGACGTGCACGCCGTCGTGGCCGAGCTGGCCCGCGAGGGCCTGCTCGTCACCGTCGACCACCTCGGCGAGGACGTCACCGACCGGGCCAAGGCCGAGGGGGCCGTCCGCGCGTACCTGGCGCTGCTCGACCGCCTGCCCGCCGGAGCCGACGTGTCGGTCAAGCTCACCGCGCTGGGCCTGCGGCTGTCGGAGCAGCTCGCGCTCGACAACGCGGCCACCGTCTGCGAGGCGGCCTCCGTCCGGGGTGTCACGCTCACGCTCGACGCGGAGGAGCACGACACGATCAACGGGCTGCACTCGGTCCACGCCACGCTGCGCAAGGAGCATCCGGACGTGGCCGTCGTCGTCCAGGCGTACCTGCCCGACTCGGAGGAGCGCTGCCGGAAGCTCGACGGCGCGAGGGTGCGGCTGTGCAAGGGCGCCTACACCGCGCCCGGCGGTTACGGCTCGGCCGCCGACGTCGACCGCTCGTACGTCCGGTGCCTGAAGGCGCTGATGGCGGGCACCGGCTATCCCATGGTGGCCACGCACGACCCCAGGCTGGTGGAGATCGCGTCCGCGCTGGCCGTGCTGAGCGGGCGCGACGCGACGGGCTTCGAGTACCAGATGCTGTACGGCGTCCGGCCGGACGAGCAGCGCCGCCTGGCCGCGCTCGGCGCGCAGGTGCGGGTCTACGTGCCGTACGGGTCCGACTGGTACCCGTACCTGGTGCGCCGCCTGGCCGAGCGGCCCCGCAACCTGGCCTTCGTCGCCCGATCCCTGCTGAGCCGATCCTGAGGGCCGATCCTGAGGGTGGCCGGCCTCGCGGGTGTCCGCGTCGGGGTGGGGTGTCCGCCGTCGGTAGGCTGCTTGGGGGAGGTGCGACGTGATCGCGATTCTGGGCGCCGGAAAGATGGGCGAGGCCCTGCTGTCCGGGCTGTTGCGGGCGGGGTTCAAGCCGGGCGACGTCATGGCGACGGTACGCAGGCCCGAGCGGGCGCAGGCGCTGCGCGAGACGTACGGCGTGCGGACGGTGTCCAACTCCGAGGCCGCCAAGACCGCCGACACGCTGATCCTGGCCGTCAAGCCGCAGGACATGGCGACGCTGCTGGCCGAGATAGCCCCTTATGTCCCGGCCGACCGACTGGTGATCACCGCTGCGGCGGGTATCACGACCGGCTTCGTCGAGCAGCGGCTCGGCGTCGATGTGCCGGTGGTCCGGGTGATGTCCAACACGCCGATCCGTTTCGACGAGGCGATGAGCGTGATCTCCGCGGGCGCGCACGCGGGCGAGGAGCACCTCAGGCACGCCGAGTCGCTGCTGAAGCCGGTCGGCAAGGTGCTGCGCATCCCCGAGTCGCAGCAGGACGCCGCCACCGCGCTGTCCGGCAGCGGCCCCGCCTACTTCTTCTACCTGGTCGAGGCCATGGTCGACGCGGGCATCCTGCTCGGCATGCCACGGGCCGCCGCGCTCGACATGGTCACCCAGTCGATCGTCGGGGCCGCGGTGATGCTGCGTGACTCCGGGGAGCATCCGGTGATCCTGCGCGAGGCCGTCACCTCGCCCGGCGGCACCACGATCGCCGCGATCGCCGAGCTGGAACGGCACAGCGTCCGCGCCGCCTTCCTGGCCGCCATCGAGGCGGCCCGCGACCGCGGTCGCGAACTCGCCTCCGGCTGACCCCACGAGCCCGCTCGACGGCGCGGGTGGGGGTGTCCCTACGATGGATCGGGTGACGCTCCGTCGCGGCTTACCCCCGCTGCTCGTCCTGCTAGCGCTCGCCGGATGCACGGCCGACCAGCCGGCCGCCGTCCAGCTCGGCGACGTCACCCGCGCCCCCGTCACCGAGGTCGTCGAGGCGCCCGCCACGATCGGGGCCAGGGCCACGGCGACCCTGCGCTCACCCGCCCAGGGCACGATCGCCAAGCTGTACGTGCGCGACGGCGACAAGGTCCGCAAGGGCCAGATCCTGGCCCGCATCCGCTCGCCGCAGGCCGAGGCCCAGCTCAAGCAGGCCCGCCAGGCGGCCAAGCCTCCAGCGGTTCCCCGCATGTCGCTCGGCGTCCCGAATATCCGGCTGGCGGCGTTCGACGGCCGGGCGTTCGACCGCAAGGTGGCCGCGCACTTCGCCAGGGCCCGCGCGGAGGCGCGGAAGGTCCGCGACGCGCAGGCCCGCAAGCAGCTTCTCAGCGCCATCGACCTGGCGCAGGCCCAGCACAGGGCGCAGACCAAGGCCCTGGCGCAGATCACCGCCCAGCTCAACCGCTCGATCACCAGCGTGCTGTCCGGCGTGACGAGCGGCTTCAGCGGCCTGACCTCGTCGATGAGCTCGCTCCAGGCGGCGTCCGCGGCGCAGGCCAGGGCCGCGGTGAAGGCGGCGGAGGGCACGGTGAAGTCGCTCACGGTCAAGGCGCCGTTCGGCGGCGTCATCACGCTCGGCCACGCCTCGGGCGGCGGCGGCACGGGCGGCCTGAACGGCCTGCTCAGCCAGCTGCCCGGCGGCGCGCAGCAGCAGCTTCCCGCCACCGGCTCGGGGACGGGCGGCACGCCGGTCGCGGCAGGCGTCCCGGTCTCGGCGGGCGACTCGATCGTCACCGTCACGGACGTCTCCAAGCTGACGCTCGCCGCCGACATCGACGAGACCGACGTGCTCCTGGTCAAGCCGGGCACCAAGGCGGCCGTCGAGCTGGACGCGGTGCCGGGCGCGAGCTACACCGCGAAGGTCACGGGCGTCGGCGTCACCCCGATGGAAGGCACGACGGGCGGCGTCAGCTACCCCGTCCAGCTCAAGCTCGGCGCGGGTACGTTCGACGACGGCGCCGAGGCCCCACCCCCAAGCCCGGCATGAGCGCCGTGGCGCGGCTGACCGTCCGCGAGTCGCCCGCCGCGGTCGCCGTCCCGGCCTCGGCGATCGTCTCCAGCGGGCGTGAGAGCGTCGTCTGGCTGGTCAGCAACGGGACGGCGGAGCGCCGCGTGGTCAAGCTCGGCGCCCAGGGCGAGGCGGTGGTCGAGGTGCTGAACGGCCTGTCGGTGGGCGACCGCGTCGTGGTCAAGGGCGCCGACTCTGTCCGGCAGGGCCAGCGCCTGCCATGACCGCCGCCCTGGAGGCAGTGGACCTCATCAGGCGTTACCAGCTCGACGGGGTCGCCGTCGAGGCGCTGCGCGGTGTCTCGCTCCGCATCGACCAGGGTGAGTTCGCGGCCATTCTCGGGCCGTCCGGGTCGGGCAAGTCCACGCTCATGCACCTGCTCGGCTGCCTGGACCGGCCCACCTCGGGGGTGCTGCGGGTGAACGGGGTGGAGATGTCCGGGCTGTCCGACACGGAGCTGGCGGAGCTACGCAACCGGACGATCGGCTTCGTCTTCCAGTCCTTCCACTTGCTGGCCAGGACGTCCGCGCTGGAGAACGTGGCCCTGCCGCTGGTCTACCGGGGAGTCGGCAAGGCCGAGCGGCGGGCCAGGGCGCGGGCCGCGCTGGAGTCGGTGGGGCTCGGGCACCGGATGGACCACCGTCCTTCGCAGATGTCCGGTGGCGAGCAGCAACGGGTGGCGATCGCCAGGGCGCTGGTGGGCGAGCCCAAGGTGCTGCTCGCCGACGAGCCGACCGGCAACCTCGACACCCGCAACGGGGCCGAGGTGATGGCCATGCTGGACCGGCTCAACAGCGAGAGCGGGGTCGCGGTCGTGCTCGTCACGCACGAACCGGAGATCGCCCAGCACGCCAGGCGGCAGATCCACGTCCGCGACGGGCTGATCGAGCTGGACACGGCGGGAGAGCCGCGGTGAGGGGGCGCGAGGCGTTCGGGATGGCGCTGGAGGCGCTGCGGGTCAACCGGCTGCGCAGCGTGCTGACCATGCTCGGCGTCATCATCGGCGTGCTGGCCGTGGTGGTCCTGGTGGCCATCGGCACCGGCGCGAAGGACACGATCGAGCGGGAGATCTCCGGCCTCGGCACCAACATCATCCTGGTCGTGCCCGGCCAGCTCAGCGTGGGGGCCGCGCCGACGCAGAGCAGGCTGAACCTGGCCGACGTGGCGTACGTCAGGCGGGTGGTGGGCGACCCGGCCAAGGTGACGGTCTCGCTCCAGTCGGGCGAGACCGTCCGGGTCGGACGCACGGAGGCGTTCGTCACCGTCGTCGGCACCGACCAGAACCTGACCAACATCTTTGACCGGCCGGTCGGCAGGGGCCGCCACCTCAGCGAGACCGACGTCGACACCCGCCGCAGGGTGGCCGTGCTCGGCTCGGAGGTGGCCGACAAGCTGTTCGGGGACGTCGACCCGGTCGGCCGCCAGGTGTCGGTGGCCGGGGCGCGGTTCCGCGTGGTCGGCGTCTACGCCAAGGTGGGCCAGACCTTCGGGGTCGCCCGCGACCAGGAGGTGCACATCCCGGTGACGACGGCCCAGCGGCTGCTCGGCATCGCCAGGGTCAACGGCATCGCCGTCGGCGCGTCGGGGCCGGACGAGATCGAGCCGCTCCAGGCCAGGGTGGTGGCCGCGCTCGGCTCGCGGTATCCGGGCGAGAAGTTCTCCGCCGTCACCCAGACGCAGCTGCTGGGCACGATCGGCAGCGTCCTCGGCATGCTGACGGGCGTGCTGGCCGCGATCGCGGGCGTCTCGCTGCTGGTCGGCGGGGTGGGCGTGTCGAACATCATGCTGGTCAGCGTGCGCGAGCGGACCCGCGAGATCGGGCTGCGCAAGGCGCTCGGCGCCAGGCAGCGGGACGTGCTGGCCCAGTTCCTCATCGAGGCGGTGCTGCTGACCACGATCGGCGGCGTCGTCGGCATCCTGCTCGGCGTCGGCGGCGCGCTGGCCATCCAGGCGCTCACCCCGGTGCCGGCCTCGATCACCTGGTGGTCGATCGCGCTGGCCTTCGGGGTGTCGGCGGCGGTCGGGGTGTTCTTCGGCGTGGCCCCGGCCCGGAGGGCGGGCAGGCTGGACCCTGTCATCGCCCTCCGGGCCGAGTGATCATTCACGCGTCGCGCCGCTTCAGCAGGACCGCCGCGGCGACCATCGTGACGGCGACCCAGCCGAAGTAGACGGCGTAGCCCGACCAGGGGCCGAGCGCGTTGGCCCCGGTCGGCATCGCCACCTGGATCCCGGCGTTGGTCGTGAAGTACTTGTCCACGGTCGCGCCCCACGTGCCCGGGAGCATGCGGGTGACCTGCGGCAGCACCAGCATCAGCATCATGGCCGCGACGACCGCGCCCGGCGTGTGCCGTACCAGCGCGCCGAGCGCCAGCCCGAACAGCCCGCTCGCCGTCAGGTACAGGCCGACCCCGACGACGGTCTTGAGCGCGCCAGGGTCGCCCAGCGTGGCGGCCCCGAGGATCGCCTGCCCCACCCAGAACGCGGCGAAGGCGGTGGCCATGCTGACGACCAGCGACACCGCGGTGAAGACGAGGATCTTGCCGGCCAGCAGCTTCAGCCGTTGCGGCACGGCCATGAGGGAGACGCGGATCGCGCCCGTCCGGTACTCGCTGGAGATCACCAGCACCCCGAACGTGGCGATCGCGACCGGCGCGAACATGACGCCCGCGAGGCTGAGCCGGATGCCCTCCGTCGCGTCGGGCGGCGGGGAGGGCGAGTTGACCACGGCCACGCACAGCAGCACGCCGATCCCCAGCATCAGCAGCGCGGTGGCGGCCAGCGTCCACACCGTGGACCGGACGGAACGGATCTTGGTCCACTCGGACCGGATGATCTCCATCATGACGAGTACTCCAGGCTGTCCTTGGTCAGCTCCATGTAGGCGGCTTCGAGCGAGGGCTGCACGAACGTCAGCTCCTCCAGAGGCAGACCGGCGCGCGCGGTCATCGTGCCGATCTCCAGCGCGGTCACCCCGGTCACCCGCAGGTGGTCGGCGTACAGCTCGCCCACCTTGACCAGGTCGGCGACTTCGGCCAGGCGGGGTGAGCGCACCCGGATGTAGCCCTGCGAGCTGCGCCCGATGAACTCGTCCACGCTGGTGTCGGCGATGAGCCTGCCCTTGCCGATGACGACCAGGTGGTCGGCGGTCTGCGCCATCTCGCTCATCAGGTGGCTGGAGACGAACACCGCGCGGCCCTCGGCGGCCAGCTTCCGCATCAGCGTGCGGATCCACAGGATGCCGTCGGGGTCGAGCCCGTTGACGGGCTCGTCGAAGACGAGGATCTCCGGGTCGCCGATCAGCGCGGCGGCGATGCCCAGCCGTTGCGACATGCCGAGCGAGAACCCGCCGATCCGCCGCCCGGCGACCTCGCGCAGGCCGACCAGGTCGAGGACCTCGTCCACCCGGCCGGCGGCGATGCCGTTGCTCTGGGCGATGGCCAGCAGGTGGTTGCGGGCGCTGCGCCCGCCGTGCACCGCTCTCGCGTCGAGCAGCGCGCCGATCTTGCGGAGTGGACGCCTCAACTGGGCGTAGGGGCGGCCGTCCACGAGGACGGACCCGCCGGACGGCCGGTCGAGGCCGAGGACCATGCGCATCGTGGTGGACTTGCCGGCCCCGTTCGGCCCGAGGAACCCGGTCACCCGGCCGGGCTCGACGTCGAACGACAGGTCCGACACGGCCACGGTCTGCCCATAGCTCTTGGTCAGGTTCGTTGCCCGAATCGCGGTCATGTGTCCAGCGTGGCCGCTGGAGAGGGCTTTCTCTTCCTGCTGGAGAACCGTTCCGCCGCGCGGCTTCTGGGAGCCTGCTCCTACTCTCCAGGGGTGATCAGGGCCGCCTCGTACGCCACGATCACGGCCTGCGCCCGGTCCCGGACGCCGAGCTTGGCGAACAGGCTCGTCACGTGGTTCTTGACCGTGGAGGGGGAGACGTCCAGCGACTCGGCGATCTCCGGGTTGGACCTGCCGCGGGCGATCAGCACGAGGATCTCCCGCTCGCGCTCGGTGAGCCCGGCCAGCTCCGACGGGCCCGGCCCGCGCTCCGGCCTGGACACCCGGACGAAGCGGCCGATCAGGCGGGTGAGCAGGCGCGGCGCCACCGCGGACTCCCCCCTGTGCACCACCCGGACGCCCTCGACCAGTTCCTCCGGCGAGACGTCCTTGGGCAGGAACCCGTCGGCGCCGGCCCGCAGCGCCGCGACCACGTTCTCGTCCAGGTCGAACGTGCTGAGCGCGAGCACCCTGACCTCGGGCTGCCCGCCGGTGATCCGCTCGGTGGCGCTCACGCCGTCGAGGCCCGGCATGTGCAGGTCCATCAGCACCACGTCCGGGCCGAGCTCCTTGCTGAGCCGCACCGCCTCCGCGCCGTCGGCGGCCTCGCCGACCACGCTGATGTCGGGCTGGGCGTTGAGGATGAGCCTGAAGCCCGTGCGCGCGAGCGCGTGGTCGTCGACCAGCAGGACTGTGATCATGCCTTCTCCAGGGGGATGCGGGCGAGCACGCGGAAGCCGCCCTCGGGCCGGGGGCCGGTCCACAGCTGGCCGCCGCAGAGCGCCACCCGCTCGGCCATGCCGCCGAGCCCGAAGCCGGGCGCGCCGGCGGGTTTGGCGACGCCGTCGTCGAGGACCTCCACCTCGACCGCCTCGGGTTCGTAGGCTAATCGGACGCTGGCTCTGGCGCTCAGCGCGTGTTTGCGGGTGTTGGTCAGCGCCTCCTGGACGATCCGGTAGACGGCGTGGTCGACGGCCGTGGGCAGCGCCACGGCGTCGCCTGTCACGGTCAGGCTGGCGGGCAGCCCGGCGGTCTCGGCCTCCTGGACGAGCGACGGCAGCCGGGCCGCGCCCACGCCCGTCGCGGCCCCGGCGGCGGTGCCGTCGTCGGCCCTGAGGACGTCGAGGAGCTGGCGCATCTCGGCCAGCGCCTGGCGGGCGGTCTGCTCGGCGCTGCTCAGGGCGTCGCGGGTGACGTCCTGCTCGGGCTGGAGGGTGGCTCTGGCGCCGCCGACCAGCGCGTTGATCACGCTGAGGTGGTGGGCGACGACGTCGTGCAGCTCCCTGGCGATGCGCCGGCGCTCGGCGCGGACCGCGCTGTCGGCCAGCTCACGCTGCCTGCGGTCGTTGAGTTCGGCGCGGATCCTGAGGAACTGCCCCAACCCCACGGTGAGCACGGGGTTGGCGATGCCCGCCGCCCAGCCTCCGCGCTCCGGGTTGGTCACCTCGAACAGGACCGAGTAGCCGACCGCCGCGAACCCCGCGGTGATCGCGGCGGTGCGGCCGTGCGCATGGCGCCCCACGCTGTAGAGGGCGATCGCCGAGAGCGGGCTGGTGACGCTCGCCATGCCGGTGGCGACGGACAGGGCGTCGAAGGTGAACTCGACCGCGGCCACGGCGACCGGCCTGCTCCGGCGCAGGAGCAGGGGGAACGTGCCGGCCAGGAAGAGCGACAGGTAGACCACGTCGGCCCGCGCCGCGGCGCTCTGGACGATCGCGTACCACAGCCCGATCGCCAAAGGCACGGCGAAGGCGAGCACGAGCGCGATGTCCTGGACCTTGGGACGCCGGATGAATCGCCATGCGGCCTGGAGGGGTCGCACGAAGCGCATGCCCCGAGGCTACGCGAATTTCCCGCCGTATCGGCCGGGACCGTGCGGAGCTTCGCCGTTGACGCTGCGGTAACGTCGGCGCAAGGGCGAGTGACGGGAGCGCGCATGAGCAAGACCGCACGGGTCATCTGGGACGACGCACTCACCTCCTACGACTTCGGCCCGAGCCATCCGCTGGCCCCTGTCAGGGTGGAGCTGACGATGGCGCTGGCCCGCGATCTGGGCGTGCTCGACCGGGTCGAGGTGGCCGGCTGCGCGCCCGCCACCGACGACGAGCTGGCGCTCGTGCACAAGCGCGGCTACATCGAAGCGGTCAAGCGCGTGTCCGTCTCGGGGGCGGCCGACCTGTCGGCAGGGCTCGGCACGTCCGACAACCCCGCGTTCGCGGGCGTCCACGAGGCGTCGGCGCTGATCGCGGGCGCGTCCATCGCCGCCGCCCGCGCGGTCTGGGAGGGCGCGGCCGAGCACGCGGTGAACGTCGCGGGCGGGCTGCACCACGCGATGGCCGACACGGCCAGCGGTTTCTGCGTCTACAACGACCCGGCGCTGGCCATCGCCTGGCTGCTGTCGCAGGGCGCGGGCCGCGTCGCGTACGTGGACGTGGACGTCCACCACGGCGACGGCGTCCAGGCGGCCTTCTACGACGATCCGCGCGTCCTGACCATCAGCCTGCACGAGAGCCCGCTCACGCTCTTCCCTGGCACCGGGCTGCCCCAGGAGACCGGGGCCGACGGTACGGCGGTCAACGTGGCGCTCCCGGCGGGGTGCGGCGACTCGGGGTGGCTGCGCGCCTTCGACGCGGTGGTGCCGCCGCTGCTGCGCGAGTTCCGTCCGGAGATCCTGGTCACCCAGCACGGCTGCGACAGCCACGCGCTCGACCCGCTCGCCCATCTGATGCTCAGCGTCGACGGCCAGCGGGCCGCGTACGCCGCCCTGCACCGGCTGGCGCACGAGACGGCGGGCGGCCGGTGGGTCGTGACGGGCGGTGGCGGCTACGAGCTGGTGCAGGTGGTGCCGCGGGCCTGGACGCACCTGGTCGCCGAGGTGTCGGGCCACCCGCTCGACCCGGACACGGCGACGCCGGAGAGCTGGCGCCGGTTCGTCAGGGAGCGGACGGGCGAGCTGCCCCCGCTGACCATGACCGACGGTAGAAGCCCGGAATTTACTGACTGGTCCGCAGGTTATGACCCTGCGGACCCCATTGACCGTGCGGTCATGGCGACCCGGCGCGCGGTCTTCCCCCTGCACGGCCTCGATCCGATGCCCTAGCGAGGAAAGCTGTGCTGAGCCGCGACCAACTCCGCGAACACCTGATCCAGACCCGCATCGCGGGCGACGTCGCGACCTCCCGCGAGAACAACCTCGACCACTACAGCTCGGTGGCCAACCGCGACCCGTACTACATGCTGGGCCTCACCTTCGAGCAGCCGTGGTCCTTCCGCGACGTCCTCGCGCTGATGGCCAAGTCCGCCGGCGTGGTCGCCGACCCCGGCCACCGCCGGGGCCAGGACACCATCGACCCTGACCGGACGATCGACGCGCTCGACGCGATGGCCGACAGCATCGCCGGGGCGCTGTCGCTCGACTCTCCGAGGCTGCTGTTCGCCACCGGCCACCCCACCGGGCTGCTCGCCGTCCATCTGCCGCTCGCCAGGTTCGCGGCCGAACGCGGGGCGACGCTGCTGACGCCCGCCGAGGGATGGGTGTACTCGGGGGCGGGGTTCGGCCGCCCGCGCCACGTCCGCTACCTGGAGGAGGTGGCGATGCTCAACGAGAAGGGCGGTTTCGTGCACACCCACGACTCGGCCCCGATGGAGCGGATGCTCAGCGAGCTGGACACGCCTCCGGACCTGGTCATCGCCGACCACGGCTGGGCGGGCGCCGCCGGCGAGGCGGGCGTGCCGACGGTGGCGTTCGCCGACAGCAACGACCCGGCCCTGTTCCTCGGGGAGGCGGAGGGCAAGATCGCGGCCTGTGTGCCACTCGATGACAATGTGCTACCGCGCCATTACGCTCCGCTGACCGAGCGCATCGTCACACGAGTCTCACGAGCCCTTTGAGTCGAATTCGGTCCTCCCGATACCGTCTTTTCGCGCCTGCATTCCAAGAGGCGCGCTGTCCCTTTGCCAACTTTTGAGTCGGCCTGGGCGACTCTAATGATGAGAAGTTGGACAGTTCCAACCGGCTGGGCGAGGGGCTCGAACCGGGTGCTGGCCAGCGGCTTTGCTGGTCTGGCTGACAGGTGGCTCCGCTGACTGAGAAAATAGGGGGTTTGCGCACTCGGAGTCCCGACTTACGCTGACGGCAGTACACGTGCGTGAGCAATGGCACCAGTGGGGATAACCCGGAAACACGTGCGGAAGAGGCGTCCGATGGGTGCAGGCGAAAGACCTCTCAGCGAGGTGAAGTTCCTGACGGTGGCCGAGGTGGCCACGGTCATGAGGGTCTCCAAGATGACGGTGTACCGACTCGTGCACTCGGGCGAGCTGCCGGCCATCCGCGTCGGCCGGTCGTTCCGAGTGCCGGAGCAGGCGGTGCACGACTATCTCCGGGAGGCCTACATCGAGGCAGGCTGATGGCGGAGTAGCGGCGTGCCCCGTACGCCGTGAATACGGTCGCGGGAGAGACCCGGTCGCCGCGGCGCGGCCGGGCTCACCCCCCCAAGGGGCGATCTACCGTCGATCGCCGGTAGTCTGTGAGCCGGTGTGCGCTCGCACATCGATTCAGACTTGCTATCAGTACCTGGGGGTCCCGTGGGCTCTGTGATCAAAAAGCGCCGCAAGCGGATGGCCAAGAAGAAGCACCGCAAGCTGCTCAAGAAGACGCGCATCCAGCGGCGTAACAAGAAGTAGACGACGCAGCTGCGAGGCGCTGATGACCCACACCGTGCTCGTCACCGGGGTCTCGCGCCACATCGGCGCCCGGGTGGCGAGCGTTCTCGCCGCGGATCCGGACATCAGCCGCGTCATCGGAGTGGACACCGTGCCGCCGCCCTCGCTGACCCGTGATGGCGGCGCCTCTCTCGGCCGGACGGAGTTCGTCCGGGTCGATCTGCGCAGCCCCGACATCGCTCAGGTGATCGCGGCCGCCGACATCGACACCGTTGTGCACATGAGCCTGGTGAGCGCTCCGTCGCGGAGCGCGGGCAGGGCCGTGATGAAAGAGCACAACGTCATCGGCGCCATGCAACTGCTCGGCGCCTGCCAGCGGTCGGCGACCGTCCGCAGGGTCGTGGTGCGTTCGACCACGGCCGTGTACGGCTCGTCGCCCAGGGATCCGGCGGTGTTCACCGAGGAGCTGGAGCCGCACGACGGCCCCAGCCACGGTTACGCCAAGGACGCGGTCGAGGTCGAGGGCTACGTGCGCGGTTTCGCGCGCCGCCGTCCCGACGTCACGGTGTCGCTGCTGCGCTTCGCCAACTTCATGGGCCCGCGGGTCGACTCGCCGCTGACCCGATACTTCACCCAGCCCGTCCTGCCGACCGTGTTCGGCTTCGACCCTCGGCTGCAGTTCGTCCACGAGGACGACGCGGTCGAGGTGCTGCGGCGGATGGCGACCGAAGACCACCCCGGCACGTTCAACGTGGCCGGGGCGGGCGTGCTGCTGCTCTCCCAGTGCGCGCGCAGGGCGGGGCGGCTGTCGCTGCCGCTGTTCGCGCCCGCCTTCCGGCTGCTCGGCAGCGCCGCGCGCCGGGCCGGCCTGGTCGAGTACTCGCCGGAGCAGCTCAGGCTGATGAGCTACGGCCGCGTCGTCGACTCGGAAAGGCTGGAGTCCGAGCTCGGCTGGAAGCCCAAGTTCACGACCGCCGCGGCGTTCGACGACTTCCTACGCTCGCGGGAGCTGCACCCGTTCGGAGGCGTCCGGTGACGGAGGAACCCGATCCGCTCGCCTGCGCGCTGGCCTTCCTGCGCAGGCGCATCACGGGCGAGTACGAGGTCGACGAGTTCGGCTACGACGCGGAGCTGACCGACAAGGTGCTGCTCGAACTGATCAGGCCGCTCTACCGGCACTGGTTCAGGGTCGAGACCCTCGAGTTGAAGAACGTGCCCGACGAGGGCGGCGCGCTGGTGGTCGCCAACCACTCCGGCACGCTGCCGGTCGACGCGCTGATGATGCAGGTCGCGCTGCACGACGAGGTGGGCAGGCCGCTGCGGCTGCTCGGCGCCGACCTGGTCTACCAGCTTCCGGTGCTCGGCCACCTGTCACGCAAGACCGGGCACACGCTGGCCTGCCCCGAAGACGCCGACCGCCTCCTGCGCAAGGGCGAGCTGGTCGGGGTGTTCCCCGAGGGCTTCAAGGGCGTGGGCAAGCCGTTCTCCGAGCGCTACCGGCTCCAGCGCTTCGGCAGGGGCGGGTTCGTGGCCTCGGCCATCCGCGCCGGCGTCCCGATCGTGCCCACCGCGATTGTGGGGGCCGAGGAGATCTACCCGAAGATCGGCGATCTGCCGTCGCTGGCCAGGCTGCTCGGCCTGCCGTACCTGCCGATCACCCCGTTCTTCCCGCTGCTCGGGCCGCTCGGCCTGGTGCCGCTGCCGTCCAAGTGGATGATCGAGTTCGGCGAGCCGATCCGCACCGACGAGTACGAGCCGTCGGCCGCCGACGACCCGATGCTGGTGTTCAACCTCACCGACCACGTGCGCGAGGTCATCCAGCAGCTGCTGAACGAGCTGAGGCTGCGCAGGGGCCACGCGTTCCCGCCCTTCCTCTGACGCAACCGGCGGGGCCGTGCCGGTGTTCTCCACACGCTGGAACACCGAGCATGGAAGAGGAACCCCTCATGGATCTGCAACTGTCCGGCCGCGTCGCCGTCGTCACCGGCGCGTCCAAGGGCATCGGCCTGGCCATCGCCCGCACCCTCGCCGACGAGGGCGCGCACGTCGTGGCCGTCTCCCGGACGCGCACCGGCGAGCTGCCGGAGAAGGCGGTGCACGTCGCCGCCGACCTGATGGACCCGCAGGCGCCCGCCCAGGTGATCGACCGCGCGGTGCGGGAGTTCGGCGGGCTGGACATCCTGGTCAACAACGCCGGCGGCCCGCCGCCCGGCGTGACGCTGCCCCGCTTCGGCTTCCTGCCCCTCCAGGACGCCGACTGGCAGGCGATGTTCGAGTTCAACCTGTTCTCGCCGATCAGGCTGATCCGCGCCGCCCTGCCGGTGATGGTGGGGCGCGGCGGCGGCTCGATCGTCAACATCTCCTCCACCCTGGCCTGGACGCCCGGAGCGATGAACGTCGACTACGGCGCGGCCAAGCTCGCGCTGAGCAACGTGGGCAAGGCGCTCGCCGAGGAGTACGGCCCGCAGGGCATCCGGGTGAACACGGTCACTCCCGGGCCCGTCCTCACCGACTGGTGGACGAAGGACGGAGGCGCCGCCGACGTCATGTCCGGGATGCTGGGAGCCGACAGGGACAGCGTCATCAACCAGGTCGCCCCCGAGATGATGAAGCTGTCCACCGGCCGCCTCGTCGACCCGCAGGAGGTGGCGGACGCCGTCGCGCTGCTCGTCTCACCCCGTTCCGGCAGCACGACGGGCGCGGACCTCACCATCGACGGAGGAACGCGCAAGGAGCTGTGAACCCGGACGGCGGGTTGTGGCGAGACATCCTTGACCGGCTCCCCACAGAAAGGCGGAGATGATCACGCAACCCGCCACCAGGAGTGTGGACTCGGACCTCGTCAGCGCCTCGTTAACAGAACCTGAGGCGTTCGCCGAGCTGTTCGACCGCTACTCCGCCATGCTCTACAGGTACGTCTCCAAACGGCTCGGCCCCGAGCCCGCCGAGGACCTCGTCGGCGAGACCTTCCTGGTCGCCTTCTCCCGCAGGAAGAGCTACGACCTGGCCTACCCTGACGCCAGGCCGTGGCTCTTCGGCATTCTCACCAAGCTCATCTCCCGGCACCGCCGCACCGAGGCGGCCCGCTACCGCGCGTTCCAGCGCGCCCCGGTCGACGCCGAGGTGGAGTCGCCCGCCGACCGGGTGGCCGCCGGGGTCACCGCGCAGGCGTCCAGGCCGGAGCTGGCCCGCGCCCTCGCCGCGCTGCCCGCCAAGGACCGCGACGTGCTGCTGCTGATCGCCTGGGGCGATCTCAGCTACGAGGAGGTCGCACGGGCGCTCGACATCCCCGTGGGCACCGTGCGCTCCCGCCTCAACCGGGGCAGGCGGAAGGTGCGCGCCGCCCTGGGCGACACCAACCCCATGCTGGAGGAGGCGTGACCATGGACGACCTGAAGATGCTCCGCGACCTCGGCAGAGACCTGGAGCACGAGCCTCCGCTCACACTGGCGCGCCAGCGGCAGCGCCTGCTGCGGGAGCGCCCGCGCCGGCTGCGGATGGGCTGGTTCATGGCCGGGCTGGTCGCCGTCGCCACCGCGCTGGCGGTCGCGGTTCCCACCCTGGTGCTGAGCGGGCGCCAGACCGTGCCGCTGCCGGTGGGCGCGCGTCCCGCGAAGCTGACGGGCGCGCTGAACGTGCTGGTGATCGGCTCCGACACCCGCCAGGGCGAGGGCAACGCCAAGTACGGCCCGGCGCAGGCCCGTTCGACCGGAGGCGGGGGGGCGCGGTCCGACACCATGATGCTCGTGCACCTGCCCGAAGGAGGCGGGCGGGTGACCGTGGTCAGCCTCCCGCGCGACTCGATGGTGCAGATCCCCTCGTGCGGATCCGCGCCCCCCAGAAGAGACATGATCAATTCCGCGTTCAACTCCGGTGGCGTGACGTGCGCCGTCGCCACCGTGGAGAAGCTCACGAAGGTTCGCGTGGACCACTTCGTCGTGGTGGACTTCGCCGGCTTCAAGGATGTGGTCGACGCGCTGGGCGGGGTGGAGGTCAAGCTCAGGACTCCGGTGAACGACGCGGCGTCCAAGCTGAAGCTTCCGGCGGGCACCAGCCGCCTGAACGGCGAGCAGGCGCTGGGGTACATGCGGCTGCGGCACACCGGCGACGGGTCCGACATCCAGCGGCTCAAGCGGCAGATGGTGCTCCTGCGCGTGATGCTGGCGAAGGCGAGGAAGGAGCTCACCGACCCCGTCAAGCTCCGGTCCTTCCTCGACGTGGTCAGCCGGTCGGCCGTCACCGACGAGGGCCTCGACCTGGAGGTGATGTACGGCCTCGCGCGCAGACTGGAGCGCGGCACGCCGTCGTTCGTCGTGGTGCCGTTGATGCCGGCCCCCGACGACATGAACAGAGTCGTGTGGAAGCAGCCGGACGCGCAGAAGCTGTTCGACCGCCTGAAGTGAGGCATCCCGGGGTGGCCCTCTCAACGGCGCCCCGGCGCCTTCGCAGGCGGGCGCCTCCCTGGTGCCGTCGGGCGTGAGACGCGGCGCTACTGGGGGGTGCGGTAGTGCCTGCGGAGCGCGATGCCCGCGGCGACGCCGCCCGCCACCGCGCCGATGCCCGCGGCGATCGGCAGCGCGGTCATCGTCGCCTTGCGGCCGGTGCGGAAGTCCTTGACGGGCCAGCCGTGCTTTCTGGCGTGCTCGCGCAGCTCGCCGTCGGGGTTGATGGCCACGGCGTGGCCGACCAGCGACAGCATGGGCAGGTCGTTGGCCGAGTCGCTGTAGGCGGTGCACCTGGTCAGGTCGAGGCCCTCGCGGCGGGCCAGCGCGCGCACCGCCTCGGCCTTGGCGGGGCCGTGCAGCAGGTCGCCGACCAGCCGCCCGGTGTAGACGCCGTCGCTGGTCTCGGCGACCGTGCCGAGCGCGCCCGTCAGGCCGAGCCGCTGGGCGATCACCCGGGCCAGCTCGACGGGCGTGGCGGTCACCAGCCACACCCGCTGGCCGGCGTCCAGATGGCTCTGGGCGAGCGCGCGGGTGCCGCCCCAGATGCGGTCGGCCATGACCTCGTCGTAGATCTCCTCGCCGAGCCGCACCACGTCGTCGACCTTGGCGCCCGCGACGAACGCCAGCGCGGTCTCGCGGGCGACCTTGATGTGCTCGGGGTTCTCGTTGCCGCCGAGCCGGAAGACCGCCTGCCCGACCGCGAACTTGAGCAGGTCGGACGTGGTGAACAAGCCGCGCGTGGCCAGGCCCCTGGCGAAGTGGTAGATCGAGGCGCCGCGCATCATCGTGTTGTCGACATCGAAGAAGGCCGCTGCCTGTAGGTCGGGCTCGGCAGGGGGAGCCGTGACAGCGGCAGCCGCGGCTGCTTCGCCGGCGACCTCCGCCTCCACGTCGTTCCGTCGTCGAATTAGCCGCCACATGCGCCTCAGCTTACCTAGCCCGGCGCCTCCAGCCCCTGGATGTAGTCCAGGTAGCCCGTGGCCTGGTCGTGCTGTACCTCGTCGAGCTGTTCCAACATCGGCTCGACCATGTTCTTCTGGTCCCGAGCGAAGCGCTTGATCTTGGGGGAGCGCGGTTCGACCCGTTCCAGCCTGTTGATGCCGGAGCGGGTGGACTCCTCCATGTCCTTGAGCGTCTTGGTGACCAGGGGGCTGTCGTTGGACGAGCCGAGGAGCCGGGCGACCTCGGAGGCCCTGCTCTTGGCCGAGTCGAGCTCGCGCTGCGCCCGTTCCACGTCGTCGTGGCTGAGCCGTACGAGGGTGCTCTCGGCGGCGCGCTTGAGCGGGTAGAGCGTGTCGCCGGGCACCGACTGGTAGGTGGCGAAGGCTGACACCATCATGACGGCCGCCAGGCCGAACGTGGCGAGCTGGGAGAACGGGGACAGGCGTCGTCTGGCCGGGAGGCGGTGGCCTCGCCTGGCGGGCCTGACGGGGTCGGGGGCCTGCGCCGAAAGGAGCTCGTGACGCAGCCGGTCGCGGAATGCGGCCTCCGGGCCGCCGCCGAGCGGCAGCCTCCCCAGCTCCGACAGCTGGCCCAGCACGCGTTCGCGCGATCTGCGCGCCCTACCCATGACTGCTCCCTGCCGCCCCCGCGAGAATACCCGGCCGTGACACCTGCCTAACGAAGCGCCTCAGGCCGAGGTTACGCGGCGTGTCGCCGGACAGCCCCGGCCACCGCGGCTGGGACGCGTCATGCGAGGTCGTTCTTGAGCGCCCTGGCCAGCGCGCGGATCGCCCGGAACTGCAGCGCTTTGATCGCTCCACTCTTCTTCCCCATGATCAACGCGGTCTCCGCCAGTGACAGGCCGTGCAGGAACCGGAGGACGACGCACTCCTGCTGCTCCGGGTTGAGGTCCCGGACGGCGCGCAGGATCCGGTCGTTGACGATCGCCGTGACCACGGCGTTCTCCGGGATGTGCGCGCCGTCGAGCGGGACGTCGATCACCTCTCCGGTGGGGATCTCCAGCCGGTAGCGCCCGGACTTGAAGTGGTCGGTCACCAGGTTCCTGGCGATGGTCACGAGCCAGGCGCCGAAGTCGCGTCCCTGCCAGGTGAAGTCGGTGATGCGGCGCAGCGCGCGCAGGAAGGTCTCGCTGGTCAGGTCCTCGGCGAGCTGGTGCGAGCCGACCCGGAAGTAGATGTAGCGGTAGACGAGGTCCACATAGCGGTCGTAGAGCGTGCCAAAAGCCTCCGTGTTTCCGGTCTTGGCGCGCAGCACCAGCGTGCGCTGGTCGTCGGAGACCACCGCGCTGCTTTCTGCGCGGACGTCTTCGCGCACGGCAAGCTCGCTCGTCCGGGCGGGGCCAGCGAGCGCTGGAGTGAGTAGCCCGGCGAACGGCCACGAGTCAGGCATCCGGTATCCCTACGGGGTAAGGGGTGCGGCTGCTCGAACACTCTAGAAATCAACCGGAAATTCCACAATCCGCTTGGGCTAGGCAGGACTAGCCGTAATCGGCGGATACCGTGTTGGACCGACCCGTTCCCTCTTCGGCTACCGGCTGGGAGGCATCGTCCGGCAGCATTGGAGTCACCATGGAGATCCTCGTCGCTGTCATCGCCTTCGCCGGTGCCCTTCTCGCCGCGATCGCCGCGGGTGCCCTGATCAGAAGGTTGCGTGACGACCCCGAGGGGTGGCTGATCGCCTGGACCGTTGCAGCCGTGGCGCTCTGCGTGTCACTGGGCGTAATCGGTGTCGGCTACCTCATGGGGTTCGGCACGGCCACGTTCAAGATCTATCAACTCACCGGGTCGCTGCTCGCGCCGCTCTGGCTGGGAATCGGGCTGATCCAGCTCCTGAGTGAAAAGGCCCCCCCGAAATTCGCGGCCTGGCTCTACAGCATCGCGATCACCATCACCGCGTCGGTGATCCTCGTCGCCGACCCGCTGCTCAACAGCGGCAAGATGACCAAGCTGCTGCCCACGGGGTCCGGTCACTGGGGGTTGATCCCCGACAAGCTGCTGCTCGGCGTGCACGTCGTCGACGTGCTGGTCCTGCTCGCGGCCGCGGTGTTCGCGGGGCTCAGGTGGCGCAACGGCGACGAGTACGACACCGACAACCTGCACGCCGTCGCCGTCATCGCGCCCTCCGGCATCGCGCTGATCGGCGCGATGCGGTTCTCCGTGCCGGGGATCTTCACGACCGCGCTGTTCGTGGTGGCCGCCGCCGCCATCTGGTACTGCGTGCTGCGCCCGCTGGCCCCGTACGAGGACGACGAGGACGAGGTCGAGCAGGAACGGCGGCCATCGCCGCGCCGGGCCGCGGCAGCGGCAGCGGAGCAGTCGGAGCCCACCGTGGCGTTGAGATCGCCCATGCCCCAGCCCATGCCCCAGCCCATGCCCCCGCCCGTGGTCGCGCCCGAGGCGCCGCCGGCCGTGCAGCCCCGCAGGTCGGGCCTGGGCGACCTGGTGGCCGAGTACCGGGCGGGCGACCAGGAGGTCGACTACGCGGCCCGGATGACGTCCCCGCCCGACGCCGGCCCCTCGACGGGCTACATCATGAACGGCAGGCACGGCGGCGGCCCCGCCCAGCAGGACGTGCCGCGCCAGGACTACTCCATGCCCGGCACCGGCGCCGTCTACCCGGGGGCCGAGCTCTTCTCCACCGGCCCGCACCAGGCGCAGCCACAGCAGCAGCCCGGGTCCGGCAAGCCCTCGCCGAGCATCTACGGCCTGCTGACCGTCTTCACCCTCATGGACGGCTCGGGAGCCGCGTTCGACCGCCTCGCCGAGCAGACCGTGGAGGCCGTGCGACGTGGCGAACCCGACACACTTGTCTACGCCTGCCACGGGGTCAAGTCGGCGCCGTTGCAGCGCATCGTCTACGAGCTCTACCGCGACGAGGTCGCCTACCGCGACCACCAGCGCCAGCCGCACGTCGAGCGGTTCCTCAACGAGCGCCAGGCCATGGTGCTGGCCACCAACGTCATCGAGCTGAACGTCAACGCGGCCAAGGTGGTGCCGCTGCCGACCGCGATGTACTAGGCGAGCTACTAGGCGAGCGCGGCCCGCAGCCGGTCCTCCGAGACGCGCCAGAAGTCGTGCTGGACCCCGTCGACCAGAGTGACGGGGATCATCTCGCCGTACTTGTCGCGCAGCTCACCGGAGGAGTCGATGTCGATCTCCTCCCATGTCACTCCCAGCTCGTCAGCCACTCTGGCGATGACCTCGCGGGCGTCCTCGCAGAGGTGACAGCCGGGCCTGCCGAGCAAGGTGATGTGGTGCATGGCTCCCACCGTAGCGCCCCTGCCTCGGTGACTTTGTGCATCGCTTCACAAAAGGATTAACCTGAAAGGCGGTTCGCTTCCATTCACGCGGCTCTCAAGGCCGCCCGTTCCCCTGGAGCTCCGGCACGTGAAGAGCCCGACGCAGTCCCGTGACCGTGGCATACCCGAGGCAACGGTCGCCCGGCTCCCGTTGTACCTGCGGGCGCTGCACGGGATGGCGGAGCGCGCGATCACGACGGTCAGCTCCGAAGACCTGGCATCGGCGGCCGGGGTCAACTCGGCCAAGCTTCGCAAGGACCTGTCGCACCTGGGCTCGTACGGCACCCGTGGTGTCGGCTACGACGTCGAGTACCTGGTCTACCAGATCTCCCGCGAGCTCGGCCTGACCCAGGACTGGGCGGTCGCCATCGTCGGCGTCGGCAACCTCGGCCGCGCGCTCGCCAACTACGGCGGGTTCGTCTCCCGTGGCTTCCGCATCGCCGCTCTGGTCGACGCCGACCCCGAGGTCGTAGGCGACGACATTGCGGGGTTGAATGTTGAGCACATCGACGAACTGGAAGCCGTGATCAAACGGCGTGGAGTTTCGATCGTGGTTCTGGCGACACCGGCTGAGGCGGCTCAGGAGCTCTGCGACCGCGTGGTAGCGGTAGGCGTGACCAGCATCCTGAACTTCGCCCCCGTCGTACTCGCCGTGCCTGAAAGCGTCGATGTCCGTAAAGTCGACCTATCCATAGAACTACAGATCCTTGCGTTCCACGAGCAACGCAAAGCTGGGGGGCCGCTCATGGCCGTGGACAGTCAATGAGTGTTCTGACCATCGGACTCAGCCACCGGACCGCTCCCGTGGCTCTGCTCGAACGCGTCTCGGTAGCCGGTGACGCGCTCGTCAAACTGCTGCACGACGTGCAGCAGGACGTCTGCGTGGCGGAGACCATGGTGGTCTCGACCTGCAACCGGGTCGAGGTCTACACCGCGGTCGACCGCTTCCACGCGGCCGTCAACTCGGTCAGCCATCTGCTGAGCGTCCATTCGGGCGTTCCGCTCGACGAGCTGACCCCGCACCTGTACGTCCACTACGAGGACCGCGCCGTCGAGCACCTCTTCTCGATGGTGTGCGGCCTCGACTCGATGGTGGTGGGCGAGGGCCAGATCCTCGGCCAGGTACGCCAGGCGCTCAAGCTGGGGCAGAAGCAGGGCACGGTCGGCGCGACGCTGAACGAGGTCGTCCAGCGGGCGCTGCGCGTCGGCAAGCGCGCCCACACCGACACCAGCATCGACCACGCGGGAGCCTCCCTGGTGACCGCCGGGCTCGCGCTGGCGGGCGAGCTGAAGGGCCGCCGGGCGCTGGTGGTGGGCGCGGGCTCGATGAGCTCGCTCGCCGCCGTTACCCTGGCACGGGCGGGCGTCACCGACATCGTGGTGGCCAACCGGACGTACCAGCGCGGCGTGCGCCTGGCCGACCAGGTCGGCGGCAGGGCGGTGGAGTTCTCCGCGGTTCCCCGAGAGCTGGCGGCGGCCGACATCGTCATCACCTGCACCGGCGCGGGCCACCACCTGATCACCCCCGACATGCTCAGCAGCGGCGTGTTCCTCCTCGACCTGGCGCTTCCCCACGACATCGACCCCGAGGTCCGGGCCGTCCCCGGCGTGACGCTGGTCGACCTGGAGACCATCCAGCAGTCGGGCATCGGCTCGCGCGAGGGCGACTCCGTCGCCTCCGTCCGGGCGCTCCTCGCCGAGGAGCTCGCCGCCTACCTCGGCGCGGAGCGCGCGTCCAAGGTCACCCCGACCGTGGTCGCGCTGCGCACCAAGGCGGCCGACGTGGTGGAGGCCGAGCTGGGCCGTCTCATGATGCGCATCCCCCACCTCGACGCGAAAACCCGGGACGAGGTGACCCTGACCGTGCAGCGTGTCGTCGACAAGCTGCTTCACGAGCCGACTGTGCGTGTCAAACAGCTCGCCACCTCCCCGGGAGGCGATCATTATGCGGAAGCGCTGCGCGAGCTGTTCGACCTGGATCCGAAGATGCCCGAGGCCGTGAGGGAGGTGGAGCTGTGACGACCCTACGACTCGGAACCAGGCGCAGCCTGATGGCGACCACACAGTCGCAGATGGTCGCCGATGCTTACACCGAGCGCACCGGGCGGGCCGTGGAGCTGGTCGGCGTCACGACCTTCGGGGACGTGACCAAGGCCCAGCTCGCCCAGCTCGGCGGCACCGGCGTGTTCGTCAGCGCGCTGCGCGACAAGCTGGTCGAGGGCGGCATCGACTTCGCCGTCCATTCGCTGAAGGACCTGCCGACCACCCAGGACCCACGCTTCACGCTGGCCGCGATCCCCGCCAGGCACGACCACCGCGACGCGCTGGTGGGTCCCGTCAAGTTCGACGACCTGGCGCCCGGCGCCCGGGTCGGCACCGGTTCGCCGCGCAGAATCGCCATGCTGCGCGCGCTCAGGCCGGATCTGGAGTACGTCCCGATCCGGGGCAACGCCGACACCCGCATCGGCAAGGTAACCTCAGGCGAGCTCGACGCCGTCGTGCTCGCCTCGGCGGGCCTGACCAGGATCGGCCGCGACTCCGAGATCTCGCAGATCTTCGAGATCGAGGAGCTGCTGCCGGCCCCTGGCCAGGGTGCGCTGGCCGTGGAGTGCCTCGCGGACCGCGCCGACCTGGTCGGCTTCCTCGGGGTGCTCGACGACCCGCGGACCCGTTCCGCGGTGACCGCCGAGCGCACGGTCCTGTCCGCCCTCGAAGCCGGGTGCTCTGCCCCCGTGGGTGCTTTCGCGGTCGATGACGGGCACACTCTGAACCTGACCGCCACTGTCGTCGCTCTCGACGGCAGGCAGGCGGTCCGCAAGTCCACCGCCGGTTCTCCTTCGGCGGCTGAGAGCCTGGGGCGCCAACTGGCGGCCGAGATGATCGCCGAAGGGGCCGACAGATTGATGGGGGAGCAGTCCCATTGAGCTCCGATAGTCCAACCTCCGGTTTCGTCGCGTTCGTAGGCGCGGGTCCCGGCGACCCGAACCTGCTCACGCTTCGCGGCGCCGAGCTCCTCGCCAAGGCCGACGCGGTCGTCCTCGACGAGGAGCAGTTCGGCCCGCTGCTTCGGCACTGCCGTGAGGGCGTGGAGGTCGCGCGCGGCGACCTCGTCAAGCGCGCCCTGGCGGGTCAGCTCGTGGTGCGCCTGTGTGAGGGCGATCCGATGCTGTTCTCCTCGGTCACCGAGGAGGTCGCGGCGTGTGCCGCGGCGGAGGTGGACTTCGAGATCGTGCCCGGCGTGCCGCCCGCCACGGCGGTGCTCACCTACGCGGGCATCCCGCCGGCGACCGCCGTGCCCGAGTTCCGGGTCGTCGACGCCGCGCAGGAGCAGGACTGGTCCGCGCACGCTGCCTGCCGCGGCACGCTGGTCATCTACAACGGCATCGGCGAGGCCGTCCCGATCGGCAAGGCGCTGGTCGCGGGCGGCAAGCCCGACAGCACGCCCGTCGCCGTCAGCAGCGGCGGCACCACCACCGAGCAGTACACGGTGGTCTCCACGCTCGGCCGCCTGCAGGCCGACCTCAAGCACGCGGGCTTCACCGAGCCCGCGCTGATCGTCGTCGGCGAGGCGGTCGGGCTGCGCGACAAGCTCTCGTGGTTCGAGACCAAGCCGCTGTTCGGCTGGCGGGTCCTGGTGCCGCGCACCAAGGAGCAGTCCAAGAGCCTGTCGGAGCAGCTCACCTCCTACGGCGCGGTGCCCGAGGAGGTGCCGACCATCTCGGTCGAGCCACCGCGCACCCCGCAGCAGATGGACCGCGCCATCAAGGGCCTGGTCACAGGGCGCTACGAGTGGGTGGCGTTCACCAGCGCCAACGCGGTCAAGGCGGTGCGCGAGAAGTTCGAGGAGTACGGGCTCGACGCCCGTGCCTTCGCCGGGCTCAAGGTCGCGGCCGTGGGCGACGCCACGTCCAGGGCGCTGGTGGAGTTCGGGGTGAAGCCCGACCTGCTGCCGTCGGGCGAGCAGTCGTCCGAGGGGCTGGTGGCCGAGTGGCCGCCGTACGACTCGATGCTCGACCCGATCAACCGGGTGCTGCTGCCGCGCGCCGACATCTCCACCGACACGCTCGTCGCCGGGCTGACCGAGCTGGGCTGGGAGTGCGACGACGTCACCGCCTACCGCACCGTGCGGGCCGCGCCGCCGCCCGCGCCCATCCGCGAGGCGATCAAGGGCGGCGGGTTCGACGCGGTGCTGTTCACCTCGTCCTCGACGGTGCGGAACCTGGTGGGCATCGCGGGCAAGCCGCACAACGTCACCGTGATCGCGGTCATCGGGCCGCAGACGGCCAAGACCGCCGAGGAGTTCGGGCTCCGAGTCGACGTCATGGCGGACCGTCCGTCCGCTTCCGCCCTCGCCGCCGCGCTGGCGGAGTACGGTGCGAAGCAGCGGCACGCCGCCGTCGCCGCCGGCGACACCCCGCGCCGGCCTTCCCAGAACCGCCGAGGCGCCAGGAGGAGAGCCAAGTGAGTGCCGAGTTCCCCGTCGCCCGTCCCCGCAGGTTGCGCCGTACGGCGGCGCTGCGGCGGATGGTGGCGGGCACCAGGCTGCACCCCGCCGACCTGATCCTGCCCATGTTCGTGAAGGAGGGCCTCACCGAGCCGCACCCCGTCGCCTCGATGCCGGGCGTGGTGCAGCACACCCGCGACTCCATGCGCAAGGCCGCCCGCGAGGCGGCCGAGGCCGGCGTGGGCGGGCTGATCCTCTTCGGCATCCCGGCCGTCAAGGACGCCCGCGGCTCGGCCGCCGACGACCCCGACGGCGTGCTGCAGGTGGCCCTGCGGGACGTGATCGCGGAGGTGGGCGACGCCACCGTGGTGATGGCCGACACCTGCCTCGACGAGTTCACCGACACCGGGCACTGCGGCATCCTCACCGAGTCCGGGGACGTCGACAACGACGCGACCCTGGAGCGGTACGCGTCCGTCGCGGTGGCCCAGGCCCGTGCCGGGTCGCAGATGGTGGCCCCGAGCGGCATGATGGACGGCCAGGTCGGCGCGATCCGGGCGGCGCTCGACGCCGACGGCCACGCCAACGTGCCGATCCTCGCCTACACCGCGAAGTACGCCTCGGCCTTCTTCGGCCCGTTCCGCGACGCCGCCGAGTGCGCGCCGCAGTTCGGCGACCGCAGCTCGCACCAGCAGGACCCCGCGGGCCCGCTGGAGGAGGCGCTGCGCGAGGTCCGGCTGGACATCGCCGAGGGCGCCGACGCCGTCATGGTCAAGCCCGCGCTTGCCTACCTCGACATCATCAGCCAGTTCCGCGCGCACGTGGACGTGCCCGTCGCCGCCTACCAGGTGAGCGGCGAGTACGCGATGATCGAGGCCGCCGCCGCCAACGGCTGGATCGACCGCGAGCGGATGATCATGGAGTCGCTGGTCTCGATCAAGCGGGCCGGCGCCGACCTGATCCTCACGTACTGGGCCACCGAGGTGGCGCGCCGCCTCTGACGCGTCGTCCCGGTCGGCACGCCGAGGCGGGCCGGGCGAGGCCCTTTCCCCAGGCCATCGAGGTGGCTCGGGTCTTCAACCGGGGGGTTTCCCGCTATCTCCTGAGGTCTGTGCGGTAAACTGTGATAGCAGGTGCTGGTGTGTCCCGTGTGTGCGTGCAGCCCGGGAGACGGGGCCGCTTCAGGCACCGCGATCGACGGGAGACACACCATGGTGGGGGTACCACTCGCTCGGCGTACCAAAAAGCGGTCGCGCCCGACCCGGATCGACTCCGTGCTCGGCTACGCGGCCCTGGGCTGGCCGAGCGTGCCCGGTGCCTATCCCCTTCGCAGAGGCGCCCGCGCGTGCTCCTGCGACCGCCTCGGCTGTCCCGACCCGGGCGCGCACCCGCTCTCCCCGGCCTGGAGCCTCCAGGCCACCACGGACGCCACCCAGCTCACCCGCTGGTGGCAACGCGAGCCCGAGGCCAATGTGATCCTCCCCACCGGCCGCGTGTTCGACGTCTTCGACGTACCCCTCGGCACCGGCCTGTCGGCCCTCACGCGGATCGACAACGCCGGGGCAGACTCGGGCCCGGTCGCCGCCAACGGCGACCGGGTCCTGTTCTATGTGGCCACCCGCGGCAACCCCGAGGACGAGGACGAGTGGTGGTCCTGCCAGCTCGACTGCGACCCGGCCACCATCGACGACACCCCGGGCCTGCGCTGGCACTGCCGCGACAGCTACGTGCTCGCGCCGCCGTCCACGCTGCCCACGGGCCAGCCGGTCTCCTGGCTGCGCCCTCCCGACGGCCGTCCGCTCCCCGATCCGCTCCGCGTCCTTGAATGGCTGGCCGACTAGTCGTCTCCGGGGGCGCGGGAGACCGGGGCTAACCTGGAACCCGTGACCCGTACACACCACTCCGAAGGCCTGTTCGCCCGCGCCCGCGCCGTCGTGCCGGGCGGTGTCAACTCCCCGGTCCGCGCGTTCGGCGCCGTCGGGGGCACGCCGCGCTTCATGGCCTCTGGGCAGGGCCCCTACATCACCGACGTCGACGGCAACCGCTACGTCGACCTGGTCTGCTCCTGGGGTCCGATGATCCTCGGCCACCGTCACCCCGCGGTCGTCGAGGCGGTCTCCGACGCGCTCGCCCACGGCTTCTCGTACGGCACGGCCACGCCCGGCGAGGTCGAACTGGCCGAGGAGATCGTCTCCAGGGTCGCCCCCGTCGAGAAGCTGCGCCTGGTCAGCTCGGGCACGGAGGCGACGATGAGCGCCGTGCGGCTGGCGCGCGGCTTCACCGGACGCTCCAAGGTGATCAAGTTCGCGGGCTGCTACCACGGGCACGTCGACGCGCTGCTCGCCTCGGCCGGTTCCGGCGTGGTCACCTTCGGCCTCCCCGACACGCCGGGCGTGACGGGCGCCTCCGCGGCCGACACGATCGTCCTGCCCTACAACTCGATCGAGGCGGTGGAGGAGGCGTTCGCGTCCGCCGAGATCGCCTGCGTGATCACCGAGGCGTGCCCGGCGAACATGGGCATCGTCCCGCCGCTCGACGGCTTCAACGCCCGCCTGCGTGAGCTGTGCACGGCCAACGGCGCGCTGCTGATCGTCGACGAGGTGCTGACGGGCTTCCGCGTCTCCCCGTCGGGCTGGTACGGCCTGGACCAGGTCGACGCCGACCTGATGACGTTCGGCAAGGTGATGGGCGGCGGCTTCCCGGCGGCGGCCTTCGGCGGCCGGGCCGACATCATGGCCCGCCTCGCCCCCGAGGGGCCCGTCTACCAGGCGGGCACGCTGTCGGGCAACCCGCTGGCGTGCGCCGCGGGCCTGGCGACCCTCCGCGCCCTCGACACCGAGGTGTACGCCAGGGTCGACGCGGCGGCCGCCACGGTGGCCCAGGCGGCGACCGAGGCGCTGACGGCGGCGGGGGTGCCGCACCGGCTCCAGACGGCGGGCAACCTGTTCTCCGTCTTCTTCACCGACCGCCAGGTGCGCGACTTCGCCGACGCCCAGACCCAGAACACCGACGCCTTCAAGGCGTTCTTCCACGCCATGCTCGACCAGGGCGTCTACCTCCCGCCCTCGGCGTACGAGGCCTGGTTCCTGTCGGGCGCGCACGACGAGGAGGCCCTCACCCGGGTCGCCGACGCGCTCCCCGCCGCCGCCAAGGCCGCCGCAGCGACCCTGTGACGGTCAGGGGTTTGAGACCGCGATGCGGCTCGGCGAGACGCGGCCGTCGCCTCGCTCGCCGAGTACCGCCGCACGGGCTGTTGCCGAGCAGCTCCTACTCGTCCTGGTAGAAGCGATCCACCCAGCTCTCCAACAGGGCGCCGAACTCGGCCTCTGCGACGTTCCGGAGCTCGTTGGGATTGTCCGGCGGGGTGAGGCCGAAGGTCTCATTCAGCCATTCGAGATAGTCCCCATGGCGTGGGCTGGGCTTGTCGTCAAGGTCGGGCTCCACGAACTGGGCACCCTCCCAGGAAGGCCACTGCCACCAGTCACATCCGAGTTGCCGAAGCAGGTCCCGGAGATTGCGGGCGACGACACATATCCCACCCTCGTCCCCGAAGACCACCACGGGCAACGTGGCCAGGTCCGCCCGGTCGTCGACGCGCCAGAACGCATAGTCCGAACCGGCTCTGTTGGCGCGGGCGAAGCACACGAAGCTGTCGACGAACTCTTGCTCCTCCGAGTACGTCTCGGCGCCGCTGGGCTTGCCGAACTCGACAAGCTCGAACTGGTTGGCGTAGTACTCGCTTCCGCATCGCTCTGCGAACTCCTTGAGCCTGTTGAGTTCCGGAACGGGAGAGTAAGCGTCACTCACGGGCTGCTCCGAAGCGGGTCGAAAGATCATTTGGAGTCCGATGAACGGTAGCGCCCCTGGTACCGGCCCACAACCGTGCGGCTCCGCCCGCGAACGCCCCGTACCGTTCCTCAGCCCCCGGTCACGCCGCGGGTTTGATCTCCGTGCCCTGAGCGGAGAGGAGCCGCCATCCCGCGCCCGGGGTGGCGGCGAAGACGTGGGTGTACCGGCTTCCGGCGGTGAAGGTGGCGCCGTCGGGGCCGGTGAAGTCCATGCCGGTGCGTCCGACGACGATGCCGACGTCTCCGGCACGGCGGACGACGGCCTCGTCCGGGTAGGAGTGGATGGCCGGGAACCGGAGCGTTCCAGCCGCCATCAGGCCGAGCAGGTCGGCCCTGGTCGCGACCGCGCCGTCGCCGACGCCGACCAGCAGGAAGTCGTCGGCCAGCAGGGCGTCCAGGGTGGCGAGGTCGGCGGCGACCAGGGCGTCGAAGAAGCGCCGGTCGTGGTCGAGCAGCGATGCGCGGTCGTCAGGGGAGGTCATGGCGGTCCGTTCCGTGAGAGGAGGACTCCCGACGCTAAACGTTGACACCGGTGGCAAGGCAAGCCACGATTTTCACGCGGGTATGCAGAAAGTCAGACAGATGTCGGTAAAGATCTGCTTCCGCTCCGTACCTTGGATGATCAGTAAATAACGATCATCGGAAGGTTACGACATGCGGGTCGCACAGGTGTTACTCACGGCGCTGATGGCATCGACCCTGGTCACGGCGCCTGTGCAGGCAGCCGTGCGACCGGAGACGCCGCCCGAGGTGTACGGCGGGGCCTGGCCCTCAGGGCACGTGCAGGGCATCGCCGTCGACCAGAAGAAGGGGTACATGTACTTCTCCTTCACCAACCTCCTGGTCAAGACGGACCTGGAGGGCCGGCCCGTGGGGTCCGTCACCGGGTTCACGGGCCACCTCGGCGACCTTGACTTCAACAGCCGGGACGGCCGTGTCTACGGCTCCCTGGAGTACAAGGACGCCAAGGCGTTCTACATCGCCATCTTCGACGTCGACCGCATCACCAGCCTCGACATGAACGCCGAGGGCTCCGACGTGGTGTCCGCCGTCTACCTGAAGGAGGTGGTGGACGACTACAGCGCCGACATGGACGGCGACGGCGTCTTCGACGGTGACACGGCCAAGACCGCCGACCACCGCTACGGCTGCAGCGGCATCGACGGAGTCTCCTTCGGGCCGGAGTTCGGCAGGCGGCACGGCAAGCAGAAGCTGACCGTGGCCTACGGGATCTACGCCAACGCCGACCGCCAGGACAACGACTACCAGGTCCTCCTGCAGTACGACATCGACAACTGGCGCAGGTACGAGCGCCCGTTGAGCCAGGCGGAGTCGCACACGTCCGGCCCCGGGCGGGTCGACGGGAAGTACTTCGTCCGCACCGGCAACACCACGTACGGCGTGCAGAACCTGGCGTACGACGGGTACACCGGCAACTGGTTCATGGCCGTCTACAAGGGCGTCAAGCCGCGGTTCCCGAACTACTCGTTCTTCGTCGTCGACGGATCCAGGCCCGCGGTGCGGGGGCCGGTCGAGGGGCAGCGGCAGCCCGAGCAGGGCGAGCTCCTCTCCCTGCTCCACAAGGGGCTGCACGACGCGGCGTCCGACGTGTGGGGCTGGGAGTTCGGCGGCCAGTACGGCCTGGCCTCGCTGGGCGACGGCCGCTACTACGTCACCAAGCAGGGCACGACCGTCGAGGACGGGGTGACCAAGCAGACCGCCACGTCCGAGCTGTACCGCTGGACCGGCCGGACCCCGGCGCCGTTCGAGCGCGTCCAGTAGGGGTCAGCGCTCGAGGACGGGCTGGAGTGCCCGGGGGCGGCTGCCCGCGTACAGCACGCCGGCCACGATGAGGGCCGCCGCCCCCAGCTTCACCCAGGAGATCGGCTCGCCCGTCATCAGGGCGGCCGAGGACATCCCGAACACCGGCACCAGCAGCGTGTAGGGCGCGACGGTGGACGCGTCGTAGCGCCGCAGCAGCCACCCCCACAGGCCGAACCCGCCGAGTGTGGAGACGAACGCCACGTACGCCAGCGACACCCAGCCCTCCACCGGCGAGCTGAGCGTGGGCGCGCCCTCCACCAGTAGGGAGAGCAGCAGCAGCGGCGGGGCGGAGAAGGCGCTCACCCAGACCATGAAGCGCAGCGAGTCGGGCGGCGCGGCCCGGCGTTGGAAGACGTTGCCGAGCCCCCAGGCTGCGGCGGCCGCCACGCAGAGGGCGAACGCGCCGACGGGCCCCGAGAGGCCGAAGTCGAGGGCCACCAGGATCAGGCCGCCGAAGGCGACGCCCAGCCCGGTGACGCGGCGGGCGGTGAGCCGCTCACCGAGGAGCGTGACCGCGAACAGCACCGTGAACAGGGCCTGCACCTGCAGGACCAGGGAGGTCAGCCCGGCGGGCATGCCGGCCCGCATGCCGATGAGCAGCAGGCCGAACTGGCCGACGCCGATGGTGGAGGCGACCGCGGCGACCCAGCGCCACGGCACTCCTGGCCGCCCGACGAACAGCAGTGCGGGGAAGGCGGCCAGGGTGAACCTGAGCCCCGCGTAGAGCAGCGGCGGGAAGTGCCTCAGGCCCACCTGCATGACGACGAAGTTGAACCCCCACACGGCCGCGAGGCCGACGGCGAGTGCCAGGTGGCGCGGCCTCACGCAGAAGCGGGCTTCTGGTAGCGGATGCGCTGCTCGCGCGCCTGCTCTGCCAGCACCTTGAGGTAGGAGGACGGGGTGGGCTGGATCTTCTTCGACTTAACGATTCTCATGCATATATTTTCCGATGCTACAGAGTGAAGGACAAGCGAGACTTTCTACGCTTAACCCTTTAGACTGGCTTACATGTTGGACTTGAACCGCCTCAAGGCCCTTCACGCCGTCCACGTCTACGGCTCGGTCGGCGCCGCCGCCGACGCGCTCATGGTCACCCCCTCCGCGGTCTCCCAGCAGATCGCGAAGCTGGAGCGGGAGACGGGCGCACGGCTCATGGAGCGCAGCGGGCGCGGTGTCAGGCTGACCGACGCGGCCGGGCTGCTCGCCGAGCACGCGGAGCGCATCCTCGCGCTGGTGGAGACCGCCGAGGCGGACTTCGAGGCGCTGCGCGGCGAGGTCGTGGGGCGGCTGCACGTGGGTGCGTTCCCGACGGCGGCGCGCGGCCTGATGCCCGTCGCGCTCTCCCAGCTCCGAGACCGGCACCCCGACCTGCTGGTGCAGCTCAACGAGCGCGAGCCGGAACGCGTGGTGCGCGAGGTCGCCAGAGGCGAGCTGGACCTGGGCGTCGTCCAGGACTGGCAGAACCGTCCGATGGCCATCCCGGAGGGGCTGTCCAAGGCCACCCTGCTCGACGACATCGCCGACGTGGCCGTACCCGCCGACCACCCGCTCGCCGACCGCAGGGAGATCGAGCTGGCGGAGCTCCAGGGCGACCAGTGGATCAGCTCCTCGCCGGGCACCGTCTGCCACGACTGGCTGGTCTTCACGCTGCGCAACGCCCAGGTCGAGCCCGAGATCTCCTGCATGGCCGACGAGTACCCGACCCACATGGCGCTGGTCGCCGCCGGGATCGGCTGCTCGATCATCCCCAGGATGGGGCGCGGCCCCGTCCCCGAGGGCGTACGGATCGTCCCGCTGATGCCCAGGCAGTCGCGCCGCATCTACGCCCTCTGGCGGACGGACGCGGCCCGCCGCCCCGCCATCAGGGCGGCCGTCGAGGCGCTCACCCAGGCCAGCCGCACCCAGGAGAACGCCTGGGCCGTCAGCTGAGCGCGATCGCCACCACACCGCCCAGGATCACGGCCCCCGCCAGCAGCCTGCGGCGCAGGTCGCCCTCGGCGAGCAGCCGCCCGCCCAGCACGACCGCGATCAGCACGCTGACCTCCCGCGCCGGAGCCACCACGGTCACCGGCGCCATCGTGAACGCGAACAGGACCAGCAGGTACGACACGAAGATCAGCACGGCCGCGCCGATGATCCGGAACCTGTGCTCGCGCCAGGTCGGGGCGAGCAGCTCCCGGCGCCGCCCGCCCAGCACGGCAGGGGCCAGCGCGAGGGCGCGCCCGGTCTCGCCGAGATAGTTCAGCACCACCGGAGGAACCGCGAACGCGCTCACCACCCGCGAGTCCCAGACCGTGTACGCGGCGATGAACAGACCCACGGCCAGGCCGAACGCCAGCCCCTTCAGATCGCCGCCCCTGCCGCCGCTCATCAGGAACACGCCCACGCCCACCAGCACGACGCCGGCGACGCCGATGGGGCCGGGACGCTCGCCGAGGAACAGCACCGCCACCAGACTCGCCAGCATCGGGCCTGTGCCCCGCGCCACCGGATAGACGACCGACAGGTCGCCGGCGCCGTACCCGCGCTGGAGCAGCACGAAGTAGCCCAGATGGATAGCCGCGCTGCAGCCGGTCACGGCCAGCTCGGTCCAGGTCACCCGCGCCCCCGTCACCAGCAGGAACCCGACGAACAGCGGGCTCCACAGCACCGTGGACGTGGCGGCGACCAGCCACAGGAAGACCAGGCCGTCGGCCTGCGACGCCTTCTTGGCCAGCAGGTTCCAGCAGGCGTGGGCGACGGCGGCGACGAGCACGAGAACGAGGGCCCAGGGACTCACCCGGCAGACTCCTTCCGGAGATGCGGATAGGAGCCTCCAGGCTTTTCTCCCGTCAGCTGTGCGGCCCTGCCGGGCCGGGGCGCCGCTCGGACCTGGCTTCCGGCCCTGATTGTGGTGGAGCGACGTGGGGCAGGCCGGAACGCGGAACCCTAGGCGCGGTCAGGCTCGACCTTATCCCGGCCCCCAGCTCAGGGACCAGTCGGGTGCTGGCGGTCCGTCCGACCGCAACGGATAAGCTGTGCGACACCATGGCTGAAACCACCGTCGTCCACCTGCTGCGCCACGGTGAGGTGCACAACCCGCACGGCGTCCTGTACGGCAGGCTGCCCGGCTATCACCTGTCCAAGACAGGGCACCTGATGGCGGAGACGGTCGCGAAGGCGGTCGCCGACCGCGACATCGTCGCCATCTACAGCTCGCCCCTCGAACGGGCCCTCGAGACCGCGGCCCCGCTCGCCTCGACCCTCGGCCTGGACGTACGCGACGACGAGCGGCTGATCGAGGCGGGCAACCTGCTCCAGGGGCGCAGCGTGGGCCAGGGGCTGGCGATCCTGCGCGACCCGAGGAACTACCGCTACTTCTACAACCCGATGCGTCCCTCGTGGGGGGAGCCGTACCCGGCGATCGTCGCGCGGATGCGCACGGTCGTCGACGACGCCAGGGCGCGGGCGCGCGGCCACGAGGCGGTTCTGGTCAGCCACCAGCTCCCGATCTGGACCATCAGGATGGCCGCCGAGGGCCGCAGGCGGCTCTGGCACGACCCCCGGCGCAGGCAGTGCGGGCTGGCCAGCCTCACCAGCTTCACCTTCGACGGCGACCGCCTGGTCAGCATCGGTTACAGCGAGCCCGCCGGTTCGCTCGCGAAGGGCCCGTCGCTTCCCGGAGCCTGAGACCGCGCCCGGCGTGCCGGGCCCAGCACCCGGCGCCGCGCGTTTCCCCCGGCGTGGCGGGCCCAGCACCCGGCGCCGCGCGTTTCCCCCGGCGTGGTGAGCCCGGCGCCCGGCGCCGCGGGTTTCCCCCGATGTGCCGGGCGGACCGGCCCGCCGGTAGAGTTACAAGCTCTACCGGTTGTAGTACAAGGAGATCTTCCTCCGTGCGCGCGAAGTTCGTCTTCCTCGCCCTGCTGGGCGTGCTGCTCGCCGGATGCGCGGGCAACCAGGGTGGCCAGCCGCAGGCGGGCGACACCCGCTTCGTCGCGGGCGACGGGAAGATGCAGGTGTTCACCGTGGCCGACCGCAAGCCGGCACCCGCCGTGGAGGGGCCGACCCTCGACGGCGGCAACGCCTCCCTGGCCGCCTACAAGGGCAAGGTCGTGGTGCTCAACTTCTGGGCGTCCTGGTGCGGGCCGTGCCGGGCCGAGGCGCCGGTGCTGAAGGAGGTCGCCGCCAAGACCAAGGCGAGCGGCGTGCAGTTCCTCGGCGTCGACTTCAAGGACCGCCAGGCCGACGCGCAGGCGTTCGAACGCACCGAGCAGACCGGTTACCCGCACATCTTCGACCAGCCGGGCAAGGTGGCGCTGTCCTTCCAGGGCACGGTGCCGCCCGCGGCCATCCCGTCCACGCTGATCATCGACAAGCAGGGGCGCGTCGCCGCCAGGGCGCTCGGCGCGGTCAAGTACACCGACCTGATGAACACCGTCACCAAGGTCCGCGATGAATGACGTGGTCGCCTCCGGCTCACTGCTGCTGGCGGTGCCCATCGCGGTGCTCGCCGGGGTGGTGTCGTTCCTGTCGCCGTGCGTGCTGCCGCTGGTGCCCGGCTACCTGTCGTACGTGACCGGCATGAGCGCCGATCCCAAGCGCGGGCGGCTGGTGCTCGGCGCGGTGCTGTTCGTGGCCGGGTTCGCGGCCGTGTTCGTGCTCAGCGGCGCGCTGTTCGGCGGGCTCGGCTCGGTCCTGCTGGGCCACGCCGAGGTCATCACCAGGGTGCTCGGCGTGCTGACGATCCTGCTCGGGCTGGCCTTCCTCGGCGTCCTGCCGGGGCTGATGCGCGACGTGCGGATCCACAAGCTGCCGAACGCCGGGCTGGCGGGCGCGCCGCTGCTCGGCGTGGTGTTCGGACTGGGCTGGACCCCGTGCATCGGGCCCACCCTGGCCGTCGTGCTCGCGCTCGGCCTCAACGAGGGCAGCGCCGCGCGCGGCGCCCTGCTCGCGGTGGCGTACGCGCTGGGGCTCGGGCTGCCGTTCGTGGCCGCCGCGCTCGCCTACAGCAAGGCGCTGCGGACCTTCCGCGTCATCCGCCGCCACTCCCAGCTGATCACCAGGATCGGCGGCGGGATGATGGTGGCCGTGGGGGTCCTGCTCGTGACCGGACTCTGGGGAGAGATGATCGCCACCCTTCAGGGGCTCATCGGCACGTACCGGCCGGTGATCTGATTGAGCGTCGACGAACTGCGCAAGGAGCAGACGTCCAAGCCGGTCGGTATGGGCGTGGTGGGCTGGCTGCGCTGGGGCTGGCGCACGCTCACCTCGATGAAGACGGCGCTGATCCTGCTCTTCCTGTTCGCGCTGGCGTCCGTGCCCGGTTCGCTGGTGCCGCAGCGCGGCGTCGAACCCGACAAGGTGGCCCGGCTCTACCAGACCGACCCGACGCTCGCCGAGTGGTACGACCGGTTCCAGCTGTTCGAGGTCTTCACCTCACCCTGGTTCGCCGCGATCTACCTCCTGCTGTTCACCTCGCTGATCGGCTGCATCATCCCGCGCACCGCGACCTACCTGCGCGAGCTGCGCCGCAGGCCCCCCGCCGCGCCGCGCAACCTGTCGCGGCTGCCGCACCACGCGCGGATCGACGGGCCGCTGACGGTCGAGGAGGCCGCGCGCAGGCTGCGCAAGCTCCGCTTCCGCGTCGAGGTCGGCGACGGCTGGGTGGCCGCCGAGAAGGGCTACCTGCGCGAGACCGGCAACCTGTTCTTCCACATCGCGCTGCTCGGGCTGCTGGTCGCCGTCGGCGTCGGCTCGCTGTTCGGTTACCGGGGCAACGTCCTGGTCGTCGAGGGCGACGGGTTCGCGAACACCGTCGCCGCCTACGACCGGTTCATCCCGGGCAGCCAGGTGTCGGCCGAGTCGCTGGAGCCGTTCTCGTTCCAGCTGACCGACTTCAAGGCCACCTACCAGGTGGGGGGCGACCCGAAGAAGAGGGGCCAGGAGCTCGACTACTCCGCCTTTCTGAAGGTCAACGACTCCCCGGGCGCGCCGGCCCGCGACTACGAGCTCAAGGTGAACGAGCCGTTGGAGGTCGACGGCACGCAGACGTACCTGATCGGCCACGGCTACGCGCCCGTCTTCAAGGTCACCGACGGCAAGGGGCAGGTCGCGTTCGACGGGCCGGTGCCCTGCCTGGTCGAGAACAAGCCCACGCTCACCTCGGGCTGCGTGGTCAAGGCGCCTGACGCGCAGCCGTCCCAGCTGGGGTTCCTGCTGCGCTTCCTGCCGACCAGCGCGCGGCTCACCGACGGCAGCTACGCCTCGGCCTTCCCCGGCGAGCTCAACCCCGAGGTGCAGCTCCTCGGGGCCTTCTCCGGCGACCTGGGGCTGCGTTCCGGCGAGCCGCGCTCGGCGTACGAGCTGGCGCCGCCCGAGCTGATGAAGAAACTCAAGCCGCTGATCATGGGTACCAGCGTGCCCAAGCCGCTCGCCGTCGGGCAGTCGCTCGACCTGCCGCAAGGGGCGGGCAAACTGCAGTTCACCGGGGTCAAGGAGTGGATGACGCTCCAGATCGCCTACGACCCGGGGCGGGTCCCCGCCCTGGTCGCCGCCGCGACAGCCGTGATCGCCATCGCGCTGTCGCTGATGATCCGCCGCCGCCGGGTGTGGGTGCGGGTCAAGGACGGCACGGCCGAAGCCGGCGGGCTGACCCGCACCGAGGGCTCCGCGGCGGGCTTCGCCGAGGAGTTCGCCGAGATCGTGAAGGTCCTATCAGCAGGAGCCAAGGATGTCCGCTGAGCAACTGGCCGGGCTGAGCGACCTGTTCGTCGTCGCCGCCGTACTGCTCTACCTCTTCTCCATGATTGCGTTCGCCGCGGAGCTGGCCTTCGGGCGCGCCCGCACCAACACCGCGGCAGGGGCCGCCGTCCCGGCGAGCACGTCCGACGCCGCGGTCTCCGACGGCGCCGCCCTGGACGCGGCCCTGGAGGCCGTGACCACGGAGGCCGCCGTCAAGGTCGGGGCGTCGGTCTCGGCCGGTGCGGCGCGCGGCGCCGGGCTGCCGGCTGAGCCCGGCGGCGTGCCCGCCACCGACGGGCCGCACGAGGTCGAGCCGCCGCGCTGGGTGGCCAGGGCCGGGCAGGTCGCCGTCGCGCTCGGGTGGCTCGGCTGGGCCGCGAACCTCGGCGCCATCGTCACCCGCGGCCTGGCCGTCGACCGGTGGCCGTGGGCCAACATGTACGAGTTCGTGGTCGCGATCTCCTTCGCCGCGGTGACCGCCTTCCTCGCCACCCAGCTCCGCCAGAACGTGCGCTTCCTGGGCCCGTTCGTCATGGTCATGGCCACGCTCGGGCTCGGCTTCGCGGTCAAGGTCCTCTACACGGCGGCCGGGCCCGTGGTGCCGGCACTGAACTCGTACTGGGTGGCGATCCACGTCACGGCGGCGATCCTGTCGAGCGGGCTGTTCACCCTGGCCGCCGTGGCGGGCATCCTCTACCTGCTGCGCGGCGACGGCCTGTCGCGCCTGCCCGCCCGCACGGATCTGGAGCGGGTGGCGCACCGCGCGATCGTGCTCTCCTTCCCCATCTGGACGTTCGCCGTCATCGCGGGCGCCCTCTGGGCCGACAAGGCGTGGGGCCGCTACTGGGGCTGGGACCCCAAGGAGGTCTGGGCCTTCATCACCTGGGTCGTCTACGCCGCCTACCTGCACGCCAGGGCCACCGCCGGCTGGCGCGGGCGGGCCGCCATGATCGTGCAGCTCGTCGCGTTCGGCTGCCTGCTGTTCAACCTGGTCGGCGTGAACATCTTCCTCGGCGGTCTGCACAGCTACGCCGACGTGCCGTAAAGGCGGCCGGCCCGCTGTTCGTCACGGCCACCCGCCAGCAGCGGGGCGGGCGGCCGTCGCGCGGTGCGGAGTCAGTCCTCGCCGCGCATCCGGCGGTCGAGGTCGCGGAGGAAGTCGGGGTCGTCGTCGGGGCCCTTGGGAGCGGGCTGCCTCGACGCGGGCTGCCGCTGCGCCTGCCAGGCTTCGCGCGGGCCGTGGGGACGGCCGTGCATCAGCCAGAAGATGCCACCGAGCAGCGGGACCAGGGCGACGATCAGCAGCCACAGCGTCTTTGGCACGTTCCGCACGTCGTCCTCGGGCGTCGTGATGACGTCGAACACCGAGTAGAGCCAGAAGGCCAGCAGCGCCAGGCCGATTAGCACACCTGCCATGCCCGAACTGTAAGCCATCCGCGACGTGATCGTGTCGGCCTCATGCCCCATTTCAGATGACTGGGATACATCCGCGTCGTACGGTGGAACACAATCCTGCCCGGCCTGGACGTCTCGGGTGTGGGCGCCACGGGCGTTGAGGGGTGCGATGGCGTTTTCTAACGACAAGGGCCGCCATCGGCGGGGTCGTTGGTGGCGGCGCGGGTCGTACCTCTTCTCCCGCCGCAAAGAGGCGCCCCCCGACGCCGACCGCTCGTTCTGGTCCCTGGACCGCGCCAACGGCTCCGGTGCGGCCCCTGAGCGCCGTCCCGAGGGCACGGGCCGCAGGGAGCCCGGACGGCCCCAGGAACGGCTCGCCCGCTGGGAGCGGCCTGAGAAGCCCGAGCGGCTGTCCGCCGCCGTGGCGGAGCGACCGCAGTACACCTGGCAGGACTTCGAACTGGACGACGCGCGGCCCAGGGCGCGGCCCAACCCGCCGGACGCCCCACCGCGGGGCGACGGGTTACGGCACTGCGGGAGGCTGGAGAGCATCCTGCACCGCCAGTGGGACGCCCGGCTGGGTCCCCCCTCCGCCGACGTGGTACGGGCCGTGGAGAGCCTCGCCAGGCTTCCCGAGGGGCTGAAGGAGAAGCTCGCCAACGGGCTGAAGGGCATCTACGTCGGCGCCGGGGGCGTACCGGACCTGGACGACATGGGGTACCTGCGCGGCGCCCCGCTCCCGTCCGGCAGGGCCACCTGGGACGTCTGCGCGGGAGCGTACGGCGAACGCAAGATCGTGGTGGGCGACCGGCCCTCCCCGACGCCGGACGTGATGATGCACGAGGTCGGGCACGCCATCGACGACGTCGACTCCGCATACGGCGATTGGGTCTCGGACTCGCCGGAGTTCGTGAGACTCTACGAACAGGCCATGCCCCTGCTGGTCTCGGCGTTCCACCGGCAGCAGGGTGGGCTGGGGCGCAAGGAGTTCTTCGCCGACGCGTTCGCCGCGATCGCCTCACGCCAGCGTCCGGCGCTCGTCGACATGCTGGGCGGCGACACGCGGATGGCGCTCAACGTCATGCTGTTCTTCAACCGCCGCTACGGAATCTAGGTGATCGGCCATGTACGTCATCCGGCTCGCTGACGGGACCCTGCGCGTGCCGCAGAGCCTGACCAGCGAAGACGGGCGTCTCATCGGCAACGCGTACCTGGAACTGGAACCCGGCCACCCCGACTACGCGAGATGGCTGCCCGAATCGCTGACAGAGGAGGAGCTGGCCGAACGGCAGCGGCGCTGGCAGGCGGAGAACGACGACCTGGAGCGCGAGTTCCTGGCCTTCAAAGCGGACCAGGACGAGGCTTGAGGCACGCGAGCGGTTGAGGTCCCGCCGCGGTGATCCTGGGTTACAGGATCACCGGCTGGACGGAACGTCAGACTCGCGGGGACTCACCCGTCGGCCTGTCGGCCGTAAGAACGTCCTCGCCTCGAAGAAGGGCGTGCACTTCCGACTCGCGGAAGCGCCGGTGCCCTCCGGGGGTGCGGATACTGCTGATGCGGCCTGCCGCAGCCCAGCGCGTAACCGTCTTTGGATCTACCCGGAAGAGGGCGGCAACCTCTCCTGGGGTCAGCAGACGCTCGCTGCTACTCTCCACCAATCTCTCCCCCTCGCATCCCGCTTCCTGCCAGCGGGCGGACAGGTACCAGTGTGTCGAGCGAAGCCTGATTTATCCGTGGTTTTCGACAAAGATCACGGGTTGTTATCAGCTGACTGCCCGATTGTTATATGATAGAGCCTCTTTGGGGCTCTCGTGGGTGTTTCTTTACGAAACTCCCTGACTGGGAACACTAGCAGCGCTCGCGCCTGATGCGAAGAGCGACCGGTGCACTCGGGCGAGTAACCTCGACCTGTGCGTCCTGTTCTCGTTTACACCGCGTCGCGGATCGGGCTGTTTCTCGTGACCCTCGGTGTTCTGTACCTACTTGGCATGCAATACATCCCGGTGCTGATCCTGGTGTCTTTCGTGATCAGCGGGATAGCCAGCTACGTCCTGCTGTCGAAGCAGCGTGACGCCTTGAGCACACGTATCAGCGGCAAGATCAACCACCCGAAGCCGCACGGCGACTAGGGGAGGGGGAACATGCCAATCCGGGCATGGTACTCCCGTCCGAGTCTCGTTGTGTCGCTACCAACGAGTAGTCCGCCGTTGTGCGCCAGAAATGCCTTGACCCCGATCCCGCGCTCTCGTCCGGGATTCCAACTCAGCGCCTTTCCCGTGCGCGGGTGAATGGCGCCGATCCCCTCGCGCGGCACCGCCCCCGGCCCGGCCGAGTCGTGGCCCTGCGGATTGTCCAGCCACCGCTGGTGCCCGCCGACGTAGACCGCCGCGCCGGTGACCGCGACCGAGTAGAGCGAGTCGCCCCCCGTCTTGTTCACCCACGTGGGCTTGACCTGCTGGCTCGTGGCGTACGTCTCGAACCGGGCGGCGCTGTCGCACAGCCGGGCGCCCCCTTTGGGGCCGCCCGTGGTGACGACGACGAAGTAGCTGCTGTCGGGCGCGAAGTCCAGGCCGCGCACGTACGACGGGAACGTTCCCATACAGGCCGGGACGTACGCCTCGGTGCGCCAGCCGGCCACCTTGGCCGTCGCGCCGCCGATGTCGATCAGCCCGACCTGGGGCCTCGACCGGCCGCCGAGCGTGGTGAACGAGCCGTCGACCAGCAGTCGGTCGCGGGAGACCGCGAGCGCGTTGACCTTCACCCTGGGGGTCAGCGGCGCTCCCGGCGTGATCGCGAACCCCGGGTCGGCGGCGCCCGTGGTGGCGTCCAGTCTGGCCAGTGCCGTGCGCGGCCTGGTGAAGTCGCCGCCCGCGTAGAGCCGCGAGCCCTGCCTGGCCAGGCTGGTGACGGTGCCGCCCGAGACGTCGGGCGCGAAGCCCGCGACGGGCGAGCCGTCGGCCAGGCTCAGCCGGGTCAGCGCCCCGGAGAAGTCGCCGCCCGCGTAGACGGAGCCGCCGTCGCCCGAGGCGAGCCCGTACACCGCGCCGTCGAGGTCCGGCGCGAAGTCCGGCAGGACCTGCCCGGTGGCCAGGTCGTAGGCGAACAGGTTGTCGCGGGCGTAGGTGGTCGTGCGGGCGGAGTCGGCGACCTCACTGAACGAGCCGCCGACGACGACGGTGCCGCCGACCAGGGCGATGGCGTTGACGATGCCGTCGAGGACGTGAGGGGTGTTGTCGACCGGATCGGCGGAGACGACGCGGGGGTGCGCGGTCGGCGCCATGGCGATGATCGCCGCAAGGGTGGCATGCGCAAGCATTTGCCAAGTTCTAGCAGACACTACGTAGCAGTACCGCTACTTTCCGTTGATTGTCTGAGATAGCCCTAGGCTTGGGGCATGACGCGCGCTCAGTTGGACAAGCAGCCCGGCGAGGTCGCCGCGATGTTCGATCGCACAGCCCGCCGCTACGACCTGGTGAACGATGTGATCTCGATGGGCCAGGTGCGCTTCTGGCGCAAGGCGGTGGCCGCCGCCGTCGACGCCGGCCCCGGCGAGGTCGTCCTCGACCTGGGGGCGGGCACGGGCACGTCCACCGACTCCTTCACCACGCTCGGCGCGCGCGCGATCGCGTCGGACTTCTCCCTCGGCATGCTCCGCACCGGGGTCCAGCGGCACGGCGGCAACGCGCTGAGCGGCCCGGGTGTCCCGTTCGTCGCGGGTGACGCGATGCGGCTGCCGTTCGCCGACGACGCCTTCGACGCGGTGACGATCTCGGTGGCGCTGCGGAACGTGCACGACACCGGGCAGGCGCTGCGCGAGATGCTGAGGGTGACCAGGCCGGGCGGGCGCCTGGTGATCCTGGAGTTCTCGCACGTCACGTGGGGCGCGTTCGACCTGGTCTACCGCGAGTACCTGATGCGGCTGCTGCCGAAGGTGGCCAAGGTCTTCGGCTCCAACGACGACTCCTACGAGTACCTGGCCGAGTCGATCCGCGACTGGCCCGACCAGCCCACGCTGGCCCGCGAGATCCAGAAGGCGGGCTGGGAGCGGGTGGCCTGGCGCAACCTCACGATGGGCATCGTGGCGATGCACAGGGCGTTCAAGCCAGCGTAGCGGGTTCGCCAGGCCTCTGTTTGGTCAAAGCACATGCCCCCGACTGCCACTATGTACGGGAAAAGGGTTAGACTGCGGGCCGACAAGTTTGTGAAGGGGTTCACAAAGGAACGAAGGCGCGACACCCCGAGGCCTTCGAGCGTGTAGGACAGGACAGTCCAGTGACCGTGCCAACAGCCATACAGGCTGACGCCGACGTCATCGTCGTCGGCGCCGGTCCCGCCGGTTCCGCAACCGCCTTTTACCTCGCTCAGGCCGGCCTCGACGTGCTGCTCCTGGAGAAGACCCGGTTCCCCCGGGAAAAGGTGTGCGGCGACGGCCTGACCCCCCGAGCGGTCAAGCAGTTGCTGCAGATGGGCGTCGACATCGACGCTCCCGGCTGGATCAGGAACAAGGGCCTGCGCGTCGTCGGCGGCGGCCACAGGTTCGAGCTCGACTGGCCGAAGCTCGAACGCTTCCCCGACTTCGGGCTGGTGCGCACCCGCCAGGACTTCGACCAGATCGTCGCGGCCAACGCCGTCAAGAACGGCGTGCGGCTGATGGAGGGCGTCACCGTCACGTCCCCGATCCTGGACGACCGCAGCGGTCACATCGTCGGCGTGACCACCAAGAACGGCCAGGAGTACCGCGCCCGGCTGGTCGTGGCCGCCGACGGCAACAGCACCAGGCTGGCCCTGGGCATGGGGCTGCACAAGCGGGAAGACCGGCCGATGGGCGTGGCCGTGCGCACCTACTTCGAGAGCCCGCGCCACGACGACGACTACCTCGAGACCTGGCTCGAACTGTGGGACGGCGACACGCTGCTGCCCGGCTACGGCTGGGTGTTCGGCGTCGGCGACGGCACCGCCAACGTGGGGCTCGGGCTGCTCAACACCAGCGCCCAGTTCAAGAACATCGACTACCGCGACCTGCTGAAGCGGTGGTGCCGGGCCATGCCGGCCGACTGGGGCTTCACCGAGGAGAACATGACGGGCCCCATCCGGGGCGCCGCGCTCCCCATGGCCTTCAACAGGCAGCCGCACTACACGCGCGGCCTCATGCTCGTCGGCGACTCCGGCGGTTCGATCAACCCGTTCAACGGCGAGGGCATCGCCTACGCCATGGAGACGGGTGAGATCGCGGCCGAGGTCATCGTGAACGCGCTCAGGAACACCACTGCCGCGCAGCGGGAGCGGATCCTGCGCACCTACCCGAGGGTGCTCAAGGACGCCTACGGCGGCTATTTCACCCTGGGCAGATGGTTCGTCGAGGCGATCGGGAAGCCGGGCGTGATGAGCTTCGGGACGAGGCACGGGCTGCCTCACCCCAGGCTGATGCGCTTCGCGCTCAAACTCCTTGGTAACCTCACCGACCGGCGAGGCGATGCGTCGGACCTCATCATCAACGCGCTCTCGAAGGTCGCCCCACCAGCATGAATCCCACACTCACCCGGCAAACTCACAGATCTGGCTGCGCGCCCGCGCGCGTGGCGACTCCAGAGGAGGCGTAGCGATGGACCTGTACGTGCCCATCCTGGTGCTCGCCGTTCTCGCGGGGGGTTTCGCGATCTTCTCGGTCGCCATCGCCCCCTTCACCGGTCCCAAGCGCTGGAACCGCGCCAAGCTTGACGCCTACGAATGCGGCATCGAGCCGACGCCCCAGCCGGTCGGTGGCGGACGGTTCCCGCTCAAATACATGATCACCGCGATGCTCTTCATCGTGTTCGACATCGAGATCATCTTCCTTTACCCGTGGGCCGTCTCCTTCGCGCCGCTCAAGAACGACGCGGGCAGCGTGATCTCCTCGGGTCTCGGGGTGTTCGCGCTCGTCGAGATGCTCCTGTTCATCGTCACCGTGCTCGTCGCGTACGCGTACGTCTGGCGTCGCAAGGGTCTGGACTGGGACTGAAAATGGGACTTGAAGAGAAACTCCCCAGCGGGTTCATCCTCAGCACGGTCGAGCAGGCCGCCGGGTGGGCGCGCAAGAACTCGGTGTGGCCGGCCACGTTCGGGCTCGCCTGCTGCGCCATCGAGCTGATGGCCACCGGTGGCCCGCACTACGACCTGGCGCGCTTCGGCATGGAGCGCGCTTCGGCGTCTCCCCGCCAGGCCGACCTCATGATCGTCGCCGGGCGCGTGTCGCAGAAGATGGCTCCCGTCCTGCGGCAGATCTACGACCAGATGGCCGAGCCCAAGTGGGTCATCTCGATGGGCGTCTGCGCGTCCAGCGGCGGGATGTTCAACAACTACGCCATCGTGCAGGGCGTCGACCACATCGTGCCTGTCGACATCTACCTGCCCGGCTGCCCGCCGCGCCCGGAGATGCTGATCGACGCGATCGTGAAGCTGCACGACAAGATCCAGAACATGAAGTTCGGCGCGCACCGGGCCAAGCAGATCGACGACCTCGAACTGCAGGCGCTGCGCTCGCTGCCGCTGATCGACCAGGGGGTGTCCAAGTGACCTCCGACAACCTCCCCGAGGTTCCCGAGACCCTCGAGGTTCCCGAGACCCCCGTCGCCCGCCACGGCATGTTCGGCGCCAGTGACTCCGGCGACACCTCCGGCTACGGCGGCCTCGTCGTCCGGCGGGCGCCCCAGCTGGCGACGCCGCGCCCCTACGGCGGCTACTTCGACGAGCTCGTCGACACCCTCGGCCTCGACGACGCCATCGAGCGCGTCGTCGTCGACCGGGGCGAGCTGACGCTGCACGTCAAGCGCGAGCGGCTGGTCGAGGTCTGCCAGAAGCTCCGCGACGACCCGGCGCTGCGCTTCGAGCTCTCGCTCGGCGTCTCCGGCGTGCACTACCCGCACCTGGTGGGCGAGGAGCTGCACGCGGTCATCCACCTGTGCTCGATCACGCACAACCGGCGCGTCCGCGTCGAGACGAGCGCGCCCGACGCCGACCCGCACATTCCATCGACCGTCGGGGTTTACCCTGGTCACGACTGGCATGAGCGCGAGACGTACGACTTCTTCGGAATCGTTTTCGACGGGCACCCCGCGCTCACCCGCATCATGATGCCGGACGACTGGGACGGTCACCCGCAGCGCAAGGACTACCCGCTCGGCGGCATCCCGGTCGAGTACCGCGGCGCCACGATCCCCGCGCCCGACCAGAGGAGGTCCTACTCGTGACAACGGGTTATGACGAGGCGACCGAAGGCAAGGTGTACTCGGTCACCGGCGCCGACTGGGACGAGGTCGTCACCGGGGTCCGCGACTCCGAGGAAGAGCGCCTGGTCGTCAACATGGGCCCGCAGCACCCGTCGACGCACGGAGTGCTCAGGCTGGTGCTGACCCTCGACGGCGAGACGGTGACCGAGGCGCGCAGCGTCATCGGCTACCTGCACACCGGCATCGAGAAGAACATGGAGTTCCGGACGTGGACGCAGGGCACCACGTTCGTCACCCGCATGGACTACCTCTCGCCGATCTTCAACGAGACCGCCTACTGCATGGGCGTCGAGAAGCTGCTCGGCATCGAGGACCGCGTCCCTGACAGGGCGCAGGCCATCCGCGTGATGATGATGGAGCTCAACCGCATCTCCTCGCACCTGGTCGCGATGGGCACGTTCGGCATGGAGCTGGGCGCGACCACGCCGTTCCTGTTCGGGTACCGCGATCGCGAGATGATCATGGACCTGTTCGAGTACATCACCGGGCTGCGGATGAACCACGCCTACGTCAGGCCGGGCGGCGTCAGCGTCGACCTGCCCGCGGGCGCGGTCGACAAGGTGGGCGAGTTCCTCAAGGAGATGCCCAAGCGGATCAAGGACATCCGCAAGCTCCTCGACGCGAACCCGGTCTACGTGCGCCGCACCAAGGACGTCGGCTACCTCGACCTCACCGGCTGCATGGCGCTCGGCATCACCGGCCCCATCCTGCGCTCCGCGGGCCTGCCGTGGGACCTTCGCAAGTCGCAGCCCTACTGCGGCTACGAGACCTACGAGTTCGAGGTGGCGACGGAGCGCGGCTGCGACGTGTACTCCCGCTACCTGGTCCGGATGAAGGAGATGGAGGAGTCCCTCAAGATCATCGAGCAGGCCCTGGACCGGATCGCCGGCCCGCTCAAGGGCGACCCGGTGATGATCGAGGACAAGAAGATCGGCTGGCCCGCGCAGCTCGCGCTCGGCCCCGACGGCTTCGGCAACTCCCCCGACCACATCGCGCACATCATGGGCAGCTCCATGGAGGCCCTCATCCACCACTTCAAGCTGGTGACCGAGGGGTTCCGGGTGCCCGCCGGGCAGGCGTACGCCTCGATCGAGTCGCCCAAGGGCGAGCTCGGCGCGCACGTGGTGAGCGACGGCGGCACCCGCCCCTACCGCGTCCACTTCCGCGAGCCGTCCTTCACGAACCTGCAGGGCTTCCCCGCCATGGCGGAGGGCGGGCAGGTCGCCGACGTGATCGCCGCGGTGGCATCTATCGACCCCGTCATGGGAGGTGTGGACCGGTGACCTACTCACCGGAAGTCCGGGAGCGTCTCGAGCGTGACGCCAAGGAGATCATCGGCCGTTACCCCAAGGCGCGGTCGGCCCTGCTGCCGCTGCTGCACCTCGTGCAGTCGGAGGACGGCCACGTCTCCGACGCCGGGCAGGAGTTCTGCGCGGAGATGCTGGGCCTGAGCAAGGCCGAGGTCGTCGGCGTCGCCACGTTCTACACCATGTACAAGCGCAAGCCGGTCGGCGAGTACCACGTCGGCGTGTGCATCAACGCGCTGTGCGCGGTCATGGGCGGCGACCAGATCTGGGACGAGCTGTCGGAGCACGTCGGCGTCGGTCACGATGAGGCGACCCCCGACGGCAAGGTCTCGCTGGAGCGCCTCGAGTGCAACGCGGCCTGCGACTTCGCCCCCGTCATGATGGTCAACTGGGAGTTCTTCGACAACCAGACCCCCGAGTCGGCCAAGCAGCTCGTCGACGACCTGCGTGACGGCAAGGACGTACGGCCGACCCGCGGCCCGAAGAAGCTGTGCACCTTCAAGGAGGCCTCCCGCGTCCTCTCCGGCCTGCCCGACGAGCTGGCGGGTGAAGGCCCGTCGGCCGCGGGCCCCTCGCTGGAGGGCCTCAAGGTCGCCAAGGCCCACGGATGGAAGGCCCCAGAGGCATGAGCACCACCCTTACCCCGGTCCTCACCGCCAACTGGGACCTGCCCAACTCCTTCACCCTCGACGGCTACGGCCCGTACGAGGCGGCCAAGAAGGCGCTCGGCATGGACCCCGACGCCGTGATCCAGGCCGTCAAGGACTCGGGCCTGCGCGGCCGCGGCGGCGCCGGCTTCCCGACCGGCATGAAGTGGGGCTTCATCCCGCAGGGTGACGGCAAGCCGCACTACCTCGTCGTCAACGCCGACGAGTCGGAGCCGGGCACCTGCAAGGACATCCCGCTGATGATGGCCAACCCGCACTCGCTGGTCGAGGGCGTCATCATCACCGCGTACGCGATCCGCGCCAACCACGCCTTCATCTACGTGCGCGGCGAGGTGCTGCACGTCATCCGACGGCTGCACGCGGCCGTGCGGGAGGCGTACGAGAAGGGCTACCTCGGCGCCGACATCTTCGGCTCCGGCTACGACCTCGAACTGGTCGTGCACAGCGGCGCGGGCGCCTACATCTGCGGCGAGGAGACGGCGCTGCTCGACTCGCTGGAGGGCTTCAGAGGTCAACCGCGACTCAAGCCCCCCTTCCCGGCCGTGGCGGGCCTGTACGCCTCGCCGACTGTTGTGAACAACGTGGAATCTGTGGCCAGTGTTCCCTCGATCATCGCCAACGGGGCCGACTGGTTCGCCGGGATGGGCACCGAGAAGTCGAAGGGCTTCGGCATCTTCTCGCTGAGCGGGCACGTCACCCGGCCCGGCCAGTACGAGGCGCCGCTCGGCATCACGCTGCGCGAGCTGCTGTCGATGGCGGGCGGGATCCGCGCGGGGCACCGGATCAAGTTCTGGACCCCCGGCGGCTCGTCCACACCGATCTTCACCGACGAGCACCTGGACGTGCCGCTCGACTTCGAGGCGGTCGGCGCGAAGGGCTCCATGCTCGGCACCCGCGCGCTGCAGATCTTCGACGAGACCACCTGCGTGGTCCGCACGGTGCTGCGCTGGACCGAGTTCTACGCGCACGAGTCGTGCGGCAAGTGCACGCCGTGCCGCGAGGGCACCTACTGGCTCAAGCAGGTGCTCAAGCGGCTCGAAGCCGGACAGGGCACCGAGGACGACCTGGGCACCATCACCGACATCGCCGACAACATCCTGGGCCGTTCGTTCTGCGCCCTCGGCGACGGTGCGACCAGCCCGATCCACTCCTCGGTGAAGTACTTCCGCGACGAGTACCTCAAGCACTTCGAGATCGGCGGCTGCCCGTTCGACGCGAAGAAGTCCACTCTCTGGAGTGACCAGTGACCGTTGTTGAGACCGAAACCACCCTGGTGACCCTGACGATCGACGGGTTCCAGGTGAGCGTGCCCAAGGGCACGCTCATCATCAGGGCCGCCGAGCTGCTGGGCATCCAGATCCCCCGGTTCTGCGACCACCCGCTGCTCGACCCGGCGGCCAACTGCCGCCAGTGCCTGGTCGACATCCCCGACGCCGGCAACGGGCGCGGCTTCCCCAAGCCGCAGCCGTCCTGCGCGATCGAGGTCGCCGAGGGCATGGTGGTGCAGACCCAGCTCACCTCGCCGGTCGCCGAGAAGGCGCAGCGCGGGGCGATGGAGCTGCTGCTGATGAACCACCCGCTCGACTGCCCGGTCTGCGACAAGGGCGGCGAGTGCCCCCTGCAGAACCAGGCCATGTCGAACGGCCAGGGCGAGTCCAGGTTCCAGGAGCAGAAGCGGACCTTCCCCAAGCCGCTGCCGCTGTCGACCCAGGTGCTGCTCGACCGCGAGCGCTGCGTCCAGTGCGCGCGCTGCATCCGCTTCTCCGACCAGATCGCCGGTGACCCGCTCATCGACTTCTTCGAGCGCGGGGCCAAGGAGCAGGTGGGCGTCGCCGACGGGAAGCCGTTCGACTCCTACTTCTCCGGCAACACGGTGCAGATCTGCCCGGTCGGCGCGCTGACCGGCGCCGCCTACCGGTTCCGGGCCCGCCCGTTCGACCTGGTGTCCACGCCAAGCGCGTGCGAGCACTGCGCGTCCGGGTGCAGCATGCGCACCGACCACCGGCGCGGCCGGGTCACCCGCCGCCTGGCGGGCAACGACCCCCTGGTCAACGAGGAGTGGAACTGCGACAAGGGCCGCTGGGCGTTCTCCTACGCCACGCAGCCCGACCGGCTGAAGACGCCGCTGGTCCGCAACGAGGAGGGCGTGCTCGAGCCCGCCTCCTGGCCGGAGGCGCTCAGCGTCGCCGCGCAGGGCCTCGCCGCCGCCCGCGGCAAGGCCGGCGTGCTGGTCGGCGGCAGGGTCACGGTCGAGGACGCGTACGCGTACGCGAAGTTCGCCAGGCTCGCCCTCGGCAGCAACGACATCGACTTCCGCTCCAGGCCGCACTCCGCCGAGGAGGCGCAGTTCCTGGCGCACGCGGTGGCCGGCAGAGGCATCGAGATCTCCTACACCGAGCTGGAGAACGCGCCCGCCGTCCTGCTCGTCGGGTTCGAGCCCGAGGAGGAGTCGCCCATCGTCTTCCTGCGCCTGCGCAAGGCCTGGATGAAGAAGGGCCTCAAGGTCACCGCGATCGCGCCGTTCGCCACCAACGGCCTGGCCAAGATGGGCGGCACGCTCATCCGCACCGCGCCGGGCGCCGAGGCCGACGCGATCGGCGACCTCGTCGGCTCGCTCGCCGAGGGCACGATCGTGCTCGCCGGTGAGCGGCTCGCCACCGTCCCCGGCGCGCTGTCGGCGCTGGTGCGGCTCAGCGCCGCGTCGGGCGCCAGGATCGCCTGGGCCCCGCGCAGGGCAGGGGAGCGGGGCGCCGTCGAGGCGGGCGCGCTGCCCAACCTGCTGCCGATCGGCCGCCCGGTCGACGACGAGACCGCCAGGGCCGAGGTGGCCCGGGTGTGGAACGTCACCTCGCTGCCCGGCACGCCCGGCCGCGACACGGCGGGCATCCTCGCCGCGGCCCGCGACGGAGAGCTCGACGCGCTGGTCGTGGCCGGGGTCGACCCGTACGACCTGCCCGATCCCGCCGCCGCGCTCGACGCGCTGGAGCACACGCCGTTCATCGTCAGCCTGGAGATCCGGGCCAGCGCCGTCACCGACAGGGCCGACGTGGTCCTGCCGGTCGCCGCCGTCCAGGAGAAGGCCGGCACGTTCGTCAACTGGGAGGGCCGCGGTCGCTCCTTCGACGCGCCGCTCAGGGTGCCCGGCCTGCAGAGCGACCTCGCGGTCGTCGGCAGCCTGGCCGACCGCATGGACGTCCACCTGGCCCTGCCCGATGCCAAGGCCGCCCGCCGAGAGCTGAGCAGCCTCGGCTCCTGGCGCGGCACCCGCATCGCCGCGCCCAGCACCGCCACCCGCTCGGTGCCCGCCCCCGCCACGGGCGAGGCCCTGCTGGCGACCTGGCACCTGCTGCTCGACGACGGCCGGCTGCAGGACGGCGAACCATACCTCGCGGGCACCGCCCGCGCCGCCGAGGCGCTGCTGTCCGAGAGCACGGCCGCGGAGATCGGCGTCACCGACGGCGACAAGGTCGTCGTCGGCGGCACCGTGACCCTGCCCGTCCGTGTCGCGGACCTGCCCGACCGCGTGGTCTGGGTGCCCGCGAACTCCGGCGGCTGCTCGGTCACCCGCGACCTGCGCGCGGTGGCTGGCGACATCGTCACGATCGGGAGCGCCTCATGATCCACGTTCTCGCGGCCGATCCGACCCTCGCCGACTTCGGCAAGGACCCGCTCTGGATCACCATCATCAAGGCCGTGCTGCTGTTCGTCTTCCTGATGCTGTGCATCCTGTTCGGCGTCTGGTTCGAGCGCAAGCTCATCTCCAGGATGCAGAACCGCTACGGCCCCAACCGGGCGGGCAAGTTCGGCCTGCTGCAATCGGTGGCCGATGGTCTGAAGATGGGCCTGAAGGAAGACCTGTTCCCGCGGACCGTCGACAAGGTGCTCTACCTGCTCGCCCCGGTCATCATGGTGATCCCGGCCTTCCTGGCCTTCTCGATCACCCCGTTCGGGCCGATGGTGAACCTGTTCGGCGTGCAGACGCCGCTGCAGCTGGTCGACCTGCCGGTAGCCGTGCTGTTCATGCTGGCCATGGGCGCCATCTCGGTGTACGGGGTGGTGCTCGCCGGATGGTCGTCGCGCTCGCCGTACGCGCTGCTCGGCGGGCTGCGGTCGGCCGCGCAGGTGGTCTCGTACGAGATCGCGATGGGCCTGTCGTTCGTCGGGGTGTTCCTGTTCGCAGGGACGCTGTCGACGTCCGAGATCGTGAAGGCGCAGGCGTCGGGCGGCGAGTTCTTCGGGATCTCGATGCCGTCGTGGTACGTCGTGCTGCTGCTGCCGTCGTTCCTGATCTACGTGGTCTGCGCGTTCGGTGAGGCCGCGCGTATCCCGTTCGACCTGCCCGAGGGCGAGGGCGAGCTGGTCGGCGGCTTCCAGACCGAGTACTCCTCGTCGCTGAAGTTCGCCCTGATCATGATGGGCGAGTACCTGCACACGTTCATCGCCTCGGCGATGGCCATCACGCTGTTCCTCGGCGGGTGGCGGGCGCCGTTCCCGATCTCGCTCTGGGCGGGGGCCAACGAGGGCTGGTGGCCGCTGCTGTGGTTCTTCATCAAGTTCGTGGTGGTGTTCTGCTTCGTGGTGTGGGTGCGCGCGTCGCTGCCCCGCGTCCGCTACGACCAGCTGATGAAGCTCGGCTGGAAGGTCCTCATCCCGCTCAACCTGGCCTGGATCATGCTCGTGGCCGCCGTCAGGGCCGTCATGTACGCCAGGAACGGCGAGGCGGGCTTCCAGGACCACATGGGCGCCGTCCTGACCATCACCGCGATCGTGGTCATCTGCGCGCTCGGCATCTGGGCCCGGTTCGACACCGTGAACCAGCGCCGCAAGGAAGCCAGGAAGGCCGAGATCGAGGCGGAGTTCGAGGAACTGTCCATCGAGCCAACGGCCGGCGGCTTCCCGGTGCCGCCGCTCGACCTGCCGCACTACCACGGGGTGCAGCACAAGGAGGTTCCCAGTGGGACTAACTGATTGGCTGAACCCCGTCAAGGGCTTCGGCGTCACCTTCCACACCATGTTCAAGAAGCCCGTCACGACGAACTACCCGGAGGTCAAGAAGCCGACGGCTCCTCGCTTCCACGGTCGTCACCAGCTCAACCGCTGGCCCGACGGGCTGGAGAAGTGCGTCGGCTGCGAGCTGTGCGCCTGGGCCTGCCCCGCCGACGCCATCTACGTCGAGGGCGCCGACAACACCGAGGAAGAGCGCTTCTCGCCCGGTGAGCGGTACGGCAGGACGTACCAGATCAACTACCTGCGGTGCATCCTCTGCGGGCTGTGCATCGAGGCGTGCCCGACTCGCGCGCTCACCATGACGAACGAGTACGAGCTCGCCGACACCAACCGCGAGAGCCTGATCTACACCAAGGAGATGCTCCTCGCGCCGCTGACCCAGGGCATGGAGCAGCCGCCGCACCCCATGCGCCTCGGAGAGACGGAAGAGGACTACTACCGGCTGGGACGGACCAATGGGTGAGACCATCACATTCTGGGTGCTCGCCGTGGTCTCGGTCGGCGCGGCACTCGGCATGGTCTTCAACCGGAAGGCCGTCTACTCCGCGCTGATGCTCGGCACGGTGATGCTCTGCCTCGCCGTCCTCTACGCCGTGCAGGACGCGCCGTTCCTCGCCGCCGTGCAGATCATCGTCTACACGGGCGCCGTCATGATGCTCTTCCTGTTCGTGCTCATGCTGGTCGGCGTCGACTCGTCCGACTCGCTGGTCGAGACGCTGAGAGGGCAGCGCTTCTGGGCCGCGGTCGCCGCCATCGGCTTCGCGGTCCTGGTCGTCCTGGCCTTCGGCAACGCGATCTTCACCGCCCCGACCGGGCTCGCCGCGGCCACCCAGCAGGGCGGCTACGTCCGGTCGCTGGCGCTGCTCCTGTTCACCAAGTACGTGTTCGCGTTCGAGATCACCTCGGCGCTGCTGATCACGGCCGCGCTCGGCGCGATGGTGCTGGCACACCGCGAGCGGCTCACCGCCAGGCCCTCGCAGAAGGACCTGGCCCGGGAGCGGTTCGTCACCGGCCGTCCGGCGCTGCCCGGCCCCGGCACCTACGCCAGGAACAACGCCATCGACATGCCGGCGCTGCTGCCCGACGGGTCGGTCTCGGAGGCCTCGGTCAACCGCTACATCGCGCGGTTCGACGTAGAGAAGGGCCACCTTCCCGAGGACGCCAAGCTCGCCGAGGCCATCAAGCACTCGGTCGAGTCGGCCGAGTCGGTTGAGGAGGAGTCCAAGTGACGACCCAGTACCTCGTCCTGTCGGGCCTGCTGTTCGCCATCGGCGCGATGGGCGTGCTGATCCGGCGCAACGCGATCGTGGTGTTCATGTGCGTCGAGCTCATGCTCAACGCCTGCAACCTCGCGTTCGTCACCTTCGCCCGGCAGAACGGCAACCTCGAAGGCCAGATCATCGCGTTCTTCGTGATGGTGGTGGCCGCGGCCGAGGTCGTCGTCGGCCTGGCCATCATCGTGACGATCTTCCGAACCCGCAGGTCCGCGTCCGTCGACGACGCCAACCTGCTGAAGTACTAAGAGGTGACTGGTGGAATCTCCTGTTGAGATCGTCCAGCACACCACCGGTGGCGTGATCGGTGTCTCCTGGCTGATGATCCTCCTCCCTCTGCTGGGGGCGGGCATCATGCTGGTGTTCAACCGGTTCACCAACCGGTGGGGCCATCTGCTGGGCGTGGCCATGTCCCTCGCCTCGTTCGTCGTGGCGGTGCTGGCGTTCTTCGAACTGATCGGCCTGCCTGCTGAGCAGCGCCGTCAGGCCGTACACCTGTACGAGTTCATTCCCGGCATGGTCGACATGGGGTTGCTCATCGACCCGCTGTCGATCAGCTTCGCGCTGCTGATCACCGGTGTCGGATCGCTGATCCACATCTACTCGATCGGCTACATGTCCCACGACCCCGAGCGGCGCAGGTTCTTCTCCTACCTGAACCTGTTCGTCGCCGCGATGCTCCTGCTGGTGCTGGCCGACAACTACGTGGGCCTGTTCATCGGCTGGGAGGGCGTGGGCCTGGCGTCCTACCTGCTCATCGGGTTCTGGCAGTTCAAGCCGTCGGCCGCGGTCGCCGCCAAGAAGGCGTTCATCGTCAACCGCGTCGGCGACCTCGGGCTGCTCGTCGCCATGTTCATCATCTGGACCTCGTTCGGCACCCTCGCCTTCGGCGACCTCGGCGCCAAGGTCGGCACCGCCTCCAACGGCACGCTGACCGCGATCGGCCTGCTGCTGCTTCTCGGCGCGTGCGGCAAGTCCGCCCAGCTCCCGCTGCAGTCCTGGCTGCTCGACGCGATGGAGGGCCCGACCCCGGTCTCGGCTCTCATCCACGCCGCGACCATGGTCACCGCCGGCGTCTACCTGGTGGTCCGCTCGGGCGCGTTCTTCTTCCCCGAGGGGTCGGCGCAGTCGCTGGCCGTCGCCATCGTCGGCGCCGCCACGCTGCTCGCCGGTGCCATCATCGGTTGCGCCAAGGACGACATCAAGAAGGGCCTCGCCGGTTCGACGATGTCGCAGATCGGCTACATGATGCTCGGCGCGGGCCTCGGCCCGGCGGGCTACGCCTTCGCGATCGGCCACCTGATCACGCACGGCTTCTTCAAGGCCGACATGTTCCTCGGCGCCGGATCGGTCATGCACGGCATGAACGACGAGGTGAACATGCGCAAGTACGGCGGGCTGCGCAAGGCGATGCCCGTCACGTTCGCCACGTTCATGGTCGGCTACCTGGCGATCATCGGCTTCCCGCTGCTGTCCGGCTACTTCACCAAGGACGGCATCATCGAGACCGCCGTCGAGCACAACCAGGTGCTCGGCTGGCTGGCCGTGCTCGGCGCGGGCATCACCGGCTTCTACATGTCGCGGATGGTCTTCATGACCTTCTTCGGCGAGAAGCGCTGGGACTCCGAGGCGCACCCGCACGAGTCTCCGGCCGTGATGACCTGGCCGCTGATCATCCTGTCGATCGGCTCGGTCTTCCTGGGCGGTTACCTCATCCTGAGCAACACGCTCATGAAGTTCCTCGGCCCGGCAGTCGGGCTGCCGGAGGAGCTGCCGAGCTTCCACTTCGCCAGCGTCCCCGGCCTCGCCACGCTGGCGCTGGTCGCGGTCGGCGCCGCGTTCGCCTGGGTGCGGTACGGCAGGGCCGAGGTGCCGGTCGTGGCTCCCCGCGGTTCGTTCCTCACCACCTTCGCCCGCCGTGACCTGTACGGCGACGCGCTCAACGAGTCGCTGCTCATGCGTCCCGGCCAGTGGCTGACGCGGCTGGCGGTGTTCTTCGACAACCGGGGCGTCGACGGCCTGGTCAACGGCCTGGCCGCCGGCATCGGTGGGAGCTCAGGGCGCCTGCGGAGGCTCCAGACGGGCTTCGCCAGAACGTACGCGCTGTCCATCCTGATCGGCGCCGCCCTGCTGACCGGCGCCCTGCTCCTCGTTGGGAACATCTGATGTCGTCACTCTGGCTCCCGATACTCATGGCGGTGCCCGTCCTGGGCGCCATCGTGGTGGCGCTGCTTCCCAAGGGCAGTGACAACCTCGCCAAGCAGGTCACGCTGGCGGTCTCGCTGGTCGTGATGGTGCTGACGATCGTCATGGCCGTCCTGTTCGCCCAGGACAAGAGCCCCGACAGGTTCAAGTTCGCGGCCGCCTACGACTGGATCCCGAGCTTCGGCGTGAAGTTCGGCGTCGGGGTCGACGGCATCGCGGTCGTGCTGATCGCGCTGTCCGCGGTGCTGGTGCCCATCGTGGTGCTCGCGTCCTGGCACGACGCCGACGGCGTCAAGACCGCCGACGGCACGCTCGTCACGCCCAAGCGGTCGGTCAAGACGTACTTCTCGCTGCTGCTCGTCCTGGAAGCGATGATGATCGGCGTCTTCGCGGCGACCGACGTCTTCCTGTTCTACGTCTTCTTCGAAGCCATGCTGATCCCGATGTACTTCATGATCGGGTCGTACGGCGGCGCCCAGCGGTCCTACGCGGCCGTCAAGTTCCTGCTGTACTCGCTGTTCGGCGGGCTGCTCATGCTGGTCGCGGTCATCGGCCTGTACGCGATCGCCGGCAAGCACACGTTCATGTTCCCCGAGCTGATCGGGGCCATCCAGGACCCGGCCACGCAGAAGTGGCTGTTCGCCGGCTTCTTCATCGCCTTCGCGATCAAGGCGCCGCTCTGGCCGGTGCACACCTGGCTGCCCGACGCCGCCGCGCAGGCCCCGGCGGGCGCGGCCGTCCTGCTCGTGGGCGTGCTCGACAAGGTCGGCACCTTCGGGATGCTCCGCTTCTGCCTGGAGCTGTTCCCCGACGCCGCCAAGGCGTTCACGATGCCGATCGTGGTGCTCGCGGTCATCAGCATCATCTACGGCGCGATCGTGGCGATCGGGCAGAGCGACATGAAGCGGCTCATCGCGTACACGTCGATCTCGCACTTCGGCTTCATCGTGCTGGGCGTGTTCGCGATGTCGCAGATCTCCCAGGCCGGCGCGACGCTGTACATGGTCAACCACGGCTTCGCCACCGGCGCGCTGTTCCTGGCGGCCGGGTTCCTGATCGCCAGGCGCGGGTCGCCGCACATCGCCGACTACGGCGGCGTCCAGAAGGCCGCCCCGCTGCTCGCGGGCTTCTTCCTGGTCGCCGGTCTGGCGGGGCTGTCACTGCCCGGCCTGTCGTCCTTCGTCAGCGAGTTCATGGTCATGATCGGCGCCTACTCGAGCACCGCCTTCGGCGCGGGCGCGCTGTCGGTCGCCTCGATCATCTCCGCGGTGGCCGTGATCCTCGCCGCCGTCTACATCCTGTGGATGGTGCAGCGGGTCATGAACGGGCCGACCGCCGAGCCCGTCAAGGCGTTCAAGGACCTGAACGTGCGCGAGGTGTTCGTGCTCGCGCCGCTCGTCGCGCTGATCATCGGCTTCGGGATCTTCCCCAAGCCGCTGCTCGACGTCATCAACCCCGCCGTGACCCACACGCTGACCAGCGTGAAGGTGGACACGGCCATCGCTGAGAAGGGGCCCGGACAGTGAACGAGATCCAGGCGCCGACGATCGAGTACGGCACCCTGGCGCCGATGCTGCTGGTCTTCGGCGCGGCGGTCATCGGCGTGCTCGTGGAGGCGTTCGCGCCGCGCTACCTGCGCAAGTCGATCCACGTGCCCATCACGCTGCTGAGCCTGGCCGGCGCGTTCGCGCTGGTCCTCCTGCAGGTCGTCAAGGGCGATGTGGCCACCGCACCGGTCGCCATGGGCGCCGTCGCGGTCGACGGGCCCGCGCTGTTCATCTGGGGCGTGATCCTCGTCCTGTCGTTCGTCTGCGTGCTGCTGATCAACGACGAGGGCCACTTCGTCGCCTCGGCCGCCGCGGTGCCCGGCAGCGCCGACGAGGAGGAGGCCGAGACCGCCGGTGGCGCGCACACCGAGGTGTACCCGCTGGTGCTCTTCGCGGTCGGCGGCATGCTGCTCTTCCCCGCCTCGCACGACCTGCTGACGATGTTCGTCGGCCTGGAGGTCATGTCGCTGCCGCTGTACCTGCTGTGCGGCCTGGCCCGGCGTCGTCGCCTGCTGTCGCAGGAGGCGTCGATGAAGTACTTCCTGCTCGGCGCCTTCTCCTCGGCGTTCTTCCTGTACGGCACCGCCATGATCTACGGCTACGCCGGCACCGTCAGCCTGACGGGGATCAGCCAGGCCATGGCCACCGGCGCCATGCTCGACCCGCTGCTGCTGCTCGGGTTCTCGCTGCTCGGCGTCGGACTGCTGTTCAAGATCGGCGCGGCGCCGTTCCAGGCCTGGAAGCCGGACGTCTACCAGGGCGCTCCGACGCCCATCACCGCGCTCATGGCGTCCGGCACGCTGGTCGCGGCCGTGGGCGCGCTGCTGCGGGTGTTCTGGGTCGCGCTGGGCAACCTCGACTGGAACTGGCGTCCGGTCATGTGGGGCGTCGCGGCGCTCACCATGGTGGTCGGCGCGGTGCTGGCGATCACGCAGACCGACATCAAGCGGATGCTGGCCTACTCGTCGATCGCGCACGCGGGCTTCCTGCTGATCGGCGTCATGGCGACATTCGACAAGAGCACCGGCAACGTGGTCTCGCTCCAGGCGATCCTGTTCTACCTGCTGGTCTACAGCATCGCCACGGTCGGCGCGTTCGCCGTCGTCACGCTGATCCGCGACCCGGGAGGCGAGGCGGGGCACCTGTCGCGCTGGGCGGGGCTGGGCAAGCGTTCGCCGGTGCTGGCGGGCGTGTTCGCCTTCTTCCTGCTCGCGTTCGCCGGCATCCCGCTGACCAGCGGCTTCTTCGGTAAGTACGCCGTGTTCGCCGCCGCGCTCGCGAGCGGCACCGAGACCGGCGACTCGCTGGGCGGCTGGATGACCGGGCTGGTCGTGCTGGGTGTCGTGGCCTCGGCCGTGGCGGCGTTCTTCTACGTCCGTGTCATCGTGCTGATGTTCTTCAGCGAGCCCGCCGCCGACGGCCCGTCGATCGCGGTGCCCACAATGGGGACCGTGGCCGTCATCGCCGTTTCGCTGCTGGTTACGGTAGGGGTCGGGCTCTACCCTGAGCCCGTGCTCAACCTCGCCCACACGGCCGCCAACGGCCTGTTCATCAGATAGGGGATCTGTATGTCCGCGCCTCCCGTTGTTGACCTTCCCATCGAGGACGAGCGGTTGGCGCAGGACGTGGCCACCGGACTGGCGGCGGTCGAGAAGCTGCTGCGCTCATCGGTCGAGAGCGAGGACGCCTTCGTCACGGAGGCGTCCAAGCATCTCATCGAGGCGGGGGGCAAGCGCTTCCGCACGCTGATGGTCCTGCTGGCCGCCCAGTTCGGCGACCCGTCGGCGCCGGGCGTGGTGCCCGGTGCCGTGGTGATCGAACTGACCCACCTCGGGTCGCTCTACCACGACGACGTCATGGACGAGGCCCCCGTCCGGCGGGGCTCCCCGTCGGCCAACGCCCGGTGGGACAACACCGTGGCGATCCTCACCGGCGACTACCTGTTCGCCCAGGCGTCGGACCTCCTCGCGGACCTCGGCCCCGAGCTGATCCGCATCCAGGCGCAGACCTTCTCCCGCCTCGTGCAGGGGCAGATCCGCGAGACCATCGGCCCGCGCGCCGGCGAGGACGCTGTTGCGCACTACATCGACGTGCTGGCCGACAAGACCGGGTCGCTGATCGCCGCGTCCGGGCGGTTCGGGGCGCTGCTGTCCGGGGCCCCCACCGACGTCGAAGAGCGGCTGAGCCGGGCCTGCGAGGCGATCGGGCTGGCCTGGCAGCTCGGCGACGACCTGCTGGACGTCGCCTCGACGTCCACCGAGTCGGGCAAGACTCCCGGAACCGACCTGCGCGAGGGCATCCGCACGCTGCCGGTGCTCTACGTGCTGGCCTCCGACACGCCGTCGCGGCTGTCGGAGCTGCTGTCGGGGCCGGTCGCTGAGGAGGACGTCGAGGAGGCGCTGACGCTGCTGCGGGCGCATCCGGCGATGGACCAGGCGCGGGCCGAGCTGAGGACGTGGGTGGACCGGGCCCGGCTCGACATCTCCGGCCTCCCCGACATCCCAGCCAAGGCCGCCTTTTCGGCGCTATGTGACTACGTGGTCGAGCGTTCGGGCTGATTTCCGGATGCGGGCCAAGCGGGCCGTCCGGATGCTGTCGTAGGTGAAGATCGCCAGCGCCAGCCAGACGATCGAGAACCCGATCCACCGGCTCGACGGCATCGTCTCCTTGGCGACCAGCACGCCGCAGAGGAACTGCAGCATCGGCGCGATGTACTGGAGCAGTCCGATCGTGCTCAGCGGCACCCTGATCGCGGAGGCCGTGAAGAAGAGCAGGGGAACCGCCGTGATCACCCCCGCCCCTGCCAGGAGCAACGCGTGGCCCGCCCCCTGGTGCCCGAACGTCGCCTGCCCCGCCTTCTCCAGGTAGACCAGGTACGCCAGCGCCGGGCCGAGCAGCACCAGCGTCTCGACCGTGAGGCTCTCTGCCGCGCCCACGTTGGCCTGCTTCTTGACCAGCCCGTACAGGCCGAAGCTCAGGGCCAGGACGAGCGCGATCCAGGGCAGGCGGCCGTAGTCGAAGGCCAGCACGAGCACGGCCAGCGTCCCGAACCCGACGGCCGTCCACTGCAGCGGACGCAGCCGCTCCCGCAGCAGCACCACTCCGAACACCACGTTGACGAGCGGGTTGATGAAGTACCCGAGCGCGCCCTCGACGACGTGGTTGCTGTTCACGGCGTAGATGTAGACACCCCAGTTGACCGTGATGATCAACGCGGCGAGCGCCAGCAGGCCCAGCTTCCTGGGCTGTGCGAGCAGCCCTCTGAACCACGCCCAGTGCCTGCGCACGGCGAGCACCACCACGACGGCCACCAGGGACCAGGCCATCCGATGGGCCAGGATCTCCACGGCTCCCGCTGGTTTGAGCAGTGGCCAGTACAGGGGGAACAACCCCCACATCGAGTAGGCAGCGATCCCGAACAGCACACCACGTCGAGTGTCAGGCATGTCCCCTATTTTCGGGCATTACCACCTTTAAACACAAACGCGTATTGCTATCTGGGATGATGTAGCAGCTCTTAAGCGTTACAGCCTCTGTATCGTAGGCAGGAGCTGTGGAGGTGGCACGATGGGTTGGCTGTTCGGCGGCAACAAGACATCGATGGTTCGTCCCGAGGAGGCCCTGCCGGGGCGCTCGTCGATGATCCCCGTCCCGTCCAGGCACGCGGTCCTCGACGCCCCGCTCGCCCCGCCGTACCCGGAGGGGCTGGAGATCGCCGACTTCGCCCTCGGGTGCTTCTGGGGCGCCGAGCGCAAGTTCTGGCAGACGCCGGGCGTCGTCACGACCGCGGTCGGCTACCAGGGCGGCTACACGCCCAACCCGACCTACGAAGAGGTCTGCACCACCCAGACGGGCCACGCGGAGGCCGTCCGCGTCGTCTTCGACCCCGCCAAGATCTCGTACGAAGAGCTTCTCAGGATCTTCTGGGAGGCCCACGACCCCACCCAGGGCATGCGCCAGGGCAACGACGTGGGCACCCAGTACCGCTCGGCCATCTACTACCACTCGCCGGAGCAGCAGAAGGCGGCGGAGGCGTCACGCGACGCGTACCAGCGCGTCCTGACGGCGGCGGGCTACGGCCCCATCACCACCGAACTCGCCCCCGCAGGCCCGTTCTACTTCGCTGAGGGGTATCACCAGCAGTATTTGTTCAAGAACCCGAACGGCTACTGCGGCATCGGTGGCACGGGCGTCTCCTGCCCAGTCGGGCTGACGTCCGGTGAGGCGTGATCGGCCTGGCCTGATCCACGCTGGATGGATCAAAGAAGAGAACGCGAGGGTCTTCTGCGAGATCCTCGCGTCGCTCGTTGGATACGAGTTCGATGATCTCGACTGGCAGGCTGTCGAGAGTGCGCTGCCCGACACAGACGACGAACAGGAAGAACGCTGGTACGGGTACCCCTTGGTCGGTGAGGTGACCAGACTCGATCTCAGGCTCGCGCGGGCGGTGGGCGGGACAGAGATTTTGGTACCAGCGACGCGGTCAGGGGCTGGGAGGAGCTGTGCCGTCATGCCCTGGCCAATACGCGCCGATGCTTCGAGACGCTGCGGGCTGATCCCCGTTCAAGCTCCAACCGCGACCGGCAACATCGCCTACGCGGCGACCTCGCGACTCATCGTCACAACGGCAAGGACTTGGAGCAGTGGGAATTCGAGGTCACCAGCGGTGGGCGTGTGCGCTATGCCATCGATGATGTCGCCCGTACTGTCTGGGGGATCTATGCATCGCCTCGACACCCCAAGGACACCGAATAGCCAACTTATTGCTGCGCGAAACCAAGTGCTACCGCCAGTAATATCTCTTTAAGAATCCCGGAGGCTACTGCGGGATAGGCTGCACTGGCGTCATCTGCCCCGTCGGCCTCACGACCGGCGAAGCCAAGACCCAGTCGGGACGGTGAGCGTGCAAACGCTTTTCGGTTGCGGGCCCTGAAAAGCTGCTGGAAATTATCCCCCCGCGCTCGGATGTCGTTAACCGGGGGTCCTGCCCAAAGTCCGGGACGGGAGGGCGGCTTCTGGTCAAACGCTGCAAGAGGTCGCGGAAATCGTGGCGTTCTCGGGGATATCGTGCACGACCTTCTCTGGATGCCGAGGTCGCTGACTGGAACGGATGCGCAGCTTCGGAAACTCATTGAGAGCCGGCATGGTGGTCTGCGATCGGTGGGTCGTCTGCTCTGACCTGCATGTTCTTTGTCCAAGTGTCCATGGATGCCATTTGGATGAAGATCTCCTTGATGTTCGCGTTGCCGGCTGCGAGCGTGCTGGCAGTGGCCCCGGTCCGGTCAAGACGGGAATCGGGGCGTGGACCGAGACAGGAAGAGGAGAAGATGGGCTACAAGAGGCTTGTTTCCGCAATGGCAGGAACTGGCGTCGCCTTCGCGCTGCTGACCGTCCCCGCTGCCACGGCGAATGCTGAGACTTCTGTGGCGAAATCTGGTGCGCAAGCCGCGGATGTGCACAGGAAGTCAGCCGCATGCGCGAGCCCGAGGGGGAAGAAGATAACAGCTTCCTGGGGCGATGGAAACGTCTCCACGACTGTCTACTTCAACAACCACTGCAATCAGAAGCGCACCATCGAGCTGCAGTTCGTCTCGCAGCGAGATGTCTTCTGGAAGTGCATAACGGTTAACCCGCGGACGCAGGGAAGGAAGAAGATCGGCTATTCCAACCCCAACAAGGTGCTCCTGACCAAGTCGCCTACCTACTGCTAGGCACCTCGGACACGGTGCCGTCACCTTCCAGGTCGTCCTCGGGCCTTCATGCGCCTCATGACGACGGAAGACGCAGGGTGAACGTCGTGCGGACACCTGGCACGCTGGCGACCGTGGCTGTGCCGCCGTGCGCCTCGGCCAGGTTGCGCACGATGGCGAGCCCGAGCCCGCTGCCGCCGGTCTGGCGGTTGCGGGACTTCTCCGCCCGCCAGAACCGGTCGAAGACGTGGGGGAGGTGCTCGGCGCGGATCCCGATCCCCGTGTCGGTCACCTCGACGACGACCTGGTCGCCGTCCTGGCGGGCGCCCAGCGTGATGTGCCCGCCGGGTGGCGTGTAGCGCAGGGAGTTGGTGACCAGGTTGCCGATGGCCTGGCGGAGCCGTACCGGGTCCGCGGTCAGCGAGGGGTCGTCGGTGATCGCGGTGGTCAGTGTGAGCCCCGCGGCTTCGGCCCGGCCTCGGTGAGCGGTGGCCACCTGGTCGAGAAGGTCGCCGAGGTGGACGGGTTCGACGTGCAGACGGAGCTTGCCCGCGTCGGCGAGGGCGAGCTCCTGGAGGTCGTCCACGATGTGCTGCAGCAGGAGGATCTCCTCGACCAGCGAGGCGATCAGCGCCGGGTCCAACTCGGCGACGCCGTCCTGGGCTGCCTCCAGCCACCCTCTGAGGTTGCTCAGCGGGGTGCGCAACTCGTGGGAGACGTCGCTGACCATGGCCTTGCGCTGCTCCTCCATGCGCTGGAGGTGTTCCGACATCTCGTTGAACGCCGTGGCGAGCTCGCTGATCTCGCTGGTGGTCCTGACCGTGACGCGGGCGGAACTGTCCCCGTCACGCATCCGCTGCGCGGCGTGGGTGAGCGCGTTGACGGGCCTGACCAGGCGCCTGGCCGCCATGACGCTCACGCCCACGGTCAGCACGAGCACGAGGAGGGCGGCACCGGCGATCGAGGGGAGCGGGATGCGCTGGTCGGTGGCCTCGGCAGGGGAGCCGATGTACAGGTACGCCGCGGGGGCGACGTAGGGATCGAGTTGTTCCTTGCGGGCGGTGACGATGCAGGACGAGATCGTCTGATCGGGTTCAGCGGTCGGCGGCATCGGCTGCTTCTCCTTGGAGACCCAGGTGAAGTCGAGGCCGACTGAGCCCCGTTCCGCGCTCTTGCCCTTGAGGCACCTGCTGACCAGGAGGTTGAGTTGTTTCAACGCGGCCTTCTCGGTGCGCGTCGGCATGCTGAAGGTGGTGGCGTCGCAGACGCGCATCACCGTGGGGGCCTGGCTCGGCACCGGCCTCGGCTCCGGACTGGCCGCCTTGCTGGTCGTCGTCACGAGGGGCCTGCCGGCGTCGTTCGAGACGATGGGCCTGCCGGCGTTCGAGACGGTCACCTGTACGGCCTCCCCGGTACGGCCAGCGCAGGCGGCGTAGGTGTTGGCGGCTTTCATCAGCCGGGCGCGATCGCGGGCGGACAGCAGGAAGGGACCCACCGCGCGTGGATCGATACGGTCCCTGGCCGCCCCCGGCACCAGGGTCACGTCCACGGCCAGCGGGTCGACGACGGCCGACACCTTGGCGGGCAGTGGGGTCCCGGGGGTCGCCGAGTCCGCGATGACGGCGCCTTTCTCGGTGGTCAGCGCGATGCGACGGCTGTTGCGGGCGGCGAGATCGTGCACGGTGGTGGCCACGCCCGACCAGTCCGGATGGCGGGAGGCGAAGCCGAGCAGGCTGTTGTTGATCTGGGCGTCGCTGGCCAGCGTCTGACCCTGCTCGCGCTGAATGGCGCCGGAGGTGCTGCTGGCAGCCAGCCACGCCGTCGCCGTGATCGAGCAGACCGCCACGACAGCCGAACTCGTGAGCAACCTGACGAACAGCGACCTCATGCGTGGGTCAGTTTGTAGCCGACGCCGTACACGGTCAGCAGCCGGACCGGGCGGCGCGGATCAGGCTCGATCTTCTTGCGCAGGTTCATCACGTGCACGTCGACCGTGCGTTCGGTGATGAACCTGTCGAAACCGTGGATGCGCTCCAGCAACTGCTTCCTGGTGAACACCCGCTCCGGCTCGGCAGCCAGCGTCTCGATGATCCGGAACTCTGCCAGCGTGCACTCCACCAGCGTGTCCGCCGCGGTGACGGTGTGCCTGACCGGGTCCACGACGAGATCGCCCGCCTGGAACAGCTGCCGATCGGCGTCCTGGGCCTTGCGGGTACGGCGCAGCAGCGTCCGCACGCGGGCCATCAGCTCACGCGGGCTGTACGGCTTGGCGACATAGTCGTCAGCACCGAGGTCGAGCCCCAACAGCAGGTCATCCTCGGTGGACCTGGCGGTCAGCATCAGGATCGGCAGGTCGGACTCGGCACGCAGCACCCGGCAGACGTCCAGCCCATCGACCTTCGGCATCATCACGTCGAGCACCACGAGGTCGGGATCCGCCCGCCGCGCCTCGTCGATCGCGGAGCGCCCGTCGTGCACGACGAGGACCTCATGGCCCTCCCGCTCCAGATACCGCCTGAGCAGTTCGGCCTGCTTGGGATCGTCCTCGGCGACCAGTACGTACGCGCACATGGCCTGAGGCTATGTCCATGTCAGGGATGCATATGGGATCCGCATGACAAGCAAACAGGTTTCACACATTCTGTCGCCAGGCTGCGGCGGGTGAGAACCGACCTGCTTCGTATGGCTGCTGCGGCGACGCTCGCCTTCCTGCTGACCGGCTGTGTGAGCAGCGCGAGCGGCACCGTACGGCGCGAACCTGCGACCGGCGCCAGTTCCGCGAGCAGCGCCGTACGGCCCGAGCCGGCGACCGGCGCCAGTTCGAAGATCGCGACCGTCAAGGGATCTCGGATCACGGTCTACCGAAACAAGGAAGGGGTGGCACAGAGGACGATCACGAGCCCCAACGACTACGGCGCGGCGCGTGTCTTCCTGGTGGAACGTGACGAGGGCGAGTGGCTCCAGGTGCTGCTGCCGATCCGGCCGAACGGCAGCAAGGGCTGGATCAAGGCCGCCGACGTGACGCTCGCGGAGACCTCGTACCGGGTGGAGATCGATCGCGGGGCGTTCAGATTCACGGTCTACGACGGCGACCGGGCCGTCAGGACGGGCAAGGTCGCGACAGGCGAAGCGGGCACGCCGACACCTCCAGGTCGTTACTTCTTCACCGAGCTGGTGAAGCCCGCCGACCCGGGCGGGGCCTACGGCGCCTACGCCTTCGGGCTGAGCGGCTTCTCGCCGGTGCTGAAGAGCTTCGCCGGCGGCCCGGGCCAGCTGGCGATCCACGGGACGAACAAGCCCTCCGTCATCGGCACGCAGGCCAGCCACGGCTGCGTCCGGATCAGCAACGACGACATCACCTGGATGGCGAAGAACCTGGCGATCGGTACTCCGGTCGTCGTCCAGGGCTGAGGCCCGACATCAATGAACAGGGGAATCCATATGAAGATCAAAGCCACGCTCATCGGCATCAGTGCGGCACTGGCCGTGACGGCGGGCCTCGCAGGCTTCTCGGGCACGGCCGCGGCCGATCCCAAGCAGCCGTCCCCCGTGCCCTCCGCCGTGCGGGACGACCACCGGCCCAGGGTTATGCAGACACCGGGTCCGAAGGAGCCCGCCACCGCCAGGCCGGCCTACACCGGCTGATCGTCGTGCGGCGCCGCAGCCCCCGGGTCTGCGGCGCCGCACCTTGGCGCCCGCAGTCTCGCCGTGGTCGTACCTCCTCTCCTGCCCGCGGTCGCGTCAGCGACCAGGCCATCGCGGGCAGGAGCAGGATCCTGTGCGTCAACAGCGCCGGCGTGGGCTTGCCCGAACATGAAGAGACGCCGCCTCCCTGGACCGAGAGAGCGGCGAAAGGTTCGTTCCTCAAAGCGAGTGGATAAACCGACGTGGCCCTGGGGGAATCGCCCGCTGAAAGTGCCGAGCCGGTCCCTTACTCAGGGGCGTCGAAGGTCCACACGGCACGGGCGCCTGGGCCGACGACGAGGGTCGAGCGGCCGATCCGTTCCTCGTGCCGGTACGCCACGGGCCGGTTGAGCGAGAGGTGGACCTGCTTGAGGCCTGCCTGGTCGCGCGGAACGGAGTCCAGCTGGATGCTGGTGCCGCCACTCACCGCGACGGCGCCATCGCCCGGAAGGGACTGAACGGCGAACCCGCCGGCCCGCAGCAGCGGCAGCGTGTTGGCGAGGTCGCGTGCGGGGACCGCGATGCGGATGCCGGTCACGTCACGCATCAGGTGGTCGCGGTAGTCGTCGGGCAGATAGCGCTCCCGGCCGACGTCACCGGGGAAGCTTTCCGGCTCGGTCTTGCTGCGCGGGTCGGCGAAGTACTCCGGGAGGTATTCCATCGCCCAGGGGTCGAAGGCGTCGTACTGGTCGCCGGTGGTGCGGATGGTGTCGAACCACGGCACCTTGACGCCGTCGCCGAAGTCACGCGTCTGGCGGTACGGGAACGGGTTGGCGATCCCCAGGGCCTTCAGCCGCTCGGTCACTGTGGCCAGGTCGCCGGCCCGCTCGGTCGAGACGCCCAGCCCGGCGGAGCCGAATTCGGCGTCCTGTCCGGGCAGATCGCCGACCGCGAACAGTTCGAGGTAGGTCTCGCGGCCCTTCAGGTAGCGACCGGTCCAGGTCATTCCCCCGCCGGTCGTGGTGCGGAGCTCGAAGTTGGCGAACTTCCGCAGGTAGTCGGAGTGCTCGACCGCGTCGGCGGTCTCCTTGTCGACGACGCTGTAGGCGTGGTTGTAGAACAGCAGCTGCCGATCGGGTTGCGGCTGGCTCTCGTCGGCCCGCGCCGCCGTCGCGCCCCCCGCGACTGCGACAGCGAGTGCGACGGTGAAGGTCGCGGTGAGGGTTTTGACCATCCGTAATGTTCGGTAAATCAGCATGTAAGTGATCTTAGGAGGGGGAAGATCGCACTCACTGTTGATCTGTGGAAGCCAGAGACGTCGTGATCGAAAACACGTGCCATCTGTGCTCTTGTGCGGGCGCGGCAGGAATGTCAGCGGGGAGCGCGGCTGCACCTCCCACTAGGACAGGAGGGAGTTGTACGCGATCGAGCGCTGCTGCCCGGACATGAAGGACAGGAACTGCCTGACGAAAGCGCTGCGCGAGTAGCTGTCGGCTCTGCCGGTCAGATCACGGTGGAAGGCTGCGCGGAACAACCTCTGGTATTCCTGCGCGTCGATCGTCTGGTCGTCGTCGACGTCGGTGACATCGAACAGGACGTCGGCGATCTTGACCAGTCCGGAGCTGGGCAGAGAGGCGGCTGAGGCGGCGTATTCCTGGCGTGTGACGCGACCGTCGCCGTCGGCGTCGAGATGGGATTGCAACTCCCGCCACCAGGCGGCGTAGGCGTTGTAAAGCCGCTCCTCGTCCAGTTCGTCCAGGTCGAGCCGAGTGGCGATCTCTCTTGCCATGGCCGCCAGGTCAGGCCAGGCGAGATGGCCGTCGCCGGTCTGGTCCAAGACCTCGGCGAAGAACTGGTCAGCCGAGCGCGAGGCGTGGTTGACCTCGTCGGGAGCCGGGGTGATGAGTCTGACCATGGCCGCGGCCTGGCCCGCTTTGCGGCGTACGCTCTCCCACGGTCCAGAACCGCCGGCGTGGTCGGGATCCAGCAGGCTCATGAACGAGCCGGCGTTCACCCAGCCGCTTGGTAGCAGGCGGGCGGCGAATCCGGCGGTCAGGTAGGCCCCGTGCATGAGCGCCCGCGCCCCTGGGAGGTCAGGCAGGGCGAAACGTCGGCAGAAGGATTCCGGAAGCGACGCGATGGTGATCGCGGCGGCCACCGGGCCTGCCACGGCCCGGCCCGCGGCCCACACCGCGGGATGGTTGCGCAGCAGGGGCGGCGCGGGCACGTTGGCGAAGAGCCGATAGAGGATGACGCGCACCGCCTCGGTGCTTTCCAGGCGATGGTGGATCATGTCGTCGTAGTAGGGCCAGAACTCCTGCAACGTCGCGGGGAGCTGGTCGCTGTCGCCTTCGAGCAGGGCCAGAACCGTACGGAACTCGGCGTAGAGCCGTTCCATCGCGGGCCCGTCGAGCGACTCGCCGCTCAGCCGATACATCGTCACCGCCGATTCGAACAGGGTCGCCACCACCCAGGCGCGTGCTTCGGCGTCCGCCGCGTCGTAGCGGCGGCCTTGCGGGTCGGTGCCCGAGATGCGGGCGTGCAGGCGGTTGAGGCGAGCTGCCTCCCGGCTGCGAACGTGCTGGTCCGGGTCGAGTATCCGCTGCGTGCTCACCAAGGTGTTGCGCAGACGCCGCCACGGATGTGTCACGAACGTCGAGTTCCCGATCAACGCTGCGCCGATTTGCGGGTGCGCGGCTTCCAGAACCGTGGCACGGGTCACCGCAAGGCCCCACCGTGCCTCGTTGACGAGGCGGCGCAGCATCGAGTCCGGCCCGAAGACGTCGACGGTCTCCTCTGCGGTGGTCGGGGTCATCGAGATTCCTCTCCCGTAGTGGCGGTCGACTGGCGGACATCGCCGAACCGGCGCTGGCGCCATCGGTAGGCGTCAAGGCATTCCCAGAGGTGGGTCGCGCGGAAGTCGGGCCATAGCACCTGGGGGAAGACCCATTCGGCGTAGGCCACTTGCCAGAGCATGAAGTTGGAGATTCGTTGCTCTCCGGAGGTACGGATGACCAGGTCCACATCCGGCGTGTCGGGGTAGGGGAGATGCCGGGCGAAGGTGGCCTCGGTGACCTGCTCGGCGGGTACCGCGTCGCGGATCAGCGAACGGGTGGCTTCCACGATGTCGCGGCGTCCCCCGTGATCGAAGGCGACCGTGAGCGTCATCTGCCTGTTGTCGCTGGTAAGCGTCGTCAGATCGGTGATGTCCCGGACCAGGGGTGGAGGGATCCGCGGATCGGACATGCCCAGGAACCTGCACCGGACGCCGCGCGCGTGCAACGCCGGTGCATGCTTGCGGATGGCCCGGCGCACGAGCCTCATCAGGATGTCGACCTCGCCCGCCGGCCTCCGCCAGTTCTCGGTGGAGAAGGCGTACAGGCTCAACCACTTGATGCCGGCCGAGCGCGCCGCCTCGATGATGTCGATCACGGCGGCCTCTGCCGCCTCGTGGCCTGCGGTGCGCGGTAGCGATCGCTGCGCGGCCCACCGCCCGTTCCCGTCCATCACGCAAGCCACGTGACGCGGCAGTCCGCTGACGATTCTCATAGCTGAGTGTGACTGTATCATTACCAATCGTTGTTACCGTAGCCGTCGGCTGGCTCTGGTCGGCACCATCTCTTCGCGGGCGATCGAGTTGCTGCGGGATGCCCGCCTGCCTGGCCACAGCAGAGGGCCGATCTGGTGGTCACCCGTCGGCATCAGCCCACCGAGGAGGGCGCGCACGCCGCACTGCCGGCGGATGGTCGAGTAGCGGCTCTTCCCCTCCGAGCGGGCCGTGTTCGGCTACCTGAGCAGGGCGCGGGCGTAGTAATCCTGCTCGTCGGTCACGCCAGGCAGGGCGAAGGAGTACCCGCCGCCGGTCGGAGTTTTTTGTAGGTCGCTAGCCACGTCCGGGTCACGGCTTGGGGCGTCGAAGCCCTACGGCGGTCGTCACATGCCCTCAGGGGCGGGCCCTGCCACGGGGGAGGCGCCGGCCATGATCTTGTCGATCTCCGCCAGGTCGTCCGGTCCCAGGACGAGGTCCAGTGCGCCGAGGCTCTCGTCGAGGTGTCTGGGGCTGCGGGCGCCGACGATGGCGACGTGGACGGCCGGGCTGGCCAGCACCCACGCCACCGCGAGCTGCGCGATCGTGGCGCCGCGCCGTTCGGCGAAGTCGCGCAACTCGGCGACCACCGCAAGGTTGCGGCGGAAGGCCGGGCCGGTGAAGTCGGGGCTGTGCGAGCGCCAGTCGTCGCCGGGGAACGTGGTGTGCTCGTCGAAGCCGCCGCCGAGCAGGCCGTGTGCCAGCGGCCCGTACGCCAGCACGCCCAGATCGTGGTCGGCAGCGTAGGGGAGCACGTCTGTCTCGACGTCGCGGCGGAACAGGTGGTAGGGCGGCTGGACCGTCTCCACGCCCGGGAACTCGCGCAGCTGGTCCACGTCGAAGTTGGACACCCCGATGTGCCTGATGAGTCCCTCGTCGACCATCTCGCGCAGCGCGGCGGCGCTTTCCGTGAACGGGGTGCGCGGATCGGGCCAATGCACCTGGTACAGGTCGAGGTGGTCGGTGCCGAGCGCCTCCAGGCTGGACTCCACGCCCTGCCTCAGCCAGCCGGGGCTGGAGTCCCGGACCAGGTTGTCCCCGTCCATGCGCAGACCGCCCTTCGTGGCGATCACCACATCGTCCAGGTCGCGGGCCAGTGCCCGGCCCAGGATGCGCTCGGAGACGCCGAACCCGTAGCCCTGGGCCGTGTCGAAGAAGTTGACCCCGCGTTCACGGGCTTGCCGGATGCCGGCGACGGCCGCGCCCTCGTCGACCTGCCCCCAGTCCCCGCCGAACTGCCAGGTGCCGTAGCAGACCGGACTGACCTGCAGCTCCGTGCGGCCCAACCGTACTGTGTCCATGATTCGGGCGTTCCCTTTCGGGGGGCTGGGCCGGCTCACCAGGAGGCAAAGAGCGTTTGGTGCGGGCTGGTGATCGTGCCCGGAGCGGGGTGGTCTGGTAACCAGGATTCTCCTGGTGTCGGCACCCAGCGCAGGCGAGGAAGGTCGTGGCCGGGGCGGCGCGGGCCGTTGATGCCGGAGTCATGGCGCGCGAGAGGCCATAGACGGCGAGTAAGCAGGGTAGTGCGGTCAGTGACGGCCAAGTGGCCATGCGGCGCGCGTCGGCGCTGGTAGCGGGCGGTCCGGCCTGGGGAAGAGATCGTGGGGGTTGGCAGTGGCGAAGAGCTGCGGATGGCCGGTATGAGGGCCGTGGTCTTCGCAGGCACCCGTTCGGTCGCGGTGGAGGACGTCCCCGACGCGGTGATCGAGGAGCCTGACGACGTCGTCGTCCGGATCAGCTCGAGCGCGATCTGCGGGACCGACCTGCACATGTATGACGGGCGCACAGGAGCCACGCCGGGGCTGGTGCTGGGGCACGAGCCGCTTGGTGTCGTCGAGCAGGCGGGTTCCGCGGTCGAGATGGTCAAGCCGGGGGACCGGGTGGTGATCCCGACGCACGTGTACTGCGGTGTGTGCGTCAACTGCGCGCGGGGGCTGTCGGCCGCCTGCCTGCGGGTGCGCCCAGGTGGTTTCGGCGCGGCCTATGGCTACGCCGGCATGGGTCCCTACCGCGGCGCGCAGGCCGAGCTGCTGAGGGTGCCCTTCGCCGATGCCAACTGCATCGAGGTGCCCGGGGAGCCTGGCGACGATCTTGAAGACGACCTGGTCCTGCTGGCCGACGCGTTCGTGACTGGCTGGCACGCGACGGAGTTGGCGCAGGTGAGGGCGGGCGACACGGTCGCGGTGTTCGGGGCCGGCGCCATCGGCCTGCTCGCCGCCTACAGTGCCCTGATCAAGGGCGCCGCCGAGGTCTACGTCGTCGATGCGGTGCCCGAACGACTGGACAAGGCCGGCGAGATAGGTGCCGTTCCGGTCGATTTCCGGCAGGGGGATCCCGTTGAGCAGATCCGCGAGCTGCGCCGGGCCGGTGGTCTGGCGCCCGGCGAGGAGGCGATGCGCGGGGTTCAGGCGGGCATCGACGCGGTGGGGTTCCAGGCTCACGACCGCCTGGAGCCTGGTGTGGAGAACCCGACGCAGGTGGTGAGCGATCTCGCCCGGCTGATCAACCCGACCGGGCATCTGGGAATCATCGGCGTCTACGCCGAAAAGGACCTGCATCCGGCCCCTGAGGGCCACCCCGACGGCAGTATGACGGCGCCCTGGGCGACGTTCTTCTCCAAGGGGGTTTCGGTGCGCTTCGGCCGTACGCACGATCGCCGTTACACCGTGCTGCTGCGTGACCTGGTGCTGTCCGGGCGGGCCCGTCCCGGTGTGGTGGTCACCCATCATGGCCGGCTCGACGACGCGCCTGAACTGTATCGGGCCTTCGATCAGCGCGCCGACGGTGTCATCAAGGCCGTGCTGCGACCGTAACGGACAAGGGGGAAGCAATGGGACAGGCAGTCCCGCAGGCGGTGCTGAGCCCGCTGACGAGGGCGGCGCTCTTCCTCGTGGTGACGATCGACCCAGGAGGTGAATACCGCGTACGTGACCTGCTGTCGGAGTTGTCAGGCATACAGCGGGCCGTCGGCTTCCGGGCGCAAGAAGGCAGGCTGAGCTGCGTCACCGGGATCGGCTCGCAGGCCTGGGACCGGCTTTTCGCCGGGCCGCGCCCCGCCGAGCTGCACCCGTTCCGCGAACTGACCGGTCCAGTCCACCGCGCCCTGGCCACCTCCGGTGACCTGCTGTTCCACATCCGGGCACAGCGGCCGGACCTCTGCTTCGCGCTGGGGGCGGAGATCATGGACCGGGTGCGTGACGTGGTCACGGTCCGCGACGAGGTGCACGGGTTCAAGTACTTCGACGTACGAGACCTGCTGGGCTTCGTCGACGGCACGGAGAACCCGGTCGGCCCCACGGCCGCCGACGCCGTCCTGATCGGCGCGGAGGACCCGGGATTCGCAGGCGGCAGCTATGTGATCGTGCAGAAGTACCTGCACGATCTGCAGGCGTGGAACGCCCTGCCGGTCGAGGTCCAGGAGATGGTGATCGGCCGTCGGAAGTTGTCCGACATCGAACTGGACGACGCCGTCAAACCGGCCGACTCCCATGTCGCGATGACCACGATCGTCGGTCCCGACGGCACAGAGCACCAGATCCTGCGCGACAACATGCCCTTCGGCTGCGTGGGGCGCGGCGAGTTCGGCACGTACTTCATCGGCTACGCCCGCACCCCGACCGTCACCGAACGGATGCTGGAGCGGATGTTTCTCGGCGATCCGCCGGCCAGGCACGACCGGATCCTGGACTTCTCCGTCCCCGTGACCGGCTCGCTGTTCTTCGTCCCGAGTGCCGACTTCCTCAACGACCTGCCCGCTCCGCCGGCCATCGCCGCCGCCACCCGGACCGGGGACGAGGTGCGTGCGACTGGCGTGCCATCCGACCTGGATAGTCCGTTCCCGCAATCGCTGGGGATCGGCGACCTCAAAGGAAGCAACGTCCGATGAACAACCTGTACCGGGAGCTGGCGCCGATCTCCGCGGCCGCGTGGGCCGACCTGGAGGAGGAGGCACGGCGCACCTTCCGGCGTCACCTGGCCGGCCGCCGCGTCGTCGATGTCGTCGGCCCCCAAGGAGTGGACCTGTCGGGGGTCGGCACCGGGCATCTGCAGGCCATCGCCTCTCCCGCCGACGGCGTCATCGCCCACGCGTGCGGTGGCCAGCCGATCGTCGAACTGCGTGTGCCCTTCACCGTCGACCGGCAACAGGTCGACAGCGTCGAACGCGGCGCCAAGGACGCCGACTGGCAGCCGGTCAAGGACGCCGCCCGCCGGCTCGCCTTCGCCGAAGACCGCGCGATCTTCGAAGGGTACGCCCAGGCGGGCATCACCGGCATGCGCGCGGGCTCGTCCAACCCGGCGATCCCGCTCCCGGCCCACGTACGCGACTATCCAGGCGCCGTCAGTCAGGCGGTGACAGTGTTGCGGACGGCCGGCGTCGACGGCCCCTTCACACTGGTGCTCGGCGCCGACGCCTACACCGCCGTCAGCGGCGGCACCGACCAGGGCTATCCGATCCTCGACCACGTCACCCGCCTCATGGACGGCGAGATCATCTGGGCACCCGTCATCGACGGCGCGTTCCTGCTGTCGACCCGCGGGGGCGACTTCGAGCTGCACATCGGCCAAGACGTCTCGATCGGCTACCTCACGCACGACGCCACGAGCGTGCAGCTCTACTTCCAGGAAACACTGACCTTCCTCGTCTACACCGGCGAGGCCATCGTGACGATGTCGCAGTAGAGGAGGCCATATCAACCCTGGGCTGGTTCGAGGCCGTGGCCGTGTTGGTCCGCCTCACCGGAAACTGGTCGCTCAATGGTGACGCCGGTCTGCTGTGCTGGCCCGCTTTCGGCTTTGGATCGCGCCCGGGCTGACGACCGGCCTCAACTGATCTTGGACGGCACCCTGACAAGCATCGACCGAGTCGGCGAGAAGAAGACCAGCGTGAAAGGCAAGGAGATCGACGCCTGGTACTCCGGCAAAGCCCGAGCCTTCGCCGCCAACCTGCAAGGTCTCATCACACCGGGCGGCTTTCCGATATGGATATCCGACGCCCTGCCCGGGTCGACTCATGACATCACCGCCGCGCGAGAACAGGTTCTCGCCGCAATCCGCCCTTATCTCAAGGCCATGCCGGTACTGGCCGACTCGGGCTACGAAGGTGCAGGCGCCAGCGTTCATGCCCCGATCAGGCAGCCCGCAGACGGCCGGGAACTGGACGTTGACACGCGTACCAGAAATGCGCTTCTTCGGTCTCTTCGCTGTCTGGGAGAACGCGGCTTCGCACTGCTCGAGCAACGCTGGCGCACCCTTCAGCACGTCCACCTCAGCCCCAGCCGAGTCGGCGACCTCGCCAAAGCGGCGCTCGTTCTCTTTTACACCGCATCTCGGACGCGACCTCGACCGCAGGTTGTTCCTGCCTCGCGCGTGGACCGCCGATGAGGAGCGCCGCGAGTTGGCCGGAGTCCCGCAGGAGGTGATGTTCCAACTCGCCGTCGACATGCTCGCCCAGCTGCCCAGCTGCCCAGCTGCCCAGGCGTCGGCGTCGCCGACGCCTGGGTCGCCGTCGATGAGGTGTACGGTGGCCGGGAAACCCGCAGCGCGATCCGCCATCTGGGCTACCGCTATGTGGCCGCTCTCAAGAGCGACCACCGGGTGCGCACCCCGGCCGGCACCACCTACACCGTCACCGACCTGGCCGCACGCGTGCCCGCCCGCTCCTGGCAGCGGCTGCGGACCGGCCACGGAACCAAGGGGGACCGGCACTACGAATGGGCCATGATCGGCGTACTCGCCGACGACACCCCGACCACCAGCAGGACGGACACAGCACGCTGCTGGTCCGCCGGCACCGCTACACCCGCACTCTGTCGTTCTATCGGTGCTGGTCAGCGTCCTGTCGACCGTTAAGTAATCTGGTGGATGTGGTGTGCCGCAGATGGCGAATCGAGGAGGATTTCCAAGCGGCGAAAGGGCTGACGGGCTGGATCAGGGCCAGGTCACCGGCTGGACCTCCTGGCGTCGGTGGAGCCTGACCAGCATGATCGCCTACGTCCTGCTAGCCATCACGACCAGTCTGGAACGCGGCACCACCACCCACACCGACATCGAACTCGTCCCAATTAGCTGCCGTGAGCTGGTCAAACTCCTGCGCCGCTTCACCCTTCCCCGCCCCGGCAAGACATCGATCCCGAACATGCCCTGCACTGGTCCCTATGGCGACGCCGCCACCTATGCCGGGCAGTGGCCTGCCACCGGCGGTGGAACGAGATTACGGCGGCTTCCTTCCCGTGACTATTGACACAGCACTTAACGATCTACAACTGCCGTAACAGACCAGGGATGGATACCGCTTAACTTCGAAGAGCCAACATGGCTCGATCTTCAAAATCTCGGAGGCGGAATGGAAGATACTCAGGAACCTGTGTCCGTCAGGCGCGTTCGGCGTGGCCGATATCGTGCCGCAGAATTGCCGCGTGCAACCTTTGTAGGTCAGGGCCCGGATCGTGCCCGAGTTCCTCATTGAGGATCGTGCGGGCGCGGTCGAAGGCGATCAGGGCGCCCGAAGTGTCTCCAGACTCGTAGAGGGCTCGAATCAGGAGCCGATGACCCCGTTCCCTGAGGGGATGTTCGGACAGGAACGCTCGAATTTCGGCGATGACATGGTCCGGCGGTTCGCAGAGCAGGCGAGTCCTCAGATAGTCTTCTTGGACGTCGCTGTGTAGTTCGTTTAGGGCATGGAGGCGGTTTTGAAGCCTTCGAGAGCCGACACCGTCAATGTCGATAGGACCGTTCCACATTCGTAGGGCGACGCGAAACCGAGATACGGCGTTGACCGGATCGCCGTGTCTTTCGTACGCCCGGCCGGCGGTTACAAGGGCATTGAATTCCGTCAGATCTAGTTCATTCTCCGAAAGTAGCAGGCGATATGAGGTGCCGCTGCCGCGTAGTGTGCAGATTCGGCCTTCCAGCTTGTGTTCTGCGAGTATCTGGCGAAGTCGCATCAAGTGCTGCCGGAGATTGGCTGTGGCTGATTTCGGCGGATCATCCCATAAGAGCTGAGTCAGAGCCTCCCGCGAGAGAGGCGAGCCGTGTTGCAGGATCAACGCGAGAAGTGCAGCTTGCGGTAACGGAGCCATTAGTCGAAGAGCGGAAATACCTCGGATTCTCAGCGTGCCAAGAATGCAAAACAGCATTCCACCTCCACCGGCTACGGATAACCATAAGTCAAAGAAGACGATCTTCTCATATTGACTGGCCGATGGCAAGATGAGTTGTAAACATTCACGTCCTGCGCATTTCGGTATCGGCTGATTGCGCTATGTAATCGTCCCGGCGCGTGCAGAAGTACGGCTGCTGCCGAAGCGGCAGCCCGTAGCTGGATCAGGCAGTATTCAGAGCCTGCCGGCAAGCGCGTCGCGCAGGACGGTAATGACGTCGAGGCCGTGTTGATCGTGGTGGACAGGTATTCGTGGACGGCGTACCGAGCCGGGTGTGCTGCTCAAAGCGGAGTCTGCCGGAGATCTTCTGGCGGGCCTCGGCTGGTCGCAGGTCGCGCTCGGCCTGGTTGTTCGTGGGTGGGATCCGCAGGTCATGGGCGAAGCGCAGGACATCGTCGGCGCGGTCGCGCAAGACCTCCAGCAGCACGCGGCCGGCCGGCCGCGTGACGGCCGGGCCGGGCAGGCGTTCGACGTGCGACAGGCCGACGGCGACCCCGGCTGACCTGGGCGTACAGGCTGGGCTGGTTCTTCTTGACGATCAGGACGTAGTGAGCCCGTTTCCGCTCGATGAGGAAGGTGGCGTGCTCGCGCTGGGTGTGCAGGGTATCGGCGGTGACCACGCGATCGTGCAGGTCAAGACGCCCGAGTAAGGGCTGGAAGCGGGTGATCTCGTTGGTCTTGCCGGGCACGTCGGTCTGCGCGAGCACCAGGCCACTGCCGTGGTCGAAGGCGGCCAGCAGATGCACCGGCTCGCCGCGGTGGTGGCGTGCACCACGCAGTGCCTTTGCCATCGACGGCCACGCCCCGTCGGCGCGTTCGTGCCGCTGTATCCGCACAGGCGCTGGCAGCAGTGTTGGCTGTGGCGGCTCGCCCGGCCAGCCAGGAGCAGACCTCATCCAGCGCATCGGTGTCGATCTGCTCGAACAGGCGCCGCACGGTCGACTCGTCCGGCGGCTGCCATGCCCGGCTCAGCGGATCCCGCCGGACGTCGAGGATAGCCACTACCTGGGCAGGGGCATAAGTGATCCACTCACCGATCGCGGTGAACGAACGCGCACCGGCCAGCAAGTCCCCGAGAGTCCTCCGGCACACACCGCAACAGTCACTCCGCGAAACGGACACTCAGACCGCTATCGATACCTCGCCGAGGCCCTGGTTGCTGTTCGCACACAAGACGGTCTGGGCGGGATACAGTAACTGGACACTCCGCAACTGCTACGGCCCCCTGCTTACCGGCGATAAGCCTGAGCCTTTCCCCGGCTCGCATGAGCCTGCCAGGCAGCTCGGCGCCCATGCACTCGGCATATACGATGATTATGCGATCATGATCGTACGTTCTTCCTCGAACGGACGGCAGGATGCTCGAGCGGCTGGCTCGAGTTTCCAATCAAAGGGAGAGGAAACCATGCGAAGTATCACTCGGCGCATTGCCGCCGGACTGGTCACGGTCGCCGCGACCGCCAGCATGGCGGTCGCGTTGGGCGCAACGTCGGCGTCGGCGATGCCGTCGTGCTCTAAGTACGAGGGTAAGACGTACGGAAAGGTGAGCTGCACGGGTACGGGGCAGTGGCAGGGTGTCTGGGACTGTGACTGGCAGGCGGATTACTGGACCGGCTGGATCGCCATGCCGTCGTCGCAGAAGTCCTCCAGAGAGTTCACCTGCGACTCCCTGCTGATTCACATCGATGTTATGACCCGATAACGTCGAGATCGACGCCGGGCCTGGGCTGCGATACCGGGCTCGGCGTGTTCGCACGTTCTTTTCTGAGGAGTGTGATATGCGCGGGTTCGAAACGCGGGAACTGGTGCAGGGGTACGGGGCGCGTACGATCATCTCGGGACTCAGTATGCGGGTCGAGGGCGGCATCACCGCGCTTCTCGGTCCGAATGGCGCAGGGAAGAGCACCCTTCTGACGACGCTGGCGACAATCGCTCCGCACCGGAGCGGAGAATTACGTCTGCTGGGCAAGGTAATTACCGGCGACCGGGCGGCCAGGGAAGCGCGGAAGAAGATTGGCTTTCTGCCACAGGAATTCGGTTATCACGGCAACTTCTCCGTGTACGAGTTCGTCCGTTACTGCGCCTGGCTGAGGATGGTTCCACAGCCGTCCGCGCACTCCGACACCATGCGGGCGCTGGAGAGAGTCGACCTCGCGCGGTACGCCTCGCGCAGGATGCGTGAGCTGTCGGGCGGGATGCTGCGGCGGGCCGGGATCGCGCAGGCCATTGTCGGTGACGTCGAACTCGTACTGCTCGACGAGCCCACGGTCGGCCTCGACCCCGAGCAGCGACTGGAGTTCAGGGAACTAGTGCGGGGGCTCGCGGAGACCGCGACGGTCCTGCTCAGTACGCATCTCGTGGAGGACGTGGCGGCGGTCTGCACATCACTGCACGTCATCGCGGCTGGCCGGGTGGCATTCTCCGGAACCCCCGCCGAACTCGCGGCCCAGGCGGTCGCGGGGGTGCCGGGCGACACCCCGCTGGAAGCCGGATACATCACGGCCCTGCGTTCCGCGGCGGCGGCCGTATGAGCTGGATGATCTGGATCGAACTGCGCAGATCAATGATGCGGTGGGGGCTGCCAATCGTGCTGACTGCCGGTGGAGCGCTCGCCTGGGCGTGGTCGGACACTTGGCAGGTGTGGCCGGAGGTCAGCGCGACGACCGCGTTCGCGGCCACCCGGTTCGCCGTGGCGATCCTGGCAGGGGCGGCGGCCTGGTCGGCGCAGCGGGATCGTCGCGCGGGACTGCGCGCGCAGCTCGACGCCACCGCGCGTCGCCCCTGGCAGGTGGAATCCGTTCATCTCCTTGGGACACTCATCTATGCGTGGGCTGGACTCCTGCTCATCGCGGTCGTGATCGAGTTGGTGGTGATCGCGCGAATCGGGCCTGGTTTCCTTTGGCCCAGCTATCTGCTGCTGGCGTTGACCTCGCTGACGTTCAGCGTGGCAGTAGGGCACCTGGTCGGGCGGCTGACCACGTTCAGGTTCGCGGCGCCACTGGTGGGACTGGTGATGCTGGTCCTGGGGTTCGTCGCGCCCCCGAACGCCCCGTTTGAGCTGTCGGTCGTGACCGGGCCCGCCAAGTTGGTGCTCAGTCCAGGCGTTATGGCCGCCCGTTCAGTTTTCGCGGCGGTCTGCCTGCTGCTCGCGGTCACGCTGCCGTCGAGGGTCGCGGCGGCGCGGCGTGCCAGGGAGTCCGGTCGGCGAGGGGAGAGCCGTTGGCAGACGACGTCGGTCGTGCTGGCCGCCGTAGCGACGCTCGCCTGGCTGGTGTTTGCCGGACCGCTGCAGATGCCGCGGGCTCCGGTGGCCGATCCCGTCTGCGGGCAGGTCTCTGCCGGGCCCCGAGTGTGTCTGTGGCCGGAGAATCGGGCATATCTCGATGAGGCCCTTCTCGCCGCAACAGCGTTGCGGAAGGCGGCGGGCGAAACCGTTCCGCTGCCTGCGGTTTTCTACGACGAAGGACTGCGTGACGGCCCGAGCTTCACCGCGCTGGCCGTAACCAAGCCGATGATTGCCGACATGGCCATCGCCGCGATGCCTTCCTTCCGTGGGTGCACCGACGGCTCGCAGACGGAGGTCGAGCAGCGCCTGACCGCAGCGGGCCGCATCTGGGTGTGGCTCGCGGCCAGATCGAATGGCCTACGGTCGGTGGGCGACGAACCGTCGTTCATGCTCCCGCCCGAGGTGAGCACGGAGGTGGACGCGGCTCTGACCCGGCCCGAGCCGGCGCAGCGCGTCTGGATCAAGGAGCAGCTCGCGACGGCGAAGGCCGGTTGCCGTGCGTGAGGAATTCCGGCCGTGGCACGCGTTCGCGCGCAGCCGCGGCCTTCACGCGCTCGGGGCCTCGCTGGCCGTGCTCACCGTAGTCACTGGTCTGTGGGGCCGCTATTCGGTGAGCTTTCCCCAGGCGTTGACGCATCTGCCCACGCCGGTGCCGGTCTCGGTGCTCATGCCCCTACCGTTCGCATGCCTGACGGTCATGAGCCTGCACAGCGGAATGGGCGATTTCGAGGCGTTCGCCGTCCGTAGCGTACGACGGATGAACCTTGGCCAGCTCGCCGCGTTCCTCGCTCTCTCCGCCGCTGGGATGAGCCTCGGGCTGGCGGCCGGCGGAGCGTGGGACACGGCGGGCGCGGCACTCAGAAATCTCGCCTGGTGGGCGGGTGTGGGATGCCTGTCCGGTCTGGTGTTCGGCTGGCGGCTGGCTTGGGTGGCGCCACTGGTGACGGCGGTGCCCATGTATGTGTTTGCGGTGGCGGACGATGAGGTCCTGCCCTGGGCAGTGCCGAAGCTCGACGCGAGCGTGCCGTACTCGTGGTTCGCCTCGTTCCTCCTGCTGGCCACGGGCCTCGTTCTGGTCGCCTGGCGTGGGAGCCGGGTCAGGCGAGCTCGGTGATGAAGGTGTGGAGGTCGGCGGCGAGCAGGTCTGCGGCCTCTAGCATCGCGAAGTGGCCGCGCAGACGAACTCGCTACAACGGACCATTTGTGCGCCTGCCGGCTCACGATAAGGTGCGCACCTTGCGCAGCTCGAACGCGATGGCGGTCATCGCCAGGCTCAACTCGATCACCCGGGGCTGGTCCGCCTACTACCGAGGAGCGCATTCTTGCGTTCGGCGGGCAGAGTGCTGATCCAGGCGGCCAGGGCCTTCCGGTCATGCCGTACGGCTTGCGCTGGTGGGATGCCCTCGGCGGCCGGGAGGAGGTCGTCGTCCAGGCCCAGGAAGTCGGCCAGGGCACGTTGTGGCGCACTGAGTGAACTCAGTCCCGGTGGGATGGGCGGCTCCGACTGGTCCTCTTCGGCGTAGTCGAAGGCGTCCTCGTCGCGCTCCCACGTCCCGTAGGCCGACAGCCAGGCAAGGGAGAGCGGTCGCAGATCACCGGCGGCCAGTTCGGCACGGATGCCGGCGAGCGCCGACAGCGACCGTTCGACGTCCTCTTCCGCCTCGCTGGTGAGGCTGAGAATGAGGTGCTCACCGCTGGTCCAGGCGCTGCCTGGTCGTCCGCGCAGTAGCGTTCGGCCACGTCCCGGTCTTGCAGGGCGGCGGCCAGGCGTTGGAGGTGTTCCTTCCGCTTGGTCAGGATCAGGCTGTTCCTGCCCGGCTTGCCGCGTCGGCGACGTCGGCCCTCATGGACGGCGAGATCATCTGGGCACCCGTCATCGACGGCGCGTTCCTGCTGTCGACCCGCGGGGGCGACTTCGAGCTGCACATCGGCCAAGACGTCTCGATCGGCTACCTCACGCACGACGCCACGAGCGTGCAGCTCTACTTCCAGGAAACACTGACCTTCCTCGTCTGCACCGGCGAGGCCATCGTGACGATGTCGCAGTAGAGGCGCTCCCGATCGGCCATACCCGCGGGCTTGCCGGCCCGCCACTGGTGGTCATGCGCGGCCGAACGGCCCGTGGTAGGCCAGGTTCACGGCCAGAGCGGCTACCGCCAGGGAGAAGAACACGGCCCAGGGGCCGAAGTGGTGGTCGCGGACCCGCAGGTGGGCGCCGAACGCGCCGAGGAAGTACAGGACGAGGCCGGCGGCGGCGAGCGTCCCCAGCACCGGTACGGCGATTCCGGCCAGCAGCCCCAGCGCCCCCGCCCCCAGCAGCGCGCCCAACGGGAGCATCCAGGACCGGGGCACGCGCAGCATGTCCGCCTGGCTCTTGGGGTAGTCGTGGCCGATGACGTTGGCGATGGCGGCCAGGCCGTTGACGGCCGAGGCGAGGAGGGTGACCACGAGGTAGGCAGCGAACACGAAGGTCTCCTTGTACGTGAGAACGGTCGTCTCACGGACGAGGCAGCGTCCTACGGAGTGACGTGCCCTCGTGTGACATGGGTCACGGCGTGACGCCGGTCAGCTTCTCCGGGTTGCTGACCGCGTGTACCGTCTCGATCGCTCCGTTCAGCAGGTGCAAGGTGATCGCCAGCACCGGCGTGCGTCCCGAGTAGATGACGATCCCGGGGCCGCCGTTGACCTGGAGCACCTGGGCGTGCGAGTCGTCCGGTCTGCGCTTGGAAAGGACGGCGATCGCGCGGGCCACGTACTCGGGTCCATGGATCGGCTTGCGGGGCGCACCGGTGAGGCCGCCGCCGTCGCTCACCATCGTCACGTCCGGCGCCAGGACCTCCATCAGGGCCTTCACATCGCCGCCGAGGCAGGCGGCCAGGAACCGTTCGGTGGCCTGCTGCCTCGTCGCCTGGTCGGTGTCGTAGCGGCGGCGGCGCGCCTCGATCGCCTTCTTGGCGCGGTGCGCGGTCTGTCGCACCGTCGCGTGGCTGCGCCCGACGAACCGCGCTATCTCGACGTGGCTGTAGCCGAAGGCCTCGCTCAGCACGAACACCGCGCGCTCCATCGGGGACAGGTTCTCCAGCACGAACAGCATCGCGGTCGACACCGAGTCGGCGAGTACCGCGTTCTCGGCGACGTCCGGGATGGTGAGCATCGGCTCGGGCAGCCATGGCCCGACGTACGACTCTCGCCGCACGCGCGCACTGCGAAGCCGGTCGATCGCCAGCCTGGTGGCCACCCGAACCAGGTAGCCTTCCGCGTCCGCGACGGTGGCCACGTCGACGCGGCTCCAGCGCAGCCAGGCGTCCTGCACGACGTCCTCGGCCTCGGTGACGCTGCCCAGCACCCGGTACGCCACAGCGTGCAGCAGACCGCGGTGCTCGGCGAACGTCCGCTCGGCCGCGGGCCTGCGTACCGCCGTGTCGCTGGGCATCGCGGCCCCTCTCGTCGGTGGAACGCCAACGGCGGCGCTCGGACGCGGCTCTCAGGGAGCAGCCTAGTGACCCGCTCTCCAGGAGGGGGCAGTGGTCGGTGTCAGGCGGCGCTGCCGGACACCGACGACGAGCAGGACGGACGCCGGTACGGTCCGGAGAGTTCCCTCGCAACGGCCTGGACGATGAACCCGCAGGTCAGGGCGCGCCTACTCGAACGTCCAGGAACACCGGGCGCTTGTGCGGGAACAGCTCCTGGCCCTGCGCGTCGGTCATCTTCCAGTAGATGCGGCAGTTCCCTGGCTTGTCCGGAGCCTGCACCTTCACCGCGATGTCCGCGGTCTGGCCGGGCGGTGTCGGCGGTATGGCCACCGTTTTGGGTGATCGGCATGGCCCGGCGTTGATGCGAGCCAGATGCCTGCCCTCCCAGGTCGTCGTCCCGGTGTTGCGGATCCTCCACACCTTCGTGAACGGCAGGCCCTGCCGAACTTTCGAGCCGTCCGGGTACGTCACGTCGCCCACGAATTCGGAGTCATCCCTGGCGGGCGCGCTCGCTGTCGGCGCTGCTGGGGGAGCATCCTGGCCCGTGTTCGTCGTCAGATAGAAGAACGTCGATCCGGCCATGATGATCGCGGCCGCGGCCAGGCCTCCGACGAGGGCGCGGTTCCACCGCGCGGGCTTCGGCGAAGGCGCGGGTGCGGGCTGGTCGTTCGACGTGATGGCCGCCGTATCATCGGCAGCGCTGTCAGGGACGGCCTTGGCGCGTTCCCAACGTTCCCGCCACTCGCGTTCGGTCTCCTCGAGATCATGCCCCAGCCGATCAACCGCGAGGACCCGTACGAACTCCCACGTCGTCTCCCAGCTCGGGAGCTTGCGCCCCTGGGCGGCGCTGGCCAGCGACGACTTCGAGGCCGCCGCGCCGAGTCGGGAGGACATCTCGGCGTACGAGGGATCGCCCGCCTCCTCTTTCAGTCTCAGGAGCCGGTCGGCGAAGGCCCCCACCGCGCCCGACTCCGGATCGGGCCGTGTCGGCTGACGTCCCCGACGCTTCGCACGATCCTGAGCCTGCATCTTGGCTCCTCTTCCTCCGCTCACCGCAACCCCTGTTGGCGCCTCTGCGGCTGTCAGCGCCTCCAAACTATCCGACGACACAGATCGACAATCAGTTCAGATCACCGCAGGTCGACGCTCGGGAGTGATTTGTCCAATGTCCAACGGACCAACCTTGGACGGAGATCGCTCGGTGGCCCGCCCTGCCGGTGGCATCGTGGCGGATGCCCCCCTGATGCTCGCCTCGGCGAGGTGACCGCACCACTGCAGAGAGGGAGATTTTCATGTCCACCGGCTCTCGTAGGCCGAGCCTGCGCACCCGAGTCGCTGTCGTTGCCGCCGCGTCCTTCGCCGCCGCCAGTCTCGGCGCCGGCCTCGGCGCGGCTCCGGCCTCGGCGGACGTCCACCGCGGTGTCAACGGCTGCTTCGCCTGGTCCTGGGGGGACGGCAACACCTCGGTGACGGTGTACTGGCACAACCGGTGCCAGAACAAGCGCAAGCTGAAGATCAAGTACAGCCTTGGCTGGACCACCAAGAACTACACGGCGGTCGTGGGGTCCGACGGGAAGGGCCACAAGAGGTTCCAGACCGCTTCGATCGTGTCCATCACCGACGGGGGCCGCGCCTAGCCTGCCGGCGGCAGGCACTGGGGGTGCGGCGCGTAGCCGCGCCGCACCCCGGCGCGTACCAGGTCCACCATGTCCCGCTCAGGTGTGGGTGAGCGGCGCTGCGCGATTGCGTGCGGCCGTCGATGCCACAGGCTCAGCCTGCCCGGTGGCCGCGTGAACGGTTGCCGGGCGGCGGAACAGGGCGGTCAGGAGGAAGGGGACGCCGAAGTTGGGGGCGTCGGGCGGCTGCTCCTCCATCTGGCGCGTCTCGACCTCTGTGTAGTCGGAGAAGATCCAGCGCAGTTCGTCGAAGGTGTACGCCAGGCCGCCCTGGAGGTGGCCTTCGCGGTAGAACTCCTCGTCGCGCAGTTCGGAGCCCATGGCCCCGGCGGCGAAGCAGGTGAGAGCGAGGTGGCCGCCGGGGGCCAGCAGCCGGTCCAGCAGGTTCAGGTAGCTCACCCTGCGGTGCGGCGGCAGGTGGTGCAGGCAGCCGGAGTCGTAGACCAGGTCGTACCGGCCGGGCTGGAGGTCGGCGGTGAAGGCGTCGCCGCAGTGGAAGCGGACGTCGGCGCCCGTCTCCCGGGCGCGCTCCTCGGCCCAGGCGACAGCCGTGGGGGAGAGGTCGACGGCGTCGACGTCGAAGCCGAGCGAGGCCAGGTGGATGGCGTTGCGGCCGGGCCCGCAGCCCAGATCGAGAGCGCGTCCCGGTTCGAGCATCCCCCGCTCAAGGTAGGACACGAGGCTCTCGTCCGGCTTGCTCGCGAAGAACGGGACCGGTTTTGAGCGGTCGGCGTAGAAGCGGTCCCACCAGGGCGACGCGTTTCCCGTCCACCGGTCCGCGTCTGACGCGAACAGCCGATCGAGCAGGTCCATCACGTCATCCATGGTGCGGATGGTTCGGTTCACGCGGTCTCCCTCAAGAGCTGGTCGGCGCCTCTGATCTTATTGAGTGATCGCCGCATCGGTGCTGGTCAGTGGCGGTTTTTGCGTCCCTCCGGCAGGGGCGGAGAGGGCATTGGAGGGGTGCTCGTGACACCGCTGGCACACTCCATCAGGTGTGCGGCCCGCGGTCGGCAGGTCGCCGCTGAGGGGCGGCTGCGGGCATCTCAGAGTGCTCTCGGAAGCCGTCCAGGCAGGGCGAGAGAGTGTCCTTGGTCACAGGCCAAGGTGATCCTGTTATGATCTCGATGTCAGTTAAGCCTTCCGGGCTCGGATTCGTTCCGACCGGGAGGCTTTTTTCGTTCTGGGACGCCCGACGTCAACGCGGCAGTTCCCCTCGTCCTGTGAAGGAGTTCGATGTCTGACATCTCTGTGCGCCTCGCGAGCGCTGCCGACCATGCCACGTTGGAGCGTCTCTGGCTGATGTTCCGTCATGACATGTCGGAGTTCTACGGCCTGCTCCCCAACCCGGACGGGACGTTCCGCAGCGAACGGCTTCAGTCCGCGCTCCATGACGCCGACTGGGCGCCGTACCTGCTGATGAGCGGTGAGCGCCCGGTGGGGCTCGCGTTCGTCCGCAACCTCGCGGGCCCGACGCGCGTGTTGAACAGCTTCTTCGTGGTGCGCGGGGCGAGGAGGGCGGGGGTGGGGCTGCGTGCCGTCCAGGAGGTGGTCGCCAGGCATCCCGGCCCGTGGGAGATCGCCTTCCAGGACGCCAACGTGGCCGCCGTGCGGTTCTGGCGGCGCGTCGCCACCGAGATCGCCGGCGACCGCTGGACGGAGGAGCGAAGGCCGGTGCCGGGGCTGCCCGACGTACCGCCCGATGTGTGGATCTCGTTCGACGTGCCCGCGTGAACGGCGCGGGGGCCGGTCACGGTAGGGTTTGTGACTGACGTTAGGGATTTTGTCAGTTACAGGGGATGTGGATGCAGGTACTCGCGCAGGCCGAGCGGCTGCCGCGCAGCGTGCGGCTGCTCATCGTGGCACGGGCGGTCAACCGGCTCGGGGCGTTCTCCCTGTCGTTCCTGACCGTCCTGATCACCGCCGAGTTCGGCGTGAGCGCGACGACGGCCGGGCTCGTCTCGTCCGCGTTCGGGCTCGCGACGATTCCCTCGCGCCTCTTCGGCGGGCACCTCGCCGACCGGCTGGGGCGGCGCCGCACGATCGTGCTCGGGCTCTCCGGCTGCGCAGTCGCGCAGTTAGGCATCGCGGCCTCCGGGTTGCTGGCCCTGGTCGCGGTGTTCGCCGTCCTGCTCGGGCTGGCCTTCGAGCTGTACGAGCCGCCGAGCCAGGCGATGATCGCGGACGCGGTCGGCCCCGCCGCGCGGACGCGTGCCTACAGCCTGCTCAACGCCGCCCTGGCCGCGGCTGGCATGGGGGCCGGGCTGATCGCGGCCGGCGTGGGGCGATGGGACCTTCGCTGGCTGTTCGTCGTCGACGCGCTGACCTGCCTGGCGTGCGCGATCGTCGTGCGTGTCGTCCTGCCGGCGGACCGTCCCGGAGCCCGGCGCGCACAGGCCCCGGCGCCCGCCCCGGCCTCGCCCTGGACGGACCCCGCGCTGATGGTCATGCTCGCCTGCGGCACGCTGTTCGCGCTCGTGTACATGGGGATCATGGTCGCGCTCCCGCTCTCCCTGCCGCGTCTCGGCCTGGACGCCGCGGACGCCGGCATCCTGTTCACCGTCTCGGCCGTCATCACCGTCGCCGGGCAGCCTCTCCTGCGGCTGAGAAAGATGGCGGCGTTGTCGGCGCCCGCGGCTCTGGCCGTGGGCGCCGCCGTCATGGCCGTGGGCCTGGCCGGGTACGCCGTCGCCCACACCCTGTCGGCCTTCGTGGCCGCGACCGTGGTGTGGAGCGTCGGCGACATCGTGATGGTCGGACGCGCGTTCGCGATCGTCGCGGACCTGGCCCCAGAGGATGCCAGGGGACGCTATCTCGCCGTCTACGGAACCAGCTGGGGCGCCGCCACCGTCGCCGTGCCCGTCGCGGCGGCGCAGCTCCTCGAACGCGTGGGCGCGGAGGGCCTGTGGGGAGCCATGGCGGCCGTCTGCCTCGTCCTCGCCGCCGCCCAGCCGGGCGTCAGACGGCTGCTGCGGAACCGGGCAGGCGGATCCCGCTAGACGGTGAGAAGGCTCCGGTCGAGAGCCGTCAGTCGCGGACGGTCAGGCCCATGGACCTGGCCGTGCCCGCGACGATCTTCTCGGCCTGGTCCAGGTCGGAGGTGTTGAGGTCGGGCAGCTTCGCCTGGGCGACCTGGCGGAGCTGGGCGCGGGTGATCGTGCCGCCACTCTGGTGTCCCGGACGCGGGCTGCCGCCGTCGAGCCCGGCGACGCGCCGGATCAGCGACGCGGTGGTCGGCTGCTTGGTGGTGACCTCGAAGGAGCGGTCGTCGTAGACGGTGATGACGGCGGGGACGACGAACCCGCGACTGTCCTGGGTCTGCGCGTTGTACTGCCGGCAGAACTCCATGAGGTTGATGCCGAGCGGGCCGAGGTCCTTGCCGACGTTCGCCGGGCCTGCCTCGCCGGCCTGGATGTGCAGGGTGACGACCCTGGCCACCTTGTTCTTTGCCATGGCGGCTACGCTAAAGTCTCCCGTTACTGGAGGCTCAACCGAATTATGGGCTACACGATCGGCCGGCTGGCGAAGCTGACGGGCCTGACGGTCAAGACCATCCGCTTCTACTCCGACGCGGGCGTGCTCCCCGAGCCCGAGCGCACCGCCGCCGGCTACCGCCTCTACGGCGACCAGGACCGAGTGCGGCTGGAGCTGATCCGCACGCTCAGGGAGATCGGCGTCGACCTGGCCACGATCCGCTCGCTCGGCGACCGCGAGTTGAGGGACGTCCTGGATCTCCACCTCAGGGCGGTCGAGACGCAGATCGGGTCGCTCCAGCGCACCAGGGCGGTGCTGAAGGCCACCCTCGCCCGCGACGGCGACCCGGCCGATGAGGACCTGCGCAGGCTGCACACGCTCGGCCGGCTCGGCACGGCGGAGCTGGGGGCTCTGTGCGACGCGTTCCTCCACGAGGTGGGCGGCGACGTCCCTGCGCGGCACGAGTGGCTGGCCCAGATGCGCGAGTGCATGCTCCCCGACCTGCCCGAGGAGCCGACCGCCGCGCAGCTCGACGCCTGGCTGGAGCTGGTCGACCTGCTGGCCAGCGAGGACTTCCGTGACAGCCTGCGCAGGCAGAGCGAGGAGTACTGGGAGGAGCGGGATTTCGCCGCGTGGCGCGAGGCCAACGTCCAGGTGATGCGGGAGGCGCTGGACGCCGTGCGCGCGGGCGTCGAGCCGGGCTCGACCGAGGCCGGGGTGATCCTCCAGCGGATCCTGTCGGCGTTCGGGCTGAGCCGGGAGGAGCTGCTGCGCGGGTTCGAGGAGCACGACCCGCGGGCTTCCAGGTTCTGGGAGCTGGTGTCGATCATCCGGGGCACGCCCTGGCCGTCGGAGCAGACGATCGCGTACGGGTGGATCGGGGCCGCGCTGCGCGCCGAGTGACGGGATCAGTCGTCGGCGGGGAAGGCGAAGAGCCGGATGTACAGGGGGCGGGCGTCCGGCGGGGCGTCCTCGGCGCGATGGCTGTGCTTCGTCAGCAGCGCCATGTACGCCTCGAAGAACTCCTCGAACTCCGCCCTGGTCATGCGGCCGAGCCCGCGTGACGCCTTGACCCAGTGGGGGTCGCGCTCGTAGAGCCCGGGGAGGCGCTCGAACAGCTTGAGGTCCTCCTCCAGGCCGACCCGGTGGAACTCGGTGAGCACCGGACGGTCCTCGGGGGCGAGCTGGTCGGGCGTGGGCAGCCGCAGGTCTCGGGGCCCTTCGGCCCTGCGCCACCAGCGTTCCCTGCCGGTCGAGCGTTCGGGGATCTCCTCGATGAAGCCGTACTTCTCCAGCTGGCGCAGGTGGTAGCTGGTCGTGCCCGTCTTGGCGCCGAGCAGTTCGCCGAGTGTCGTCGAGGTCGCGGGGCCGTGGACGCTGAGATGGCGGAGCATGAGCCGGCGCATGGGGTGGGCGAGCGCCTTGAGCCTCGCCGGGTCGTCGAGAAGGAACGACTCCTCATCCTTCATGGTGAGCAAGCCTAGTCCTGCAGAGGGATATCTGCCGACATTCATTTGCCGAGAAGTCTCTGCAGACTATCGTCGGCAATATGAGACGAAGCCTCCTGGCGGTGGTCGCCGCCCTGTGCCTGTTCGCCGCTCCCGCGGCCGCCGAACCGCCGCCCTCCGTACCCGCTGACCTGACGGCGACCGAGGTGAGCTTCCGCGGCGACCGCGGCCTGGCCATGCACGGCACGGTCCTGTCGCCCGCCGCAGCGGAGCCCGGCCGGCCGGGCATCGTCCTGGTGCACGGGGCCGGTACGGGCACGCCGCGCACCAAGCTGCTGGGCGAGGCCGTCGAGTTCGCCCGCAGGGGCATGTCCGTGCTGATCTACGACAAGCGCTCCGAGGACTACTCGCTCTTCGACCGGTCGTACGCGCAGCTCGCCCGCGACGCGCTCGGCGCCGTGGCCGAGCTGCGTACCCAGCCCGGCGTGGACCCGGCGAAGGTCGGCATCTGGGGGCTCAGCGAGGGCGGCTGGGTGGCTCCGATCGCGGCCTCCCAGTCGCGGGACATCGCCTTCGTCGTGCTCGTGGGCGCGAACAGCCAGGAGCCCTTGCGTCAGCAGTCCTGGGCCGTCGCGGCCGGGATGCGCAAGGCCGGGATGTCGGGCCCGCTCGTCGACCGGGCCGAACCCAACCTCTACCGGACGCTCGCCGACGGCGACCTGTTCCCCGAGCCCTACTACGACCCAGCGCCGACCATCGCCGCGGTCCGCCAGCCTGTGCTCGGCATCTGGGGCGTCCACGACCTGCTGACCCCGCCCAGGGAGAGCCCGCCGAGGTTCGCCGAGGCGCTGGAGCGGGGCGGCAACCGGCACTACACGTTCCGCTTCTTCCCCGACGCCGACCACGCCGCCCACCAGACCCCTGACGGCGGCGTCACCCGGCTGCCCGAGCTCGCCCCCGGCTACGCGGACCTGGTCGGCTCCTGGGTCCGCGACGTGACGGCGGGCGACCCGCCCACGGCGCAGACCTCGGGACCGGCTCCCGTGCAGGAGTCGCCGACCTTCTCGGTGGCTCCTCCGGCCTGGTGGGAGTCGGCGCCGGTGCAGCTCGCGGCGCTGGTGCTGCTGGTCGTGGCGTTCGCCGCCTACCCGGTGGTCGCCCTGGTGCGCCGCCTGCGCGGCAGCTCGCGAGCGCCGGTGACGAGAGCCGCGCGGCTCCTCAGCGCCGCGGGGCTGACGGCGGTGCTCGGGTCGTTCTCCTACGTGTTCTACCTGGTGATGACCGGCGGCAAGCTGTCCGCGCCCGGGCCGATGCTCGCCGGACGCCCGCTGGTCTGGCTGGCGCTACAGGCCGTCGCGGTGGCCTCGCTGGTGGCCACGGTGCTCACCGCCCGGGCCTGGCGCCGCGCCTCCGCCCCGCGAGGGGAGCGGGCGCGGCTCGGCTTGCTGCTCGCCGGCGGGCTGGTGCTCGTCCCGTGGGGGCTGTACTGGGGCTTGCTGCTCCCGTGAGCCTCAGTACGCGGCGGTGAACCGGGTCCGGTGGTGCTTGGGGCGTTCGGCCTCGTCCAGGAGCGCCACCGCGAGGTCCTCCATGGAGATCCTGGACGTGCCGTCGGCGTCCACCAGGAGCTCGTCGGCGCCCAGGCGGTAGTTGCCGGTGCGTTCGCCCGGTTCGAGGAGCGCGGCCGGGCTGAGGTAGGCCCAGTCCACGTCCGCGTCGGCGCGGCAGGCGGCCAGCTGCTCGTCGCACGCCCGCGCGATGGGACGCCAGGACGGGGGGAAGTCCGGGGCGTCGATCACGGTGCCGCCGGTGCCGGGCACGGTCAGGCTGCCCGCGCCGCCGACCACCAGCAGCCGGGCGCCCGTCCCGGCCAGCCCCGCCAGCAGCGCTCTGGCGACGGCGGCCAGCTCGCCCTCCCTGCCGGGCGCGGGGCGGGTCGCGGTGATGACGACGTCCTGGCCGGCGCTCAGCCGGGCGACGTCCCGGGGGTCGGAGGCGTCTCCGGCCCGGACGTCCGCGCCCAGCCCGTGAGCGCGGGACGGGTCGCGCACGACGGCGGTGACCTCGTGACCGCGCGACAGCGCCTCGGCGACGACCCGGCGTCCGACGTTCCCTGCCGCTCCGAACACGGTGATACGCATGCTTGCCTGCTCCTTCGAGGTGTTCATGACTTCCTGCCGAGCGTCTGGCCGGCGACCAGGGCGCCGAGGGCGACGGCGAAGCCGACGACCTGCCAGCCGGTGAGGGTCTGCCCGAGGACGGCGAGCCCGGCGAGCGTGGCGACCAGCGGGTTGGTGAGGCCGAGGAGCGACACCGAGGTGGGGGCGAGCCTGTCGATGCCGCGGAACCAGAGGACGTAGGCCATGGCCGTGCCGATGACGCCCAGGTAGGCGAAGCCGAGCAGGTTCGTCCCGGAAACGGACGTCGGCACGCCTTCGAGCGCCAGCGTGAGCGGTACCAGGACCAGCCCGCCGATGGTGAGCTGCCACCCGGTCTGGACGAGCGGCGGCGCCTCCGGCCGCCCCCACTTCTTGGCCAGGACGATGGCCGTCGCCATCAGCGAGGTGGCGGTGAGCATGGCGGCGATGCCGAGCGGGTCGACGCGGGCCTCGGCGGTGAGGGTGAGCAGCGCGACGCCGCCGGTGCCGATCACGGCCGCGAGCAGCACCCACCGGGACGGGCGGACCCGCAGCACCACCAGCGAGAGCACGGTCACGATCAGCGGCTGGACGGAGCCGATGGTCGAGGCGACCCCGCCGGGCAGGCGGTAGGCGGCGAAGAAGATCAGGGGGAAGAAGGCGCCGAAGTTGAGCAGGCCGAGCACGACGGACTTCCACCACCACGATCCGTGCGGCAGCCGCCGGGTGACGGCCAGCAGCACCAGCCCCGCGGGGAGGGCCCGCAGGGTGGCGGCGAGCAGCGGACGGTCTGGGGGCAGCAGGGTGGTGGTGACGACGTAGGTGGTGCCCCAGCTGGCGGGGGCGAGGGCGGTGAGCAGGAGGTCGCTCCAGCGCGGCGCGGTCCGCGGGGCGCCTGGGAGGGCGCTCGGCGTCGCCTGCCCGGCGTTTTCGGTGATGGTCGCCATGTCGGTCGCCTCTCATCGATAATCTCAACGTTGAGATACTCTATACCTGAACGCTAAGTATGTGAACGTTGAGATTATTCCTGGAGGTCGGATGAGCGACGCGGTGGACGAACTGCTGGCCCAGTGGGCGCGCGAGCGGCCCGACCTCGACGTCTGGCCGATGGGCGTCGTCGGCCGGATCTCGCGGCTGGCACGGCTGATGGAGCGGGAGCTGAACGGCTTCTTCGCCGCCCACGGGCTCGGCCCCGCGGAGTTCGACGTGCTGGCCACCCTGCGCCGGTCGGGCCCGCCGTACGAGCTGACCGCCGGGGCGCTGCTGAAGTCCTCGATGGTCACGTCCGGGGCGATCACCAACCGCGTCGACCGGCTGGAGGGCAAGGGGCTGGTCGAGCGGCTGCAGAGCGCCGAGGACCGCCGCTCGGTGCCGGTCCGGCTCACCCCGCGCGGGCTGGAGCTCGTCGACGAGCTCGTCGCCCTGCACGTCGAGAACGAGGCGCGGCTCCTGGCCGCACTGGACAGGGCCGACTGCGACCAGCTGTCCGGCACGCTCCGCCGGTTGCTGGAGTCGCTGGGCGACACCTCGCTGGGCGCCACCGTCCAGGGGTGAAGGCGACGTCTCCGTGGCGTTCAGGCGACAATCGGACACGTGCACTTCGGAATCCTCGGCCCGCTTGAGGTGCGGACCGACGAGGGGGAAACGGTCTCCGTCGGCGGGCCCAGGCCGCGCGCGCTGCTCGCGCTGCTCCTGCTCGACGCCGGCCGGCTGGTCGGCGTCGAGCGGCTGATCGACGGCCAGTACGGCGACGACCCTCCGGCCGGCGCGGCCAACGCGATCCAGGCCCACGTGTCCAGACTCCGCCGCAACCTGCCTGACGGCCTCGTGGAGTTCCACGGCTCGGGGTACCGCCTCGCGGTCGACCCCGAGGACGTCGACGTCTACCGGTTCGAGCGGCTGGCCCGCGACGGGCGCGGCCTTCTGGCGGCGGGCCGGCACGAGCGCGCCGCGAGAACGCTCAGGGACGCTCTTGCGCTGTGGCGCGGCCCCGCGCTGGCGGACGTGGCCGACGCGCCGTTCGCCCGGCCGCAGGCGGCCCGCCTCGAAGAGGCCAGGCTGGCGGCCAGGGAGGATCTCGTCGAAGCCGAGCTCACGCTTCCAGAGGGCCCCTCGATCGCCGAGCTGCGGCAGCTGGTGGAGGCGAACCCGCTGCGCGAGCGGCTGCGCGGGCAGCTCATGCGGGCGCTGCACGCGTCCGGGCAGCAGGCCGCCGCGCTGGCCGTCTTCGACGAGGTCAGACGGCTGCTCGCGGACGAGCTCGGCGCCGACCCCGCCCCGGAGCTGGCCGCGCTGCACCTGGCGATCCTGCGCGGCGAGGGCCCGCGCGAGCAGGCGACCCGCCGCCGGGTGCCCGCCCAGCTGACCAGCTTCGTGGGACGCGAGGCCGAGCTGGACCTGATCGACGCGCTCGGTGACGCCCGGCTGATCACCATCACCGGCCCCGGAGGCACCGGCAAGACCCGGCTGGCCATCGAGGCCGCCCGCCGCCGAGGGCCTGACCCGGCCCGCGCGGGCTCCCCCGAGGGACGCCGGCAGGCACGGGACGTGGGGTTCGTGGACCTGACGCTGCTCGACGACGGCGCCCAGCTCCCCTTGGCCGTGCTGGGGGCGCTCGGCCTGCGGGAGGCGGGGCTGCAGTCGCCGGCGCTGGACCGTCCCGACCCCGCCGACCGGCTGGTGGCGGCCCTCGCGGACCAGGACCTGCTGCTCATCCTGGACAACTGCGAGCACGTGATCGCCCCCGCCGCCGAGCTCGTCCGCCGGCTGGTCGACGCCTGCCCACAGCTGGCGATCATGGCCACCAGCCGCGAGCCGCTCGGGCTCACCGGCGAGAGGCTGGTCCCGCTGTCGCCGCTGGCCGTGCCGCCGCCCGGCACCGGCACCGACGACGCGCTCGCCTATCCCGCCGTGCGGCTGTTCGCGGAGCGGGCCGCCGCCGTGCGTCCGGGGTTCGCGATGCGTCCCGAGGTCGCCGAGATCTGCGCCACGCTGGACGGCCTGCCACTCGCCATCGAACTGGCGGCGGCGCGGCTGCGCTCGTTCACCGTGGCGGAGATCGCCGCCCGCCTGAACGAGCACGGACGCTTCAAGCTGCTCTCCCGCGGCGACCGCACCGCGGCGGCCAGGCACCGAACCCTGCGCGCGGTGGTGGACTGGAGCTGGAGCCTGCTCAGCCCGGAGGAGCAGACGCTGGCCAGGCGGTTCTCGGTGTTCTCCGGGGGCGCGTCGCTGGAGGCGGTCGAGCGGGTCTGCGGCGACGGCGACGTGCTGGCCGACCTGGTGGACAAGTCCCTCGTCGAGGCGAGCGGCGGACGCTACCGGATGTTCGACACGATCCGCCTTTTCTGCGCCGAACGGCTGGCCGAGGCGGGGGAGGAGGAGCAGACCCGCGACGAGCACGCCGCCTGCTTCCTCGACCTGGCCCAGCGCGCCGACCCGTGGCTGCGCCGGGCGGAGCAGCTCGACTGGCTGGCCAGGCTCTCCGACGAGCACGACAACCTCCAGGCCGCGCTGCGCCACGCCGTCCAGCAGGCTCCGGAGACGGCGTTGCGGCTGGTCGCGGCCCTGGCGGCGTACTCGTGGCTGAGCGGGCGGCGCGGCCAGACGACCTCGTCCGCGCTGCGGCTGCTCGACCGGATTGGCGGCGAGCCGATCGCGGGGCTGGAGGAGGAGTACGTGCTGTGCGTGCTGCAGGCCGTGCCCGACACCGGCCCCGGGCCGTGGGCGCGGGCCGAGGAGATCATGTGGTCGCTGGATCGGGAGCTACGCCACCCGTTCCTGAGCGTGCTGTGGGGGATGACGGCGGGCCCGCCGGACCCGGAGGCCACCGAGCAGCAGAAGTGGCTGCTCGACGACGACCCGTGGAACCAGGCCGTGGCCATGCTCAGCGAGGCGCTGATGGAGCTGCTCGACGGCGGGGTGGCCGACGCCGAGCGGCGGCTGGAGGCGACGCTGACGCAGTTCCGGTCCGTGGGCGAGCGCTGGGGGATGGCCCAGGCCCTCGAATGGCTCGCGATGATCTCCAACTGGCGCGGCGACTGGGCCGAGGCCAGGCGGCTCTGGGGGCGGGCGCTCGACCTGAACGAGCAGCTCGGCGCCCTGGACGAGCTGGTGGACGTGCTCTGCCGGAGGTCCGGCGGGCTGCTGCGGGAGGGTGATCTCGCGGGGGCCCGCGCCGACCTCGAACGCGCCACCGAGCTGGCCCGCAGCACCTCGCGCCGGTCGCCTCAGCTGGAGCTGGTGTGGGGCGAGCTGGCCCGCCACGGCGGCGACCTCGCGGAGGCGCGCGCCCGGTACACGACGGTGCTGGACGCCGCCACCCCCGGCGCGTACGTCACCGAGGGCGTCAGGCCGCTCGTGCTCACGGCGCTGGGACGGCTGGCCGAGGCCGAACGGGACCTCGCGGAGGCCAGGCTCCGCCACGGCGAGGCGCTGGCAGTGGTGCGCGCGTCCCACACGATGGCGATCGACGTGGCCGAGGTCGCCGAGGGGCAGGCCGGGCTGGCCCTGCTCGAAGGGGCCGCGGAGCGGGCCGCGTACCTGCTCGGCGTGGCCGTGGCCGTGCGCGGCACCACCGTGGCCGGCGACCGCGACGTCGCCAGGATCGCCGCCGGCGCCACGCGGCGCGTCGGCGCGGACGCCTTCGCCGCGCACTTCGCCAGGGGCGCCGCACTGAGCCGCGAAGAAGCGCTGACAGCCCTGTCCTGAGCGGTGCTGACAGCCCGCGCTGACAGCCCTGTTCTGAGCGGTGCTGACAGCCCGCGCTGACAGCCCTGTTCTGAGCTCCACCGGACGGTGCTGACAGCCCGCGCCTGACTGTCAGCCGACTGTCTCCGGCCTGTCAGCGCTCCGGACGAACGTGGTGGACATGAAGAACACCAACGTCCTCATCTCCGGGGCGAGCGTCGGCGGCCCCGCCCTCGCCTGCTGGCTGGCCCGCTACGGCTACCGCGTGACCGTCGTCGAGAAGGCGCCCGTCCTGCGCAAGGGCGGCCAGGCCGTCGACTTCAAGGGCGAGATCCACAAGACCGTCCTGCAGAGGATGGGCGTCATGGACGACCTCCTGCGGCTCCAGACAGGCGGGACCGACCAGGAGTTCGTCGACGCGAACGGCCGCAGGCTGGCGGTGATGCCCGGCGAGTTCAGCGGCGGCGAGATCGAGATCCATCGCGGTGACCTGGCGCGACTGCTGTACGAGAAGAGCGTCGCCGCCGGGTGCGAGTACGTCTTCGGCGACTCGATCACCTCGCTCACCGAGACCGCGAGCGGCGTGCACGTCACGTTCGAGCGGGGCGCCCCGCGCACCTTCGACCTGGTCGTGGGCGCCGACGGGATCCACTCCAACGTCCGCCGCCTGGCGTTCGGCCCCGAGTCCGACTACGTCGACTTCCTCGGCCACTACTACGCCCTGGCCGAGGTGCCGGAGCGGTTCGGGGCCGTCCCGAAGATCTACAACGAGCCCGGCAGGATGGTCGCCGCCGGTGGCCCCAAGGCCGACGCCTTCTTCGTCTTCGCCTCGCCGCGGCTCGACTACGACCGCTACGACACCGAGGAGATGAAGGGGGTCCTGCTCGACGCCTACGCCGGGATGGGCTGGCTGACGCCCGGCATCCTGGAGGCGGTCCGGCAGACGGACGAGTTCTACCTCGACTCGATCAGCCGGGTCACCATCGACCGCTACGCCAAGGGCCGCGTGGTGCTGCTCGGCGACGCCGCCTACGCCAACACGCTGGGCGGGTTCGGCTCCGGCCTGGCCCTGGTGGGCGCGTACGTCCTGGCCGGGGAGCTGGCGCTGGCCGGAGGCGACCACCTGGTCGCCTTCCGGCGCTACGAGGAAGGCTTCCGCGGTTACGCCAAGGTCTCCGAGAAGGGCAACGCGGGCTTCTTCCTCGCCCCCGCCACGCAGAGCCGGATCAGGATGCGGAACTGGATGTTCCGGTCCAGCCTCCTCCTCAAGCTGATGATGCGGATGACCGACGGCTTCGCCAACAACATCACCCTCAAGGACTACCCGTCACTGCTCCGCCGGTGAGGCGAACCAGGCCCCGGCGGGCGGAAGCAGCAGCAGGACGATCGCGGTCACGGGGAGGAACACGTTCGGGGCGAGCAGGTCGCCGGCCGTCAGGTCGTGGTCGGCCACCTGGACCCCGAGGAGCAGGGCCAGCTGGAAAGCCTCCACGGCGACCGCCGTCCACCTGGCCCGCCTCTCGCGCCTGCGCATGCCCCTCAGCGCCCACCACAGGGTCACCGCGGCCACGAGGGCCACGGCCAGCAGTAGCAGGGGGATCACGCCCCCTGAGGCGCCGAGGGCGAGCACGAACGCGGCGCCCACGATCGTCAGGCCCAGCTGCAGCGTCAGGACGAAGTCCGCGACGCCGACGATCCGCGGCCTGCGCGCTAACTCACTGGTGTCCGCCATGCGGGCATCTTCCCTTAATCGGGCGATCCCGTCATCGCTCTGATCGTCGCCGTCATGTTGGCGCGCAGGGCGGTCAGCCGGCCGTCGATGACGGTGGAGGCGTCGGCGCCGCTCCTGCGCGCCGCCACCCGCAGGCCGGTGTTGCCGGGCCCGTGGACGAACGTGTGACGCAGCAGCGTCTGCCCCGGCTCGGAGCCCGGCCGCAGGTCGTAACTCCACAGCGAGCCGGGGACGCCGGAGCCGTCGAGCACCTCCCAGGCGAAGCCGTGCGGCCGGTCCGCGCGGGTCACCACGCAGGTCACGTCCGCGACGAAGCCGTTGGGGTAGCGATTGCTCGCCTGGAACCTGGCGCCCGCGCGCGGCCCGGCGTCCGGCTCCAGCCAGGACGCCCGCGTGCACTCGGGGCTCCACTCGCCGAGCCGCGAGAGGTCGGTGACGAGGTCCCACACCTCGGACGGAGGCAGCGGCACCCGTACCTCCACCTCCGCAGTCGCGCCGGTGACCTCGTCGAACTCGCGTACCTCGACCGAGCCGAACCGCGCCACCGGATGCCTGGCGGCCACCTCGACCGCCTCTTCCAGCGTCGCGCACTCGATGATGTCGACGCCGCCGACCTGCTCCTTCGTCTCGGCGAACGGCCCGTCGCCGACGAGTACCTCGCCGTCGCGCACCCGCACGGCCCGGCCCTCGGCGGCCGGACGCAGCGCGTGCCCCCGCAGGCGGACGCCGCGCCCGTCCATCTCCTCGACCCAGTCGTGGGCTGAGGCTTCCTCCGGGCTAACCTTGATGGACTCGTCCGGACAGATCATCAACAGGAACTTCATCCAGAACCACTCCCTTCCCCAACGACGAACGACTCCGCTTAGACCGACAGGTGGACAGCGGCGGACGTGCAACGGATATTGGACAGGGCCGAGCAGTGCCCGACTACCGGAGGTCTTCTTGGACGCGCGTCTGGACCATCTCGTCTGCTGGGTCTCCGATCAGCTGCGGGCGCTCGACTTCTACGAGCAGGTCGTCGGCCTGCCGGGTGTGCGGGCCGAGGAGTTCAGGAACGGTGAGGCGGCCTTCCCCAGCGTACGCGTCGCAGAGGAGACGATCATCGACCTGATGCCCCAGGAGTGGGCGCCCCGGATCGACGAGGGCACCGGGGTGAAGGGCAGCGCCGGGCATCCGGTGAACCACTACTGCCTGGCGGTCGACCACGCGGAGTTCGAGGCGCTCAAGGCGCGCCTGGACAGGAACGGAGTGGAGATCACCGGGACGGGCGCCGACTCGTTCGGGGCCCAGGGCATCGCCCGCGAGGTGATCTACTTCCCCGACCCCGACAGCAACGTCATCGAGGTCCGTTACTACGCGTAGTGGTCCTGCGCAGCCGCCCTCGCACCGCCCTGCGCACCACGGGGCCCATGTCCTCCAGCGCCGTGACCAGGACGGCGAGCTGCTCCAGGGAGTCGAGCGCCTGCCCGGCCCCCTCCCGATCGACGCCCTCGTAGAGCTCCAGGCCGACGAAGGCGGCGGCGGTCGCTCTGGCCAGGCCGCCGATGTCGACGAACTCGGCCAGCGGGGTCTCGGCGAGCACCCGGGTGAGGGTCCGCTCCAGCTCCGCGATCCACAGGTTGAGCCCGTCGGCCGTGGCGGGGGCCAGCTTGGCGTCGGACTGGCTGCCCGCCAGCAGCTGGGCCAGCGCGGCGACGTGGCCCAGCGCCCGCTCCTCCTCGTGCAGCGCGCGGGCCAGGTCGAGCAGCTCGCGCAGGGTGCCGACCGACGCGAAGCGCTCGCGGTAGGCCGCCACCCGCTGCCGGGCGCCCTGCTCGCACGCCTCGGACAGGAGCTGGTCGACGCTGCCGAAGTGGTAGAACACCAGCGCCTGGTTGACCCCTGCCGCCGAGGCGATCGACCTGGCCGAGACCCCGGCGATGCCCTGCGTGCCGAGCGTCCGCAGCGCCGCGTCGAGCAGCTTGGATCTCGTGTCGGCCACCATGTGTCTCCCGGGGGTCAGCAGCGGGCGCTCTCGCGCCTCGGCCTCACCGTAGCGGGAACGGAGGCCGCCTCGACGTACGAGACGGTGAAGCTGCCCCAGTAGCCGAAGATCCGGCCGAGCAGGGGGTTGGAGACGGTGACCGCGATCGTGAAACGTTCCGACCGGTCGTCGAAGTGCTCGGTGACGGTGGCGGCGCCGGTCGCGCACGCCGGGATGGGCAGGGCGAGCGGGCCTTCGAGCAGGCGCTGGCGGCCCGAGCGGATGACGAGGCCGCCCCGGTCGTCCACCGACAGGTCGAGCGTGGTGACGAGGTGCTGGTGGGTGCCGAGGTAGTCGATCACCTGGCCGGTCGCGGGGTTGAGGACCATCGTCGCGTCGAAGCGTCCGCGCGGGAAGGTGCGGACGAAGGTGACGGTCTCGCGGCCGTACGAGTCGAGGTACGGGTAGTTCTCGATGACGAACGGGATGTTCCGGCCGGACTGGGCGACCAGCACGTTCCTGCGGCGGCCGAGCGCGAGGAACGGCCGGACGATCGGGCCCGCGTTCCAGATCCGGTCCATCACCCCGCGTCCGACGCACGCCTCGCCGGAGTCGAGCCCGACGCCGAAGCGCCGCTGGAGCTGGGGGTGCAGGCGGTCGAAGGCGTCGCCGAGCGCGAGCTGGAAGATCGAGGGCATGGTTCCTCCTGGGTGGGGGGACGGCGCAGGCAGCGGCGGGCCGCCGGGGTGCCGGGCAGCGGCGGCAGGACGATCGCGAGGACGGTGACCGCCACGGCGACCGGGCCGGGCACGACGGGAGTCCACGCGACCACCGCTGCGAGGGCCCTGGCGGCCAGTTCGGCGAGGGCCTGGAGCAGCGACCGCTCGGGCGTCCTCCCGGTCTCCAGCCACAGCCGGAGCCGGTCGAAGGACCAGGCCGTCGCCCACCACATCAGCCACCCGGGCAGCACGTGCGGCCGGTACCCGTACGCGGTCAGGAACCGCAGACCTCCGCGTACCGGGACGTAACGCCAGTAGCCCGAGCCGGAGCGGATCGGCGAGAGCGGGTGCCGGGAGCCGAACCGCAGCGCGGACGTGCGAGTGCCGTCGGGCCGGTGGCGCTCGCCCGCGCTGACGCCCACCCCGCTGACGCCGAGCGTCGAGTAGCGGAACCGCTGCGGCTCGCCCTCGGCCCGGGGGAGGTAGCGGATGCGGCCGAAGCGCAGGTCCCAGCGCTGGTGCAGGGCCGGGTCCTGGGTGTGCAGCCACAGCGCGTCGAGGTCGGCGCGGATGGACGTCTCGACGTAGAGATGACGGGCCACGCGAACCCTCCTTTTGAGCGGTCGCTCAAATGGTAGCCCGATTTAAGCGAGTGCTCAAAACGTCAGGACGTTCTGGTACACAGGAGCGCATGGGTGTGACCGTGGATGAGTTCCTCAAGCTGCTCGACGAGCTGCCCGAGGTGCGGGCGAGCGAGGCCGGCGAGTGGGTCGGCTTCAAGGTGCGGGGCAAGGGGTTCGGCTACCTGTGGGAGGAGACCGAGACCGTCGGGCTCAAGGCGACGCTGCAGGAGCAGATCGCGCTGGTCGCCGAGCGTCCCGACGTGTTCGAGGTGCAGTTCACCGCGGGCCAGTTCGGCTGGGTCGTCGTCCACCTCGACCGCATCGACGCCGACGAGCTGTTCGAGCTGATGGCCGAGGCGTGGTGCCTGACCGCGCCGAAGTCGCTGGTGGCGGCCTTCGAGGCGACGCACGACATAGGCGGAAGAATCGCGCAGTGAGGGCACGCTAATCTCGGGCAACGTGACCGCTATGTCCATCAAGCTGCGCGAATGGCGCGAAGACGACGCCCCGGTGGTGTTCCGCGCTTTCCAGGCCGCCGACATGCGCAGGCAGTCCCCGTGGCCGATCCTGTCCGTCCAGGACGCGGCCGGCTGGATCGCCGCCTGGGAGGGCGTCGGTCACGCGTTCGCCGTCACCCTCGACGACCAGGTCGTCGGCAACGTCGCCGTCAGCGGCATCGACGGCCACGACAACGGCTGGGTCTCCTACTGGACCGTCGAAGAGGCCAGGGGGCGAGGCGTGGCGGCGGCGGCGACGTCCGACCTCGCGGCCTGGGCGTTCCGTGAGCGCGGCCTCTACCGCCTGGAGCTCGGCCACCGCACCAACAACCCCGCCTCGTGCCGGGTGGCGACCAAGGCCGGCTTCCGTCCGGAAGGCATCGAGCGCGGCAAGCTCTGCTACGACGGCATCCGCTACGACGTGGAACGCCACGCCCGCCTGGCCACCGACTGACCCGCGGGGCCGGTCGGCCGGTTCTGCGGGGAGCGCCGCCGACGGACCCTGTGGGGCGGTCGGGTGGTTCGGTGGGGGTGGGGTGATCTAGGCTCGGGGTGTGGACAGCGAGAGTCTGGCCGCGGCCGGCCTGTTGGCGGCGCTGAGCCGGGCGGCGGAGCTGCTCTCCGGGTTGCACCACCCCTTCGTGAGAAGCGCCCCCTTCACCTATCTCATCCCGCCCGCCGGGGCCCGCACCGGCACCACCTTCACCCTCCCCGACGGCCGCGAGGCGACGTTCGCGGTCTCGATCGTCGTCAGGAGCGGCGCCTTCCACGTCGAGGGCGCGGCAGCCGTGGAGGGCGAGGACCTCCTCCGATTACCCGCCAAGAGCACCCACGACATCCACGCCGCCCTGGCCGTGCTCGACGAGCACGCGGCCGAGCTGGCGCAGCCCGCGGGCCGGCTCCTCGACCAGCTACTGGACGAAATTGTCTAGTTGTCAGACAATCGAGGCATGAAGAACGGTCCTCTGTCCGTCGTGGGCGCGTCCGTGCTGTGGGGCACGGCTGGCACCGCGGGCCTGCTCGTCTCCGCCGACCCGATCGCCCTGGCCGCCGCCAGGCTGGTCATCGGCGGGGCGGCGCTCGGGCTGCTCGCCCGGGCGGGCATCAGACGGGTCCTCACCCCGGGCCTGCTGCTGGCCGCCGCCGCGGTCGCCGCGTACCAGCTCTGCTTCTTCGCCGCCGTCTCCCGCACCGGCGTCGCGATCGGCTCGGTCGTCGCCATCGGCAGCGGCCCGGCCTTCACCGGGCTGCTCTCCTGGCTGCTTCACAAGGAGCGCCCGAGCGCCCGGTGGGCGCTGGGCACCGCGGCGGCGATCTCCGGCTGCGCGGCCCTGATCGTCGGCGGCGGCGCGCAGGCAGGCGGCCACGCCGTCTCGGGGGTGCTGTTCGCCCTGCTCGGCGGCCTGCTGTACGCGTTCTACGCGGTCACGGCCGCCCGCGCGATCGGCGGCGGCGCGCCCTCGAACGCGGTGATGGGCCTGATGTTCGGCGGCGCCGCCGTCGTCATGCTGCCGATCCTGCTGTGGAGCGGCGCGGGCTGGCTGGCCGAGCCGCGCGGTCTGCTCGCCGCGCTCTATCTCGGCCTCGGCTGCACCGCCCTGTCGTATCTCCTGTACGGCAGGGGCCTGCGCACCACCCCGGTGGCGACGGCCGCGACGCTCGCCCTGGCGGAACCGGCGGTCGCCGCGCTGCTCGGCCTGGTGGTGCTCGGGGAGCGGCTGCCTCCGATCTCGGTCGCGGGCCTCGTCATGCTCGCGATCAGCCTGGTGGCGGTGGCCGTCCCGGAAAGGCGACTAGAGTCGCAGCTGTGACGATGCCGCTCAGATCGGTCTCCGCCGTGGCCGCGCTCGCCGACGCGTTGCGCAGCCGGGTGCTCTCAGGTGAGATCGCGCCGGGCACCCCGCTGCCCGAGCAGGAGCTCGCCGCCGCGTACGGCGTGGCCAGGCCGACGGTGCGCGAGGCGCTGGCCGTGCTGGTCCACGAGGGGCTGCTCCGGCGCGAGCGCAACCGCAGCGCGCATGTCCCCGATGTGACGATCTCGGACCTGGACGACCTGATGTACGTCCGCAGGCCGCTGGAGGACCTGATGGCGCAGGCCGTGGCGGGGCGGCGGGTGCCGGAGGCGGACGCCGCGCTGGCCCGGATGGCCGCGCTGCCCTCCGACGCCCCGTGGGCGGAGCCGATGGCCGAGCACATGGCCCTGCACCAGGCGTTGATCGAGGCGGCGGGCAGCCCTCGGCTCGAGCGGCTCTACGGCGTGCTGGCCGCCGAGACCCGGCTCGGCCTGGTGCGGCTGCGTGACCTCTACACCGAGCGCGAGGTGCTGGTGCGGGAGCACCGCGAGCTGCTGGACGCCATCGCCGACGGCCCCGTCGAGGCGGCGAGAGCGGCCGTGGCCGCGCACCTGAGCCACGCCTGGGGCAACGAGACGCACGCCTGAGGCGCGTTGAGACGCGCGCCTGCCGCGCCCGGGGCACCGGGATGCACGCCTGAGCGACGCTTCGGGGTGCGAGATGCTCAGCAGGCTCTTGCGGGACAACCCCAGAACTCGCAAGAATCGCGGCCATGCACGGCAACCCGATGCCGGACTCCTACGTGTACGTCACGGAGGAGGGCGTCACCCGCCACTACGCGGACGGGAGCGTCGAGGCCCTCGCGTGGGAGGACGTGGTCGAAGTCCGTGTCGCGACCGAGTCCGAGGCGGATGTCCTGTTCATCCTGCTCGACCGCGACGGCGAGGGCTGCGTGGTGCCGCGCTCGGCCACGGACGCCACCTTCCTCGCCCGGCTGCGGTATCTGCCGGATTTCGACCTGGAACGGCTGACCCTTGCCGCGGAGTCGTCCCGTGACGGGGTTGTGGTCGTGTGGCGGAGCCCTGACCCGCCGTCCGCATTGCCGGATCTGGAGTACGACTAGCGGCGTCATAATCCGGCAACCTGCTGAAATAGCGCCCTAAATCTCACATTCCCGGTTCGGGACTGCTGCACTTGTGGACCGTTCCGTCAACCCCTGAAACGACGTTCTCTTCGTCCGATTGTGGACATTTGACGTTATTCCCCGCTACGGAATTGATCTTTACTCTTTAGTGGGGGCCGCCGCCCTTGATTGTGCATGGGGACTTGTCAACCCATGAGGTTCAAGGAACGTCACGTTAACGCGGTGCACACAGTTATCAGGGTGGTGGTATGAGGCTGGGGACTGGGGAGTCCGCTGTCGTGCTCCTCAAGGCCGTACCTCGCCATGCGTCGAGCATCTGGACGCGGGCGTACTTACGGCTCCTGCGGAGTGGCGACACGGCGTGCGCGCTGGCCGCGTGCGCCTGCGTGCTGGGCATCCGGCACTTGTCCGGCGTGTACATTCCGGCGGTCGAGTTGCTTCTCGGATGCGGCCTGATCCTCGCGTGGCCGGTCGCGCTCACGATGAGCGGCGCTTACCGGCAGCGCGCGCATGGCGAGGGAACGGAGGAGTTCAAGGCGGTCTTCAACGGGGGCGTCGGCTTGATGGCCGCCGTCGCGATCGGCGCTTATGCCACGCAAACCGCGGTGGCGCGGAGTTTCGTGATGGCGATGCTGCCGCTGGCGCTGCTTTCCACGCTCTATTTCCGCTACCGGATGCGCAAACGCCTGCATCGCAGGCGGGCCGTGGGTGAATACCTGCGCCATGTCGTCGCGGTCGGCCACCGCGAGGCGATTCTCGACCTGGTGGTGCAGTTCCGCCGTCAGCCGCATCACGGGATGCAGGTCGTCGGCGCGTGCCTGCCGCACAACAGCATGACCGCGGACCTCGACGGGCTGCCGGTGCTCGGCTCGTTCAGCGACGTCGCGGATGCGGTGGCCGAGGTCGGCGCGGACGCCGTCGCGGTGCTCGCCTGCCCGGAACTGGACGGTCTCACGCTGCGCAGGCTCGCCTGGAGCCTGGAGAGCGGCGGCACCGACCTGTTCGTCGCCCCCGCCCTCATGGACGTGGCAGGCCCGCGCATCAGCATCAGACCCGTGGCGGGCATGCCGCTCCTGCACCTGGAGCATCCCGAGTTCGAGGGGGCCAAGCGGGTGGTGAAGACCGTGTTCGACCGGGTGGTGGCGGTCGCGGCGGTGCTCCTGCTGGCCGTGCCACTGCTGGGGATCTTCCTGGCGATCCGGCTGACCAGCCCCGGCCCCGCGCTGTTCTACCAGACGCGGGTCGGCAGGCACGGCAAGGAGTTCCGGGTCGTGAAGTTCCGGACCATGGTGGCCGACGCGGAGAAGCTCAAGAGCGCGCTGCTCGACGCGAACGAGTTCGACGGCGTGCTGTTCAAGATCCGGAACGATCCAAGGATCACCCGCGTGGGCGCCTTCCTGCGCCGATACTCCCTCGACGAGCTGCCTCAGCTGTTCAACGTCATCCGCGGCGAGATGTCGCTGGTCGGCCCGCGCCCGCCGCTTCCGGAGGAGGTCGCCAAGTACGGCGAGGACGTCCGCAGGCGCCTGGTCGTCAAGCCGGGCATGACCGGGCTCTGGCAGGTCAGCGGCCGTTCCGACCTGACCTGGGAGGAGTCGGTCCGGCTGGACCTGCGGTACGTGGAGAACTGGTCGCTCATCCTCGACCTGCAGATCCTCTGGAAGACCTGGTCGGTCGTCACCCACGGAGAAGGGGCCTACTAGCGGTGAAAGCTCTCGTGCTCGCCGGAGGGGCGGGCACACGGCTCCGGCCGATCACCCACACCTCGGCGAAGCAGCTCGTCCCCGTCGCGAACAAACCGGTGCTCTTCTACGGGCTGGAGGCGATCGCCGCCACCGGCATCACGGAGCTGGGCATCGTCGTGGGCGACACGCACGCCGAGATCGAGGCCGCCGTCGGCGACGGGTCGGCGTTCGGGCTGCAGGTGACCTACCTGCGCCAGGACAGGCCGCTCGGGCTGGCGCACGCCGTGCTGATCGCCAGGGACTACCTCGGCGACGACGACTTCGTCATGTACCTGGGCGACAACTTCATCGTCGGCGGCATCGAGGACGTCGTGGCGGGCTTCGCCCGCGAGCGGCCCGCGGCCCGGATCATGCTCACCGAGGTCGGCGACCCCCGGCAGTTCGGCGTGGCCGAGCTGGACCCGGACGGCCGGGTGATCGGGCTGGAGGAGAAGCCGCGCGAGCCCAAGAGCGACCTGGCGCTCGTCGGCGTCTACCTGTTCACCCCGGCCGTGCACGACGCGGTCGCCGAGCTCAAGCCGTCGTGGCGAGGCGAGCTGGAGATCACCGACGCCATCCAGTGGCTGATCGACAAGGGATACCAGGTCGAGTCCACGGTGATCACCGGCTACTGGAAGGACACCGGCAACGTCGCCGACATGCTCGAGGTCAACCGGCTGGTGCTGGAGTCGCTCGAGCCGGGCGTCCACGGCCGAGTGGACGCGGCCAGCGAGCTGATCGGCAGAGTCGTCGTCGAGCCCGGAGCGGTGGTCGAGCGCTCCCGCATCATCGGGCCGGCGATCGTCGGCCCCGGGGCCCGCGTCACCGACGCCTACATCGGCCCCTTCACCTCGATAGCCGCCGGCTGCGTGGTCGAGCGCAGCGAGATCGAGTACTCGATCCTGCTGCCCAGGGCCTCGATCGAGGGGGTACGCCGGATCGAGGCGTCCCTGATCGGCCACGACGTCGAGGTCACCCCGGCACCCGACACCCCACGAGCCCACCGCCTGATCCTGGGCGATCACAGCAAGGTGCAGATCAGTCCATGACCAAGATCCTGGTGACGGGGGGCGCGGGATTCATCGGCTCCCACTTCGTGCGCACCCTGGAAGACGCGGACGTGACCGTCGTCGACAAGCTGACCTACGCGGGCGACCGCGCCAACCTCGAAGGAGTGCCGCACCGGTTCGTCCACGGCGACATCTGCGACGCGGAGCTGCTCGCCCAGGTGGTGCCCGGCCACGACCTGGTGGTCAACTTCGCCGCCGAGTCGCACGTGGACAGGTCGATCGACGGCGCCGCCGACTTCGCCCGCACCAACGTGCTGGGCACCCAGGCGCTGATGCAGGCGTGTCTCGAAGCGGGGGTCCCCCGCGTGGTGCAGGTGTCGACCGACGAGGTCTACGGGTCGATCGACATCGGCTCGTGGGACGAGTCGGCGCCGCTCCAGCCGCGCTCGCCCTACGCGGCGGCCAAGGCGGGCGGCGACCTGATCACCCTCGCGTACGCGGTCACGCACGGCCTGAACGTGTCGATCACCCGGTGCGGCAACAACTACGGCCCCCGGCAGTACCCCGAGAAGGTCATGCCGTTGTTCATCACGAACCTGCTGCGCGGCAGGAAGGTGCCGTTGTACGGCGACGGCGGGAACGTGCGCGACTGGGTCCACGTCAGCGACCACTGCGCGGGCATCCGCCTGGTGGCCGAGGCGGGCGAGCCGGGCGAGGTCTACCACATCGCCGGCACGGCGGAGCTGACCAACAGGGAGCTGACCGCCCGCCTGCTCGACGCCTGCGGCAAGAGCTGGGACCTGGTCGAGCAGGTCAGGGACCGCAAGGGGCACGACCGCCGCTACTCGCTCGACGACTCCAAGCTCCGCGCGCTCGGCTACCGTCCGCAGGTCCCGTTCGAGCAGGGGCTGAAGGACACCGTCCGGTGGTATGCGGGCAACAGGGACTGGTGGGTGAACCGATGAGATGGCTCGTGACCGGTGGCGACGGGATGCTCGCCTCCGACGTGCTCGGCCGGCTGGCCGTCACCGGCGAGCCGGTGCTCGCGCTCGGCCGCGCCGAGCTGGACCTGTGCGACTCGCGCGGGGTCCGCGACTTCGTCTCCGCCTACCGGCCGCGCGTCGTGGTCAACTGCGCGGCCTGGACGGCGGTGGAGGACGCCGAGAGCCACGAGCGCGAGGCGCTGGCGGTCAACGGCGACGCGGTCGGGGTGCTGGCCGAGGCGTGCTCGCGGGTGGGCGCCCGGCTGATCCAGCTGTCCACCGACTACGTCTTCGACGGCCGGGCCCGCCGGCCGTACCGGGAGGACGCGCCGACCGGGCCACTGAACGCGTACGGGCGCACCAAGCTGGCGGGGGAGCGGTCGGCGCTCGCCCACGGCGGCCACGTGGTGCGCACCGCCTGGTTATACGGCGCGCAGGGGCACAACTTCGTGAAGACCATGATCCGCCTGTCGGCCGAGCGGGACACCGTGGACGTGGTGGACGACCAGCACGGCCAGCCCACGTGGAGCGCCGACGTGGCCGACTTCGTGGTGCGCCTGGCCCAGTCGGACCTGCCTCCCGGGATCTACCACGGCGTCAGCTCGGGCCGCACCACCTGGTACGGCCTGGCCAGGGAGGTCTTCGCGCTGCTCGGCGCCGACCCTGACCGGGTGCGGCCGGTGCCGAGCGCGGCCTATCCGAGCCGCGTGTCACGTCCGGAGAACAGCGTCATGGCGAGCACGAGGTGCGCGCCGATCCGCGACTGGCGGGAGGCGTTGCACGCCGCCTGGCCGGTGCTGCTGAGGAGCCGTCAGTGCAGCCCCGCGTAGAACTCGCGGCACCTGTCGTACGAGGGCAGCAGCCCCGCCTCCAGCGCCTCGGCCAGCGTGGGGGCGGCGGCGTCCTTGTCCGACAGCAGCGGCGGCCCGGTGAGCGGCCAGTCGATGCCGAGGGCGGGGTCGAGCGGGTCGATGCCGTGCTCGGCCGCCGGGTTGTAGCCCTGCGAGCACAGGTAGACGACCGTGGCCTGCTCGCTCAGCGTGAGGAAGGCGTGCCCGAGCCCCTCGGCGACGTACATCGCGCGCCGGGTCTGGTCGTCGAGGACGGCGGTGGCGACGCGGCCGAAGCCGGGCGAGCCCACCCGCAGGTCCACGACCACGTCCAGGATGCTGCCGGACACGCACATGACGTACTTCGCCTGACCGGGAGGCACGTCGGCGAAGTGCAGGCCGCGCAGCACGCCGCGGCGCGAAACCGAGCAGTTCACCTGCGCCAGGTCGAAGGCCCGGGGCAGGTCCGCGGCGCGGAACGCCTCCAGGAACGCCCCCCGGGAATCAGCGTGGACGCGGGGGGTGAAGGTCCAGGCGTCCTCGACGTCGAGCGCTTCCATGAGCCGAAAAGTACCTGTAACAGGCACCGCTGAAACCACGAATTACCGCCGTGTTTGGAGCGTACCTATGACAACGTGCCGGTTGTGCGGGTCGGCCGACCTCGCCGGGGTCGTCGACCTCGGGGCCACGCCCCCGTGCGAGCTGTTCCTCACCGCGGAGCAGCTCGACCAGCCCGAGCAGACCTTTCCGCTGCACCTGCGGGTGTGTACGAGCTGCTGGCTGGCGCAGCTTCCGCCGCTGATCACGCCCGAGGACACGTTCACCGAGTACGCCTACTTCTCCTCCTACTCGACGTCGTGGGTGGAGCACGCCCGCGTGTTCGTGGCGGGGCTCGCGCTGAAGCCCGACGCCTTCGTGGTGGAGGTGGCCAGCAACGACGGCTACCTGCTCCAGCACGTGGTCGAGCGGGGCGTCCGGTGCCTCGGCATCGAGCCGTCGGCCAACGTGGGCCGCGCAGCCGTCGAGCGGGGGGTGCCGACCGTCACCGAGTTCCTGACACCCGAGCTGGGGCGGCGCATCAGGCAGGAGCACGGCCCGGCCGACGTGGTCGTGGCCAACAACGTCTACGCGCACATCCCGGACGTGGTGGGCTTCACCGAGGGCCTGCGCGCCCTGGTGGCCGACGACGGGCTGGTCTCCATCGAGGTGCAGCACCTGCTCACGCTGATGGAGCTGAACCAGTACGACACGATCTACCACGAGCACTTCCAGTACTACACGGTCGCCTCGGCCCAGCGGGCGCTGGCCGGCGGCGGCCTGACCCTGGTGGACGTGGAGCTGCTGCCGACGCACGGCGGCTCCATCAGGCTGCTGGCCAGGCCGCGCGGCGAGCCGTCGCACCGGGTCACGGACGTCCTCGCGCTGGAGAAGGCCGCCGGGCTGCACGACCTGTCGGGGTACGCCGACTTCGCGGCGCGGGTCGCGAAGGTCCGCCGCGACCTGCTCAGGTTCCTCATCGACGCGGCCGAGCAGGGCAGGACCGTCGCCGGGTACGGGGCGCCTGGCAAGGGCAACACGCTGCTCAACCACTGCGGCATCCGGCCCGACCTGCTGCCGTACACGGTGGACCGCAACCCGTACAAGCACGGCAGGTTCACGCCCGGCACGCGGATCCCGATCCTGCCGCCCGAGACGATCGCCCGGGACCGGCCCGACTACGTGCTCGTGCTGCCCTGGAACCTGCGCTCGGAGCTGGTCGAGCAGCTGTCCTTCGTCCGGGAGTGGGGCGGCCGGCTGGTTTTCCCCATTCCGAGGCTGGAGGTGGTCTCGTGAAGGTCGTCCTGTTCTGCGGCGGGCGGGGCACCCGGATGCGTAGCGACCTGCCGGGCGGCGACATGCCCAAGCCGATGCAGCTCGTCGGCCCCCGGCCGCTGGTCTGGCATGTGATGCGGTATTACGCGCACTTCGGGCACAAGGAGTTCGTGCTCTGCCTCGGCTACGGGGCCCAGCACATCAAGGACTTCTTCCTGACCTACCAGGAGACCGTCTCCAACGACTTCGTGATGTCCGGCGGCCAGGTGCGGCTGCTGTCGGCGGACATCTCCGACTGGACGATCACGCTGGCCGACACCGGCGTCGACTCGCCGATCGGGGAACGGCTGCGCAGGGTCCGCGAGCACCTCGACGGCGAGGAGATGTTCCTCGCCAACTACGCCGACGTGCTCACCGACGCGCCGCTGCACGACATCGTGGAACGGTTCACCGCCAGCGGGGCGGGCGCGTCGATGATGGTGGTCCCGCCGACGAACACCTTCCACGTCATCGAGCTCGGCGAGCGCGGGCTGGTGGGCGGCATCACGCCGGTCGCCGACCTGCCGCTCTGGGTGAACGGCGGCTTCTTCGTCCTCACGCCGGAGATCTTCGAGCACATCCCGGAGAACGGCGACCTGGTGGCCGACGGCTGCGCCGAGCTGGCCAAGCGCGGGCGGCTGGTCGCCTACCCGCACCGCGGCTACTGGCGGCCGAGCGACACCGTGAACCAGCGGATGGAGCTGGACCGGTCCTGGGCGCGAGGGGAGCGCCCGTGGGCGCTGTGGGAAGCATGACCGGCCTGCGGCCCTCGCGGTGCGACCGCGTCGTGGCGCTCGGCGCGCACTGCGACGACATCGCGATCGGGGCGGGCGCCACGCTGGCGGCCATCTGCCTGGCCAGGCCGGGCGTCAGGGTCGACGCGCTGGTGCTCTCGGGCGGCGGCACCGACCGGGAGCAGGAGGAACGCGCCGCCCTCGCGGCGTTCTGCCCGGACGCCGACCTCAGGCTCACCGTCCTCAAGATCCCGGACGGCCGCCTCCCCGCCCACTGGGACGAGGCCAAGAACGCGCTGGAGGACCTGCGCGCCCAGACCGAGCCCGACCTGATCCTCGCCCCCTGGAAGGGCGACGCCCACCAGGACCACCGCGGCCTGGCCAGGCTCGTCCCCACCGCCTTCCGCGGCCACCTCGCGCTCGGCTACGAGATCGTCAAATGGGACGGCGACCTCGGCCGCCCCTCCGTCTACCAGCCGATCACGCCCGAGCTGGCCGAGACGAAGGTGACGCTCCTGCAGCAGCACTACCCCTCGCAGCGGCACCGCCCCTGGTACGACAGGGAGGCCTTCCTCGGCCTGGCCCGCATCCGGGGCATCGAGTGCGGCGCCCGCTACGCGGAGGCGTTCCACGCGGACAAGTTGACCGTAGACCTGGCCGGAGGCTGACATGCGGGTACTTCTGACGGGACACCAGGGCTACCTGGGCACGGTGATGGCCCCCGTGCTGGCGGCGGCCGGGCACGAGGTGCGCGGCCTCGACTCGGGCCTGTTCGCCGACTGCGTGCTGGGTCCCCGCCCGGCCGATCCGCCGACGCACGCCGTGGACCTGCGGGACGTCCCGCCGGAGCTGCTGGCGGGCTTCGACGCGGTGGTGCACCTGGCCGCGCTGTCGAACGACCCGCTCGGGTCGCTCGCGCCGGAGCTGACCTACGACATCAACCACCGCGCGTCCGTCCGGCTGGCCAGGATGGCCCGCGACGCCGGGGTGCGCAGGTTCCTGTACGCCTCCACCTGCTCCGTCTACGGCGCCTCCGGCGGCGACGACCTGGTCGGCGAGGACGCGCCGTTGCGTCCCGTCACCCCGTACGCCGAGTCGAAGGTGCGGGTCGAGGACGACGTGGCCGCGCTGGCCGACGACGACTTCACGCCGGTGTTCATGCGCAACGCGACGGCCTTCGGCTTCTCACCCAGGCTGCGCGCCGACATCGTGCTGAACAACCTGGTCGGGCACGCCTTCCTGTCGGGCGAGGTGCGGGTGCTCTCCGACGGCACGCCGTGGCGCCCGCTGGTGCACGCGCAGGACATCGCCGAGGCGTTCACCCAGGCGCTCGCCGCCCCGCGCGAGGCCGTGCACAACCGGGCCTTCAACATCGGCACCGAGGAGAACAACGTGACGGTGGCCGAGATCGCCGCCCAGGTGGTGGAGGCGGTGCCGGGCTCCGTCCTGCGCATCACCGGCGAGACGGGCGCCGACCCGCGCTCCTACCGGGTGGACTTCTCCAGGGTCCGGGCCGCGCTGCCCGGCTTCGCCGCCCGCTGGACGGTCAAGAACGGCGCGAACGAGCTCGTCCGGGCGTACCGGACGTACGGCCTGAGCAGGCACGACTTCGACCGGATGTTCACCCGCCTGGCCCGGCTGTCCGACCGCCGCACGGTCGGCACCCTCGACGAGACGCTGCGCCCATGACAGGCATCCTGACGGGGCCGGAGATGCTCGCCCTGATCGAGCGGCTCTACCCCATCTGCCGGAGCATCACGGGCGACGGCGTGAGGCGGACGCTGGAGATCGTCGGCGAGCACCTGCCGCTGACGGTCTCGGAGGTGCCCACCGGGACGCCGGTCCTGGATTGGAACGTGCCGAGGGAGTGGAACATCCGCGACGCGTACGTCAAGGACGCCTCGGGCCGCCGGGTGGTCGACTTCCGCGCGTCCAACCTGCACGTGCTCGGCTACAGCGTGCCGGTCTCCGGCGTGTTCACGCTGGACGAGCTGCGTCCGCACCTGCACACGCTGCCGGACCAGCCGGATCTGGTGCCGTACCGCACCAGCTACTACGCCGAGACGTGGGGCTTCTGCCTCAGCCGGCGCACTCTCGACGCCATGGACGAGGGCCCCTACGAGGTGCTCATCGACTCGACGCTGGAGGACGGCCACCTCACCTACGCCGAGCATGTGGTGCCCGGCCAGGTCGAGGACGAGGTGCTGATCTCCTGCCACGTCTGCCACCCGTCGCTCGCCAACGACAACCTCGCCGGCGTCGCCGTGGCCGTGGCGCTGGCAGGGCGGCTCGCCGACCCGTACTACACCTACCGGTTCCTGTTCGCGCCGGGCACGATCGGCGCGATCACCTGGCTGGCCCGCAACGACACCGGCAGGATCAGGCACGGGCTCACCCTGGCCTGCGCGGGCGACCCCGGCACGCTCACCTACAAGCGCAGCAGGCGCGGCGACGCCGCGATCGACCGTGCCGTCACGCACGTCCTCAAGGGCCGGCCGCACACCGTCCTCGACTTCTCCCCGTACGGCTACGACGAGCGCCAGTTCTGCTCGCCGGGCTTCGACCTGCCGGTCGGCAGCCTGACCAGGACCCCGTACGCGGGCTACCCCGAGTACCACACCTCGGCCGACAACCCCGGTTTCGTCTCGCCCGAGGCGCTGGCCGACACCCTGGAGACGCTCTGGCAGGTCACCAGGGTGCTGGAGGGCGACCGGAGCTACGTCAACCTCAGCCCGTACGGCGAGCCGCAGCTGGGCCGGCGCGGCCTCTACGGCTCGCTCGGCGGAAGGAGTGACACGAAACAGGCCCAGATGGCGATGTTGTGGGTGTTGAACCTTTCCGACGGAGAGCACACCCTGCTCGACATCGCCGACAGATCGGGCATGCCCTTCGCGGTCGTGGCCGAGGCCGCGGACGCGCTCACTGGTGCGGGACTCCTGAAGGAGCGAGCATGACGAACCTGCGAGTCGGCGATCTCGTGGAAGTGCTCAGCGAGGCCGAGATCCTGGCCACCCTCGACGACAAGGGCGAACTGGACAGCCTGCCGTTCATGCCGGAGATGGCGCGGTTCTGCGGGCAGCGGATGACCGTCCACAAGGTGGCGCACAAGGTCTGCGACACGATCGGGCACGGCCGGATGCGGCGCATGGAGCGGGCCGTCCACCTGACCGGCGCCCGCTGCGACGGGCAGGGCCACGGCGGCTGCCAGACGGCCTGCTCGCTCTACTTCAAGGAAGCCTGGGTCAGGAAGGTCGAGCCGGACACGCCGCACCGCGAGCCCGCGCCCGACCCGCGGCTGCTGCCGCTGTTGGAGATCAACAGCAGGAAGGCCCCGGGGCCCGAGGGGGAGGAGCGCTTCTCCTGCCAGGCCACCGAGCTGCACCGGGCCGCGCCGTCGTGCCTGCCGCTGAAGGACGTCGGGCAGTACGTCGCCGACGTCCGCACCGGCAACACGGGCGTGCTGGTCACCCTGCGCGGGCTGTTCTTCGCCGCGTTCAACCGTTACCAGAAGATCTCCAGGCGGCTGCTGCCCCGATGGCTGTGGATCAGGGGCGGCCTGTCCTGGGGCTGGGTCCCGGGAGGGGCCACGGGCAGCACCCCGACCGGCACGCTCGACCTGCAGCCGGGCGAGCTGGTGCGGATCAAACCCAAGGCGGAGATCCTGCGCACGCTCAACCAGGACCGGCTCAACCGGGGCCTGGGCTTCGAAGAGGAGATGGCCCGCCACTGCGGCAGGACCGCGCGGGTGGTGGCCAGGGTCGAACGCTGCCTGGACGAGCGCACCGGCGAGATGCTGCGGATGAAGAACCCGTGCATCGCCCTGGAGGAGGTCGTCTGCGGCGGCGTGTACAGCGTCAACTGCCCGCGCGAGTTCGTCCCGTTCTGGCGGGAGATCTGGCTCGAGCGAATCAACGAGTCGTAAAGGGCGAACATGGAGCGAGTTCAGGGCGACACGGCCGGCTCGATCGGCAAGCTGGCCGGACGCGGCCTGCGATGGGGGCTGTTCGGCAACCTGGTGACCAGGCTCGGCTCGTTCGCCATGGGGCTGGTGCTCGCCCGCCTGCTCGCTCCTGAGGACTTCGGCCTCTACGCCGTCGCGCTCGCCGCAACCATGTTCGTGATGTCCATCAAGGACGTGGGCATCATGGCCGCGGTCGTGCAGTGGCGCGGCCGGGTGGAGGACGTGACCCCCACCGCGACGCTGGTGTCGTTCGTGACGGCCATGGCGATGTACGGGCTGTTCTGGGTGGGCGCCCCGGCGTTCTCGCAGTTGGCCGGGTCCGAGGCCGCCACGCCCGTGGTGCGGCTGCTGACCGCGGTGATCCTGGTGGAGGGGTTCACCGCGATCCGCAGCGCCATGCTGCTGCGCAGGTTCCAGCAGGACGTCCTCACCAAGGCGGTCGCCGCCGGGTTCGTGGTGAACGCGGCCGTGGCCATCGTCCTGGCCGCCGAAGGGGCGGGGGCGTACAGCTTCGCCTGGGGGCAGGTCGCCGCGGCCGTGGTCACCGGGGTGATCGTGCTGTTCGCCGCCCGGATGCCGATCAGGGTCGGGTTCGACGCGCCGACCGCGCGCAGCCTCATCGCGTTCGGCATTCCGTCCGCGGCCGGGGTCGGGCTGGAGAGCCTGCTGCAGAACGCCGGGTACATCGTGGTCGGCAACGTCATGGGCGCGTCCTGGCTGGGCTACTTCCTGCTCGCCTTCAACGTCTCCAGCTGGGTGCCGGGGCTGGTCGGCAACGCCATCCGCAACGTCGCCATCCCCGGCTTCTCCCGGCTGGCGGAGGAGCGGCCCGAGGCGCTCTCCGCGGGGGTGCGCAAGGCCGTCCCGCTGCTGGTGACCGCCGTGCTGCCGCTCGCGGTCGTGATGGGCGTGCTCGCCCACCCGCTGATCTCGTTCCTGTACGGCGACAAGTGGGGGCAGTCGGCGGGCGTCCTGCGCTGGCTGGCGATCGTCATGGTGGTGCGGATGCTGGCCGCCCTCGCCTACGACGCGCTCACCTCCCAGGGCGCGACGGGCTCCACCGTCTGGATGAACCTCGGGTTCGGGATCGCGCTGGTTCCGGCTCTGATCCTCGGCGCGCACCTCGACGGCATCAGGGGCGCCGCCATCGGGCAGGCCGCCGTCTCGCTGCTCGTGGTGCTGCCGCTGGCGGCGTTCTTCCTGCGCAGGGCCGGGGTGGACCTGCGCGGGACGCTGCCCGAGCTGATCCGCCCACTGGGCGCCGGCCTGCTGGCCGCCGGCGTGGCCGCGCTGCTCGACAGGCTGCTCGTGGCGGGCGACCCGCTGGTGCGTCTCTGCGTCGCCGGCGGTGGCGCGCTGCTCGTCTACATCCTGGCCGCCGTGCCCGTCACCCAGCTCAGAAGGCTGGTCCCGTCGCTGTCGAAGGATCCACGATGACTACCTCGGACGCCCTGGTCACCATCGGACTGCCGACCTACAACGGCGCCGACCGGCTGGAACGGACCATTCTGTCCGTCCTCGGCCAGGATCACCCCCACCTCGAACTGGTGATCTCGGACAACGCGTCCACCGACGGCACCGAGCAGCTGTGCCGCGACTTCGCGGCCAGCGACCCCCGGATCGTCTACCACCGGCAGCCGCAGAACGTCGGAGCGGTCGCGAACTTCACCCAGGCCATGCGGATGGGCAGGGGCGAGTTCTTCCGGTGGATCGGCGACGACGACTGGATCGCGCCGAACTGCGTCTCCCGCTCGCTGCGCGCGTTCGCGGCGGACGAGCGGCTGGTTCTGGTCACCGCCCAGACGTCCTACACCAGCGAGGGCAGGACCCACACCGCCAGGTACGAGGGCGCCGCGCTCGGCTCCGACGACCCGGCCGAGCGGTTCGCCGAGATGCTGAGGCTGCTCACCGAGAGCTACGCCGTGATCGACCCGCTGTACGGCATGCAGCGGCGCAGCGTGGGCGCGGCGATCCCGCGGCCCGTCCTGGTCCGCGAGGACGAGCTGGCCGCCGCCCGGTACGCGCTGGCGGGGCCGTGGGCGCACGTCAACGAGGTGCTGTCGCACCGCAACTGGTTGAAGGCCCGGCCCACCCGGATGAGCAGGCGCTTCCAGCTCCCCGCGTGGCGCGGCTACTTCGCGAACATCCTGCTCAGCAGGGAGCTGCTGCGCGCCCTCGACGAGGCCGGCCTCACCTCCGACCAGCGGCGCCGGGCCCGCGCCGCCGTCCTCAGGTCGTACGTCGCGCGGCAGCGGCTGGTCGTCAGGCGGGGTGGGCGCAAGCTCACCCGGCTTGCGTCCGCGATCGTCACAGGGCGGTCGTGAGGGATCTCGGGGGAGGAAGCACGGGAAAGGCACCACATGACCACCGTCTTCAGCAACAGCTCCGTTGACGACGACGCGCGCCGCGAGCTGCTGTTCCGGGGCGAGGTGTTCGTCTACACGGCGACGGCCGCGTCCAGGGAGCTCGTCGCGTTCGCCCGGGAGCTGGTCGCGGAGGCGTTCGGCACCCTCGACCCGCGGACGGCCCAGCACGAGCTGCCCGTCGAGGCGTTCGCCGCGCTCCTCGCCGAGCTCAAACCGAGGTTCATCCATCACCCCGAGTGCGCGAGGTTGCTGCCCGAGGTGATGCGGAGCATGGGGATGGACCAGGAGAAGACCTACTTCGACGTGCCGAGGTTACGCACGTCCACCTCCGACCACTACCTCGACTCCGGCATCTCCTACGCCTACCACGCGCACAGGGACTGCTGGTACGCCGCGCCGTTCTGCCAGGTCAACTGGTGGATCCCGGTGTACGACGTGGTGCCGGAGAACGTCTTCGCGCTGCACCCGCAGTACTTCGACAGGCCGGTGGCCAACGGCAGCGGGCGCTACGACTACGCCGTCTGGACGTCCGTCGACCGCCCCCAGGCCGCGCTGCACGTCCACAGCGACACCAGGGAGCAGCCGAAACCCGAGGAGGAGCTGGACCTGCACGCGCAGATCCGAGTCGTGCCGGAGCCCGGCGGGATCATGCTGTTCTCCGGCGCCCAGCTGCACTCCACGGTGCCGAACACCTCCGGCACGACCCGTTTCAGCATCGACTTCAGGACCGTGCACCTCGACGACGTGACGGCCCGCAACGGCGCCCCCAACGTGGACGCCACCTGCCGCGGCACCACGCTGCGCGACTTCAGGCGCGGCGCGGACCTGGGCGGCATGCCCGAGGAACTCGCCCTGCAGTACGAGAAGGAGGCGCTGGCCAAGGCCGGCTGACCCCGGCAGGCTCCCTCGCCCGGACACCCGGGCGAGGGACGTAACAGCAGAGATGGCACAACGATGTACATATGTCAGGGCGTAGGCGCTGAGGCGCTTACAGAGGGGGATGCTGACTCGTGAAATTCTGGAAGGCGCTCTTCGGCCTTCTCCGCCGAAGAGCTGTGGGTCCCCCCGTCGTCGCGTTCGCCGCGGTGCTCGCCCTGGCGGCGTTCCTGATCGTTCCGTCCAGGTACGTGTCGAGCACCATCCTGATGCTCGCGCCACCCGTCAACGGCGGCATCACCAACACCAACCCGCTGGAGCCCAGGGGCGGCACCAACCCGCTGCTGCTGCAGACCGAGGGCCTGCGCACGGCCGTGGCGACCCTCGTGCTGACGTTCACCGTGGAAGAGGTGCGCACCGAGGTCGGCGCGCCCAAGAACGGGCCCACCAAGCTGACCGTCAACGACGGCAGCACGCAGCCGCAGCTCATCGGCATGAACGGCCCCTTCGTCTACGTGGAGGCCGAGAGCACCTCGCCCGACCTGGCCACCGCGATCGTGCACCGCACCCGCGAGCGGCTCGCCGCCGAGCTGGACTGGCGCCAGCGCAACCTGCGCGCCCCCGCCAACACCTTCGTCGGGATCACGGACGTGGTGCCGCAGTCGGAGCCGGAGGCGTCCTACACCGACCGCGCGATGGTGGCGGCGCTGGCGTTCGGGCTCGGTGTCTTCCTCGGCCTCAGCGGGGCGTACGGTCTGCTGCGGGTCAGGGCGTCGCGGGCCGCGCGCCGGGCGGCGGACGCCCCGCAGGCCGCCGCGGACGAGGTGCCCGACCCCTGGGCGGCCTCCGCCGAAGCCGCGCAGCCCGCCCGGCCCGCGGAGTCGGCGCTCGCGCGGCTCGTCGACCCCACCGACTCCACCGACCCCGCTGATCCCGCCGAACCCGCCGCGCCGGCCGAGCCCGTCGCCGACAGCGACGCCACCGCCCCCCATCTCATCCCCCGGGCCGTCCGTGCCCCCCAGGCCACGCCGAAGGCCGAGCCCGAGCCCCCGGACGACGCCCCGACGGAGGCCATCCCGATCGTCGTGGTGGACGAGACGGCGCCGCACAACGGGCAGGCCCGCTTCTCCGCGAGGGGCTGAGGATGGACTTCTGGCGCACGGTCCTCGTGCTGGTCCGGCGGTGGTACGTGGTGGTGCCCGTGTTCGTGCTCTCGATCGGTGTCGCGTTCGCGGTCTACCAGAGCGTCCCGCCGGTCTACCTGTCGAACGCGGTCATCGCGCTGACCACGCCCACCACGGGCGGCTCGCTGCCGTACCGCAAGGACCAGCCGAACCCCGAGATCAACCCGCTGCTCAACTCCGACAGGGGGCTCAGCCTGGCCGCCTCGCTGCTCATCGCCGCGCTGAACGCGCCGGACCTGGCCACCCAGCTGGGCGCCCCGCCGGGCGGCGCCGTCGTCCTGGACGTCAACAACGGCACCACGAACGTGGAGAACCTGGCCAACGGCCCGTTCGTCTACATCTCGGCCGAGGCGCCCTCGGCCGAGCTGGCGCAGGGCATCGTCGCCAAGGTGAGCCGGCAGGCCCGCGCCGAGCTGCGCAAGCGGGAGCTGCAGGTGCGGGCCCCGATCGCCACCTACATCGTGATGACCGACGTGGTGCCCGCCACGGTCGCGGAGGCGCAGCAGGGCCGCAAGTCCCGTCCGGCGCTGATCGCGCTGGTGGTCGGCGCGATGGCGGCGCTCACGGCCGGGTTCGCCGCGGAGAGCTTCGCGGTGGCCAGGCGGGCCAGGCGGGAATCGGCGGAACAGGGCCCGGTCGAGGACGTCCGTCCCGTGGAACGGGTGCACTGAGGGATGGTGACGACCGCTCCCCGCCGCCCGCTGCTGCCTCCCGGCATCGTCGATCTCAGAGGCGAGCTGGTCGGCCAGCGCGCCGACGGCGCCACCGTGGCCGCCATCTACACGGCGGTGCTGCTGCTCACCCCGGCCGCGCTGATCGTCAGGGGCCTGCCGCTGTCCATCACGCCGGCCGCGCTGATCGGTCTGGGCGCGCTCGTGCTGTGGATGTGCGCCCACCTGACCACCACGCTCGGCGCGGCCAAGGGCTGGAACGCCGCCCGCACCGCCCTGTTCCTGTTCCTGGTGTCGAACCTGGTCAGCTACGGCTACGCCAGCGCCGGCTACCTGCCGAGGGACGAGCTGAACCTCGCCGACCACGCCATCGCCCTGGTACTGGCCAACCTCGGCATCGGGCTGCTCGTCTGCGACGGGGTCCGCGGCTTCGCCCGGCTCGACCTGGTGCTCAAGGTCGCCGTCGTGGCCGGTGCGCTCATCTCGGTGATCGGCGCGATCCAGTTCCTGACCGGCTTCGACCTCACCCGGTACATGACCGCCCCCGGCCTGCGGCTCAGCTACGACGACGTCTACGTGCTGGAACGCGGCTCGGTGCGCCGGGTGGCGGCGACGACCGCGCACCCGATCGAGTTCGGCGTGGTCTGCGCGATGCTGCTGCCGCTGGGCGTCCACTACGCGCGCATGGCCGCGCTGCGGGGGCAGCCGCGGCTGCGCTGGTGGCTGTGCACCGGCCTGATCGCCGTCGGGCTGATGTTCTCCGTCTCCAGGTCGGCCGTGCTGAGCATGGTGGCGATCGGCGCGGTGCTGCTGGCGGGCTGGCCGCGACGGCTGCGCTGGCAGGCGCTCGGCGTGCTGCTCGGCTTCCTGGCGTTCATCCGGGTGTTCGTGCCGGGGCTGCTCGGGACGTTCTACGACCTGTTCGCCAACTTCTTCAACGACAACAGCGTGACGGGCAGGACCCACGACTACTCCACCGCGCTGCGGGAGATCCAGCAGCACCTCCTGTTCGGCCGTGGCACCGGCACCTGGTACGTCCCGAAGTACGAGGTCTTCGACAACCAGTACGTGCAGGTGACCATCGACACCGGCCTGATCGGGCTGGTGATCTTCCTGGGGATGATGGTGTGCGCGGTCTTCGTGGCGCTGGCCGCCCGCCGCCGCAGCTCCGACCCGCAGGTCAGGGACCTCGGCCTGACGCTGGCGGCCTGCATGGTCGCCCCGATCATCAGCTCGGCCACGTTCGACTTCCTGTCGTTCGCGACCGTCGCCGGGCTGATGTTCGTGCTGGTCGGCGCCGCCGGGTCGCTGCTGCGCTCGGTGCGGGCTAACCCGTGCACTGCAGCGGGCCCACGGTCTTCGTGATCCGGTACGCCTGGTCGATCTCGACGATCTGGTTGTCCTTCCAGTCGGCCTTGCCGCAGTCGGCGTCCACGGGCAGGTAGTCCCAGGTCTTGTCGACCATCATGTTGTTGCGCGCGATCAGGCTGCCCGCGATCTCGCGGAGCTGGATGCTGTACGTCCCGCCGATCACCAGGTTGTTGGTGATCGTGATGTTGGCCGCCTTGGGGCTCTGCTTGGCGGGGAAGAAGATCGGCGCGGTCCTGTCGGCGACACCGCGCTGGTCGATCGTGTTGTGGTCGAAGAACAGGTTGCGGCCCGCCCCGTAGCCCTGGATGCCGTCGGAGTGGTCGCCGGGGTTGGAGCACAGGTCGACGAAGGAGTCCATGATGACGATGTCGTCGCCGGAGTCGCGGAAGCCGTCGCCGTGGTTGCGGATGTACACGCGTGCCGCCGTGTAGTGCCCCTCGCCGACCCCCGGCAGGCTGTTGCAGCCCTCGGCGGGCCCGACCGTGCTGTCCATGATCGTGTACGGCTGCTGGACGTTGTCCTTGTAGGCGAAGATGGTGCCGTCGATCACGCTGTTCTTGATCACCACGTCGCTGACCGGGATCACCAGGTCGCCGGGCACGTAGACGCCGTCGAGCGTGCTGCCCGGCACCGTCACCCGGTAGGCGTTGCCGTCGTTGAGCGGCATCTTCTGCAGCTTCAGCCCGGGGGGCGCACCCGTGCACGCGGGCGTCGGATGGTCGGGGCAGGTGCGGCCGTCGGGCGCGACCACCTGCCGCGGGCCGAACGCGGTCGGCTTGTCGGCGGGCTTCGGCGTCGGCCGCACCGTCCCGCCTGACGGCGGGGCGCTCACGGGGGTGCTCTCCGGGGCTCCTGGTGACGCCGTCACCGTGACCGTCACGGTCGCGGGGGCCGCCGACGGGCTCTCGCCGCCCGCGGGCGTGCAGGCCGCCACCGCGACGAGCAGGGCCAGCCCTGTGATCAACTGCCGCATCTCGTGACCATTCTCTTTCAGGCCCTCATCGGGCGAGGGTGTCGAGCAGATCCGTCCAGGACCCCGCCGACAGGTCCCGGGTGCTGACGGCGGAGACGGGCAGCGGCCACTCGATCTTGAGCTGGGGGTCGTCGTAGCGGACGGCCAGGTCCTCCGCCGGGTCGTGCTCCCTGTCGATGCGGTAGCAGACGTCCGTCTGCCCGGTCAGCGCCTGGAAGCCGTGCAGGAACCCGGGAGGCACGTAGAGGGTGACGAACGACTCGTCGTCCAGCACGACGGCGTGTCCCCGTCCGAAGGTGGGGGAGCCGGGTCGGATGTCCACGAGCACGTCGTGGATCGCGCCGCGAGCGCACCTGACCAGTTTGGCCTCCCCGCGCCCGGAGCGTCCGTGCATCCCCCTGATCGTGCCCTGCCGCGAGCGCGACTGGCTGTCCTGGACGAAGACGGACGCGTCCAGCCCGTGCTCGGCGGCCACGGCGGCGTCGAACGTCCGGGTGAACAGGCCTCGATCGTCACGATGCGGTGTCGGGACGAAGAGCAGTACCCCTTCCAGAGGCGCTCGCTCTACTCTCAAGGTGGTTCTCCTTCCGAAGGGAGCACGGGTGGATCCGATCGCCGGCGTCGTCATCCCCGCGCACGAGGAGGAAGCGGGTATCGCGGCGGGCCTGGCCCAGCTGCTCAGCGGGGCACGACCGGGGGAGTTCGAGGTCGTCGTCGTCGCCAACGCCTGCACCGACCGCACGGCCGAGGTGGCGAGGGGCGCGGGCGTCCGGGTCCTGGAGACCCCCGAGCCGGGCAAGGCCAACGCGCTGCGCCTGGGCGACGCGGCCTGCCGTACGTTTCCCCGGCTGTACCTCGACGCCGACGTGGAGCTGACCTGCGAGTCCGCGCGGGCACTGGTGGCGGCCCTGGCCGAGCCCGGAGTGCTGGCCTGCGCGCCGACCCCCGGCTGGGACCTCGACGGCGCGGGCCCCGTCGCGAGGAGGCTGCACCGGGTCCACGACGCGCTGGTCGCCCCGAGCCGGGGGCTGGCGGGAGTGGGCTGCTACGCGCTGAGCGAGGAAGGGCACGCCAGGGTCTTCCCGCTGCCCGACGTGATCTCCGACGACGGCTGGGCGCACGCCGGCTTCGCGCCGGAGGAGCGCCGCTCGGTGCCCGGCGCGCGCACCCGCGTCCGTCCGGCGCGCTCGGTCGCCGCCCACCTGCGCCGCCGCGTGCGGGTGCGGCTGGGCAACCGTCAGCTCGCCGAGCTGGGCCGCCCCGTGACCGCGCAGCCGCTGCGGCTGGGCATGCTGGCCGCCCTGGTCCGGCAGCGCAAGGCCGGCCCGCTCGACGCCGCCTGCTACCTGGCCGTGCTGATGGTCGACCGGGTCGCCTCCCGGCTGCGGCGCAACCGGCAGGTGAGCTGGGGCCGCGACACCAGCAGCAGGCCAGCGGTCGGCGCATAGGTCAGGCGCCGGGCTTCGGCAGGACCTCGTAGGTCCTGATCGTGCCGAACGGCGGACCGAGCGGGTCGTTGCGCCGCGTCACGATCGTGCCGGTGTGCTCGAAGCGGCCGGTGCTCAGCAGGTACTCCTCCTCCGCCGGGTTGCCGTAGACCATCCGGACCCGGCGCGGGTTCCTGTCGACCGACACCAGCAGCCGGTCGATGACGTTGCTGAAGATCTGGCCGCGGAACGGGTTGTTGAAGAAGGCCACGGTCACGTCGTCGGGGATGTCGTACTCCAGCACGTCCGAGGCGACCAGCTCGATCTCGCCGCAGCGGCGCCGCACCCGCATGGCGGCCACGTTCTGCCTGGCGATCTCGGTGAGCTGTTCCGACAGCTCCACCCCGATCACCCGCCTGAACGGGTAGGACGCGGCCTGGACGAGGGCGCGGCCCATGCCGGAGCCGAAGTCGATGAACACGTCCTGGCCCGTCACCTCGCGCACGGGCAGCGCCCGCCGCAGCGCCCGCCAGTTCAGCGCCGCGTAGTAGACCCGGTCCTCGCCGGCCAGGCCGATGTCCTCCAGGTCCACCCGTTCCGCCGTGCGCACGCCGTACCTGCGTTCGTAGAGCAGGTTGGCCGCGTTGCGCCGCAACCACGTGTAAGGGTTCATCCACGCTCCTTGAGTGCGGCCTCGTAGGCGGCGACCAGGGCCTTGCTGGAGTGCTCCCAGGACAGCGGCCCGCTCACCCGGGCGCGACCGATCTCGCCCATCCTGCGGCGCTCGTCCGGGTCGTCCAGCAGCCGGGAGACCAGCTTGGCGAACGCCGACTCGTCGTTGGCGGGCGCGTACAGCGCGGCCTCGCCGGCCGACACCCGGCCCTCCCGCAGGTCGAACGAGACGACGGGACGGCCCATGGCCATGTACTCCATGATCTTGTTCATCGTGGAGACGTCGTTGAGCGGGCTGAGCGGGTCGGGCGCCAGGCAGACGTCCGCGGTCGACAGGTACGGCAGCAGACCGTCGTCGCCGAGGCGGCCGGTGAACGTCACCAGATCCGACAGGCCCAGCTCGGCCGTGAGCGCGATCATCGCCTCGTAGGTGTCGCCGTCGCCGATGAACGCCGCGTGCCAGTCGGTGCGGCCCTGCTCGTCGCGGAGTCTGGCCAGGGCGCGCAGCGCGTAGTCGACGCCGTCCTGGGGGCCCATCACGCCGAGGTAGCAGAGCAGGTACGGCTTGCCGCGCTTGAGCGCGGGGTCGGCGGGCACCTCGCGGAAGCGGTCGAGCTGGGGCGCGCTGCGTACCACGAACACCTGCTCCGGCCGCTTGCCGCCGCGGGTCAGCGCGATCTCGCGGTAGCTGTCGTTGGTGGAGATGACCACGTCCGCCTTGCGGTAGGTGCGCCGCTCCAGCCACTTCACGGCTCGGTACAGCCAGTCCTCGCCCCGGCCGAACCGCGACAGGTACAGCTCAGGGCCCAGGTCGTGCTGGTCGAAGACGAACCTGCCTCGGGCCAGCCTGCCGCGGACCAGCAGGAAGAACAGGTCGGGCGGGTTGCACGCGTGGACCACGTCCACCGGGCCGACCCGCCTGGACAGGCGCCAGGTGTGCCAGAGGGCGGCGCTGTACTCGCGCAGGTAGCCGAGCGGCCCGCCGGTGGCGGCGCGCAGCGGGTAGCGGTGGATGGCGACGCCGTCGATCAGCGCGTACGGCTCGGTGTCGCGCTCGGCCCCCTGGGGGCAGATGACGTGCACCTCCCAGCCCGCGTCGCGCAGGACCGTGCTCTCCTGCCAGACCCGCCTGTCCATCGGCACCGAGAGGTTCTCGACCAGGATGAGTGCTCTTCTACTTGGCAAGGCCCACGATTCCCTGATGGGCCCGCCGCCGCTCGGCGTCGGGCAGGCGGACGACTCTTTTCCAAGAAAGAGACGAATGAGTGGTGCGTTGCGCTCTTTCGGTGGCGGGGGCGTGGAATGCCTTTTCCGATAATTCCGGATATAACCCGGCGATCCCGTCTCCCGTCGAGGCGGCGCGTGCCGTGCGGCACGCGGGTCCGCTGATCGTCATGTGACCCCCCGGCTGGTATGTCGGAAACGTCGATTGGAACGTTACGGGCGCTTCCCCAGGGTGCGGCGGAGCCAGGGATTGCGCCTCAGCGACTCCCGTGCCGCCCGCGCCCCCAGCCGCAGCGGGTTCCTGGTGACCAGCCCCTGGCAGACCTCCACCTCGCCGGTCCTGGCCCTGCGCTTGTACTCGTCCTCGCCGCGTCCCAGGTCGATGCGGGTGACGCCGAGTTGAGGGCTGGCCGCCACCAGCTCGCGCAGCAGGATCCAGCCGGGCGCGAGCCGCGCGTAGGCCGGGTCGTACACGGGGAACCACCAGTGCAGCACGCCGCCCGAGCGCAGCCCGAAATGGGCGGCGACCAGGCGCGAGCCCACCCGCAGGGTCGACAGCAGCCCGCCGAAGTCCGGCTCGCGCGTGCGCAGCAGCCGCTGGACCAGCAGCCGCCGCCCCGGCGAGGCGAAGTAGTCGCGCGCGCCCGTCGCCGCGTACTGCGCCCGCTTCAGCGCGATCAACTGCTCCAGGTCGGCCTGGTCGGCCGAGTCCGCCACGAACGTGACCGGACCCTCCTCGCGCTCCGCCCGCGCCGCGCGGCGGCGGGCCTGCCCCATGTTCTCCTTGCCGCTGCGCGACGCGCGGCTGAGATAGCCGCTCAGCCCGCCCGAGGTGTCCAGGTACGGCGAGGGCCGCCGCGTGACGACCCACGGCCCGAACCCCGGGCAGGACTCCAGCAGGTGATCGAACTCGAACGCGCGGACACCCGCGGTGAGCAGGGCCAGCGGGTCGAACGCGGTTCCCGGCGCCAGGATCGGCGCCTGGAAGTCGGCGCCCGGCCAGCCCGCCGGGCGCAGCAGGCCGCCGTCGCGGTGGCACGGCAGCAGCACGTCCAGGCCGTCCCCGACCGCGACGGTGACGGGGGTGCCGCACGCGTGGACCGCCTCGGCGAACGAGGGGTGGAAGTACGGGCTGTCGAGCTGCGGGTTCTTCGCGCGCAGCGTGTGCCAGGCGTCCAGCTCCGCCGTGCCCAGCTCGTCGAACGGCACCAGCCTCATCGTGGACCCTCCAGCGTGGTGATCCGGCGGGACGGCAGCACCAGCGCGGCGAGCGCCGCCCGCGAGGTGCGCCGCCCCGACAGTGCGCGCACGGCCTCGCCCGACACGACGACCAGGTAGTAGGCGAGGGCCGACAGCGGCCCCCTGCGCATCCGGAACAGCCGCACCTTGTTGACGGTGAGCAGCGCGGCCAGCATCGGGTTGACCGCCGAGTCGCCGCCGATGTGCTCGATCACCGAGGCGGGCTCGTACCAGGTGACCCAGCCGCGGTCGGCCGCCCGCAGGCAGAACTCGGTCTCCTCGCTGTAGAGCAGGAACGACTCGTTCCACGGGCCGGTCGCGCGCAGCGCGGCCACGGAGATCAGCATGGCGGCGCCGGTGGCCCAGACCGCCACGCCCGCCCGCTCGTACACGCGCGGGTGCGTGACCAGCTCGCCCAGCCTGCCGATCCGGCCCGCGCGCAGCCCGCCGATCAGCGCCTCCACCACGGCCCGCCAGATGGTGGGCATCCGGCGCAGCGAGGGCTGCAGGCTGCCGTCGGGGTTGAGCATGAGCGGCACGGCGATGCCGCGTCCGGGGGTGAGCGCCCCCGCGAGCGGTGCGATGGACGCGGGCCGCAGACGGCAGTCCGGGTTGAGGACGTAGACGGCGTCCAGCGCGTCCAGGTCGAGCGCCGCGACGCCGGCGTTGACCGCCGCGGCGTACCCCGCGTTGCGCCCGAGCTGGACGACCCGCGCCCCGCCCTTCTCCGCGATGGCCACCGAGTCGTCCGCGGAGGCGTTGTCGGCCACCACGACGTCGGCCAGCTCCACCCCACGGGCGCCGTCCGCCAGCGAGTCGAGGCAGCCGCCCACCACGTCGGCGCTGTTGTAGGTGACGATCACCACTGCGACCCTCATCCGCGGAACCGCTTGTAGACGCGGGCGGCGAGCTTCATGATCCGGTCTCCTCCGTTCAGCACCTGCTCGATCCATCCGGCGTCGAGGTCGTGGACGAGGCTGTTGCGCGCCTGGAGCCAGGCGTCGGGGTCGGCGCGTCCGCTGTCGCTGGTGTAGGCCCTGGTGACCCCGGCCTGCCTGAGCCTGCGCAGCACCCGCCTGTCGTAGGAGCCGAACGGGATCGCCACCCGCGAGACCGGCTGCCCCGTCAGGTCGGCGATGACCCGGTGCGCGTCGGCCAGCTCCTGGACGGCCGCGCGCTCGTCGATCCGCCGCCAGTCGCGGTGCGCCCAGCCGTGCGAGCCGACCGGCATGCCCGCCTTGGCCAGCTCCCTGACCCCGTCGCGGGTGAGCCTGCCCGGCTTGCCGAGCAGGCCGGCCAGCACGAAGAACTCCGCGGTCAGCCCGCGTTCGAGCAGCCTGGGCAGGGCGATCTCGACGTCGGAGGCGTTGCCGTCGTCGAAGGTGATCCGGATGCCCGGGCGGTCGGCGACGGCGTCCAGCACCTGCTCGAACTGGGCGACGCTGACCCAGGTGGCGTCCTCGCCGGGATCGAGCTGGCGGCGGGTTGTCTCTCCGATGCCGTGAACGGTCAGGTTGACGATCGAAGCTCCCATAACCCCCACTTCCAGTCGAGCTCTTGTGTATCGGCCCGCCCTCTGGACCGTTACAGGTTGAGCACCTCCGCCATCAGGCGTTGCAGGTGCAGGCCCCGCCGGACGTCGATGGGGTGGGAGACGCCGGTGCGGACGGCGGCGGCGAACTCGGCGCGGAGGTTGGCCCTGGTCTGGGCGGAGTCGCCGGTGAGGTCGCGGAAGTCCAGCCTGAGCTCGCCATGCGGCCCGTACAGCTCGTAGACGGTGTGCCGGCCGATGCCGGGGATCTTGCCGCTGAGCGCGAGCTGGCTGACCGCCCCGCCCTGGTGCAGGCAGGTGAGGGCGAGGTAGTTCTCGGGGTCTCCCGCCGTCCTGATCTCCTCGATCGGGCCGAGGGCGGTGTCCAGGATGTCCAGGCCGTGCGGGCCGGTGTTGTAGAGGATGCCTCCACGGTCGCGCCACGGGCTGTGCTGGAACGTGCCGTCCAGGAACTGGCCGGTGAGCTGGCAGGCGCGGGCGCCGGTCACGACCAGCTTGTCCGCCTGCGCCAGGAACTCCCGCACCGCCGGACGAAACCGGTTGGTCAGGACGAGCTGCGTCACCACGCCCGCCTCCTCGACGGCCGCGGCGAGCGCGGCGGCGTCGCCGACCGTGAGCGCGACCGGCTTGTCCAGCAGGAGCGCCAGGCCCGCGCGGGCGGCCGTCACGGCCAGGCGGGCCTGCACGTCCGGAGGGACGGCGAAGGCCACGGCCTCGCACGAGCCGAGCAGTTCCGCGTAGTCGCCGCAGGCCGGGACGCCGAACTCGGCGGCCAGGGCGGTGGCTGCCTGGGGGCGTCTCGACCAGACCCCCGCGAGGGTGGTCTCAGGCCCGGCGGCCAGGACGGGCGCGTGGAACGCTCTGGCCCACGGTCCGGCGCCGACGAGTCCCACGGCCACCGGGTTGCACGACAGGTCTGAGCTGGGCACGCACTCTCCCCCGATTGTCGACTGTGCGGCGAATTGCCGTCATATACGGCGAAAAATCATGCCTTTATGGCAATTAGGGACTTCACCAGTCCGGCGACCCTTTCCGCTCTGAGCTGGGAGGAGGGAAACAGGAGGGACATTTCGGCTCTGCCGATGAGTTCGACCTCCAGCGCGTCCCGCAGCGCCGCTTCCTGGTCCGCGGACTTGGTGTGCACGAGCGGCCAGGTCCTGCTGATCCGCGCCCGCATGCTCACGGGCAGGAACTGGTAGAAGGGGAACAGCACGTGCGGCTCGATCGGGAAGTAGCGGTACGGCGTCTGCACCCAGTGGCGCTCCGCCAGCGCGTGCACGGAGTCGGCGAAGGCGCGTCGCCGCAGGTAGCCGCCCACGTGCTCGATGACGGCGTTGGAGAAGACCAGGTCGTACCGGCCGGCCAGGACGTGCTTGGGCAGCTCGCAGGCGTCACCCACCTCGGTGCGCAGCCAGCCCGGAAGGTCCTCGTCGTCGTGTTCGAGGTTGATGACATGGACGCTGGCCGGCCGTACCGGCGCGCGCAGCCAGGCGGTGGCTCTGCCGCCCAGGTCGACGACGTCCATGCGGGGCAGATCGGGAAAACTGCTCACGACCCACTGCCAGCGGCGGGCCCGTGCTTTCGCCGCGAGAGAATCGGGCCCGTCGACAAATTTCTGGCGTAATGGGGATCCCTGTTTCACCGGCTCATCTTCGCCGAAGGGATCCCCAATTTCAATGCATCATTTTGTTTATATGGATTTAACCGTTCAGCTGATGCGCCAGGTGTCTCCACCCATCAGGAGGTCGGCGAGGTCGCCGGCGCCCTTCTGCGCCACCGCCTCGTCGAGCTGCTCGGCCATGAGCACGTCGTAGGCCGGGCGGCTGATCTGGCGGAAGACGCCGATCGGCACGTGCTCGAAGGCCGGCTCGTCCAGCCTGGACAGCGCGAACGCCACCGACGGGTCGGGGTTGTGCGCGTCGTGCACCAGGACCCGGCTCTCGTCGACCTCGGAGCGGGGTACCACCTCGAGCCCGCCGTTCGCGCCCCGCACGACCGCCTTCGACGCGCTCACGATCGGCTGGCCGTGCTCCAGCCTGAGCGTGATGTCGTCGCGGACCTCGGGGTCCTTGAGCTGCTCGAAGGCGTTGTCGTTGAAGATGTTGCAGTTCTGGTAGATCTCCACCAGCGAGGTGCCGCGGTGCGCGGTGGCCTCGCGCAGCACCGACTGCAGGTGCTTGCGGTCGGAGTCGATGGTGCGCGCCACGAACGACGCCTCGGCGCCGATCGCCAGCGAGATCGGGTTGAACGGCTTGTCGAGCGAGCCCATCGGGGTCGACTTGGTGATCTTGCCGACCTCGGAGGTGGGGGAGTACTGGCCCTTGGTCAGGCCGTAGATCCTGTTGTTGAACAGCAGGATGTTCAGGTTCACGTTGCGGCGCAGCGCGTGGATCAGGTGGTTGCCGCCGATCGACAGCGCGTCGCCGTCACCCGTGATCACCCACACCGACAGGTCGGGACGCGACGCGGCCAGGCCGGTCGCGATCGCCGGCGCGCGGCCGTGGATCGAGTGGAACCCGTAGGTGTTCAGGTAGTAGGGGAAGCGCGAGGAGCAGCCGATGCCGGAGACGAACACGATGTTCTCGCGCTTGAGCCCCAGCTCGGGCAGGAAGCTCTGCACCGCGGCCAGGATCGCGTAGTCGCCGCAGCCGGGGCACCAGCGGACCTCCTGGTCGGACTTGAAGTCCTTCAGGGTCTGCTTGACGTCGGTCTTGGGGACGAGCGAGAGGCCCTTCCCGTTCACGAGCTCAGTCACTGTCGATCACGTCCTGGATGACTCCGGCCAGCTCCTCCGCCTTGAAGGGAAGGCCGCGCACGCGGTTGTAGCTGATGATGTCGACGAGGTAGCGGCCACGCAGCAGCAGTGCGAGCTGGCCCAGGTTGATCTCGGGCAGCAGCACCTTGCGGTAGCGGCGCAGCACATCGCCGGTGTTGGCGGGCAGCGGGTTCAGGTGCCGCAGATGCGCCTGCGCCACCTTGCCGCCGCTCTTCCTGACGCGGCGGGCGGCCGCCGCGATCGGGCCGTAGGTGGAACCCCAGCCGATGACGAGCACGTCAGCGTCGCCGTCGGGGTCGTCGACCTCCAGGTCGGGGACGTCGATACCGGCGATCTTGCCGGCCCGCACCCTGACCATGAGGTCGTGGTTGTTGGGGTCGTAGGAGATGTTGCCCGTGCCGTCGGCCTTCTCGATGCCGCCGATGCGGTGCTCGAGGCCCGCCGTGCCGGGGATGGCCCACGGGCGGGCGAGCGTGCCGGGGTCGCGCTTGTAGGGGAGGAACTCGCCGTCGTCACCGTTCGGTGTCGTGGTGAACTCCTGGGAGATGTCCGGCAGTTCGGAGATCTCCGGCAGGCGCCAGGGCTCGGAGCCGTTGGCCAGGTAGCCGTCCGACAGCAGCATGACCGGGGTGCGGTACTTGACCGCGATGCGCGCCGCCTCGATCGCCGCGTCGAAGCAGTCGCTCGGCGACATCGGCGCCACGATCGGCACCGGCGACTCGCCGTTGCGGCCGAACATGGCCATCAGCAGGTCGGTCTGCTCCGTCTTGGTCGGCATGCCGGTGCTCGGGCCGGCGCGCTGCACGTCCACGATGATCAGTGGCAGCTCGGTGGTGACCGCGAGGCCGACCGTCTCCGCCTTCAGCGCCACGCCCGGCCCCGACGTCGTGGTGACGCCGAGCGCCCCGCCGAACGCCGCGCCCAGCGCCGCGCCGACGCCCGCGATCTCGTCCTCCGCCTGGAAGGTGCGGATGCCGAAGTGCTTGTGCTTGGACAGCTCGTGCAGGATGTCGCTGGCCGGGGTGATCGGGTACGACCCCAGGAACAGCGGCAGCTTGGCCTGCACGGACGCCGCGATCAGGCCGTAGGCCAGCGCCTGGTTCCCGGAGATGTTGCGGTAGAGACCGGGAGGCAGCGGCGCGGGCTTCACCTCATAGGAGACCGAGAAGGACTCGGTGGTCTCGCCGTAGTTCCAGCCCGCCTGGAAGGCCGCGATGTTCGCCTTGGCGATCTCGGGCTTCTTGGCGAACTTCTGCTCAAGGAAGGAGATGGTGTGCTCGGTCGGCCGGTGGTAGAGCCACGACAGCAGGCCGAGCGCGAACATGTTCTTGGAGCGCTCGGCGTCCTTCTTGGACAGGTCGAAGCCCTCCAGCGCCGTCACCGTGAGCGAGGTCAGCGGCACCGCGTGGACGCGCCACTCGCTCAGCGAGTCGTCCTCCAGCGGGTTGACCTCATAGCCCACCTTCTGCAGGTTGCGCTTGGTGAACTCGTCGGTGTTGGCGATGATGTCGGCGCCACGCGGCAGATCGCCGAGGTTGGCCTTGAGCGCCGCGGGGTTCATGGCGACCAGCACGTTCGGCGCGTCGCCCGGCGTGAGGATGTCGTGGTCGGCGAAGTGCAGCTGGAAGCTCGAGACGCCCGGCAGGGTGCCTGCGGGAGCCCTGATCTCGGCGGGGAAGTTGGGCAGCGTCGACAGGTCGTTGCCGAACTCCGCGGTACCCGCGGTGAAGCGGTCGCCGGTCAGCTGCATGCCGTCGCCGGAGTCGCCGGCGAACCTGATGATCACACGATCGAGTTGCTGAACCTGCTTGGTCACAGCTCAGTCCTCCTCGACGCGCAGATGCGCGGTCGCTTCTGGCGCGTTCTCTTTTTCCATGCTAGATCCTCGGAAGGTCACGCGTTTGCCAGCTATGCAAAGCGGGTAACGCGGGTGCAGTTCAGGGCAAGACGGGAGAACGACGACACAGCCCTGACGCGAGCCTGCAGAGGTCGACGTGCAAGCGCGCGAAGAGGACGGTTCGGGTCACGAGCGCCAACTATACGTCCCTCCGAGACGAGCGCCGCGTCAGGGAGGTCCCCCCGGCGCGCGGTGTCATCACCCGTAAAGCAGCCCGGGCTGCGGGCCGGTTCCGCCGTGAATGTCGGGAACGGTGACGAAGGTGTAGCCCTTCCCGCGAAGCCGTTCGATGATCTCCGGAACCGCGTCGACAGCCGCGCGGCGGACGTCGTGCATGAGGATGACCGCCCCCGGATGAGCCCCCTCGACCGCCCTGTCCGCGATCTCCTTCGCACTGCGCGCCTGCTGGTCTCCGGTGTCGACGTCCCAGGTCACGAGGGCCAGACCCAGCTGCTTGGCGATGTCCGTCAGACCGCTGCCGATCGCGCCGTACGGCGGGCGGAGGAGCGTCGGAGCCTGGCCGGTGGACGTCCTGACCGTGTCCTGGGTGCGGCGCAGCGAGTCGGTGATTTTGCTGGTCGCGGCCTTGGACAGGTCCCGGTGGTTCCAGCTGTGGTTGCCCACGAGGTGGCCCTCGGCGGCCATCCTGCGCAGCAGGTCCGGCTGGGCGGCCGCACCGCTTCCGACCACGAAGAACGTCGCCCGGGCGGCGCCCGCGCGCAGCTCGTCGAGCAGTCTGCCGGTGTTGGGGCCGGGGCCGTCGTCGAAGGTCAGCGCGACGCACTTGGCCCTGTCGCAGTCGACCGTGCCGGGGGCGTCGCTGGGGGCTTCGGGAGTGGGGAGGGGCGTCTCTTTCGTGCGTCCTTTGGATACCGTCGGCGCCCCTTCCGGTGCCGCCGACCCCTTCTCGGGGGCCTGGGGGGTTCCTTCTCCCGGTGGCCGCGGCGCTGCTTTGGATATCCCGGAAGTTCCCTTGGAGATCGGGTTCTCTCCTGAAGACCCGGCCGGCGGGCTCTGGGACTCGTCTTCCAGGCCGGTCTGCGGCGCGCTCCCGGGGATGGCCGGGGGCGCGGCCGCGGCTGCCGCGCTGACGGCCTGCTGCGCGCGGCGTCCCGACTCCGACAGGAGCGGCTCCGCCTGCTGGCTGGGGACGGCGACCGCGAGGCGGCCGAGCGAGCACGCCCCGATCTGGCAGTCGTCGAACTCCACCACCAGATCGCCCGAGCGGTTGAAGGCCAGCGCGTCGAACTCGTCCCGGTCGGCCTTCACCTCGTTCCTGTCGACCTGGGGGCCGCGCTCGCGCAGCTGCTCCCTGACGAGCTCGGTGAGGTCGCGCAGCGCGTCCTGCCCCTTGAGCAGGCCGGTCGAGTCGAACGCCTTGCCGGTCTGCCCGTCGTACCAGAACGTGCGGATGGAGTTGCCCCATCCTCCCTTGTGGAACTCGCTGGTGCGCATCCGCACGCCGGCGATCCCGCCGGAGGCGGCGGCGAGCTGCCACTCCACGTTCAGCTCCGGGCGGGGCGGCGCTTCGCCGGCGCCGGTGGTGCCGCGGAAGCCGCGGAGCTGCCGCTCGGCCTCGGTGTGCAGGGCCGCGCTGAGCTGGGGTGCGGCCGCGAGCTCCGGATAGCTGACGTGCACGTAGCGGGGGGCGGAGTCGCCCTCGGTCAGCGTCCTGACCGTCAGGCCGGGCACGGACGCGGGATCGACGAAGTAGAGCATCGTCGGATCTCCGGGGACCGTGAGGTCCCGATGGGGGGAGGCGGCGCCCAGGCTGCAACCCGCGACTGAGACGGCCAGCAGCACGATTCCTCCAAAGAATCGGCTTTTGTGCATAAAAGTCAGGTTAAGTCGGTGATCTAGGCTTTTGCCCCGATTTGGGGTTATGGGGTCCGAGGTTTGACTGGGTTACGATCGCGGTATGGACGGCTACTTCGGGTCCTATCTGCTGGTCGCCGCGCTGCTCGCGATCGGGGTCGCCATCGTGGCGGGAGCCCTCCTGGCCAACCGCCTCCTCCGTCCCACCAGGCCCACGCCTGACAAGCTGACCACCTACGAGTGCGGCGTCGATCCCGTCGGCGAGGGCTGGGCCCAGTCGCAGGTCCGGTACTACGTGTTCACGTACCTGTACGTGGTCTTCGCCGTCGACGCCGTCTTCCTCTTCCCCTGGGCGACGATCTTCTCCGCCCCCGGCTTCGGCCTGACCACCCTCGTGGAGATGTTCGTGTTCCTCGGCTTCATCGCCCTCGGCATCCTGTATGCCTGGCGCAAACGCGTCCTGACCTGGACCTAGGCAGGGCGTTCCGGGCGAGGCAGGAGCGCCGACCGCAGGCCGACGGCGCACCAGGACGCGGCGATCTGGACACTCAGCTGGGCCTGGCGGATGATCTAGATCATCGATATGGCTTCTGTCACACTCTCGGCCATGCCGACCGAAAAGCCGTGTCCGAAGTGCGGTGTCGCCGTCGTCAAGGACGGCCGCTACCCGTCCTGGTGCCCGTCGTGCGAGTGGAACCTGCCCGCGCGTCCGCGCAGGCGCCGTCTCGGCGTGATGCTCGCGGACCGGCTGACGGCAGGGCTGCACGCCCAGGTGCTGAAGACGGGCGTCGAGCTGGTCGGCGGGGGGTTCGCCCGGGTCGCGTCGTCGTTGCTGGCCGCGCTGATCCACCTGCTCACCCTGAGCGCGGCGGTCGCGGGCGTGTGGGTCGCCGTCCTCGTGCCCAACGTCGTCGGATTCGCCCTGGGCGCGCTGTTGCTGGGGGTCGCCTGGCTGATGCGTCCGCGGCTGGGACGCCTGTCGAAGAAGGCGCCCGTGCTCACCAGGGAGTCGGCGCCGCGCCTGTTCGGCCTGCTGGACAGGGTCGGGGCCGAGGTCGGCGCGGACAGGGTCGACGCGGTCCTCGTGTGGCCCGCGTTCCAGGCGGCCTTCGCGCAGCTCGGCCTGCGCGGCACGCGGGTGCTCTTCCTGGGCGCTCCTCTCTGGGCAGTCCTGGAACCCCAGGAACGCGTCGCGCTCCTCGCGCACGAGCTGAGCCACTCCAGCAACGGTGACTGCAGGCATGGCCGGTTGACGAGCACCGCGATCAGCGCGCTCTACGCGGTCCAGGACGCCACCCGCAGCACCGCGAAGACCGGGGAGGACACGGTGGAAGCCGTGCCGGAGAGCATCGCCAGCCTGCTGGCGATCGTGCTGGTCGCCGTGATGCGGCTGGCCGGGATCGTGATCGGGCTGCTGAGCATGCTCCTCGTCATGATCACGGCTCGTTCCTCGCGGCAGGCGGAGTACGTCGCGGACGAGCGGGCCGCCCGTGTGGGGTCGTCCGAGGCCGCCGCCGGCATGCTCGACAAAGTCGTGACCGCGCCCGTCGATCTCAACGACCTGAGCTGGCTGGCGGCCTCGCTCGGCACGTCGGTGTGGCAGCGGCTCCGCGACATGCAGGCGAAGGTGCCCGAGTACGAGCTGGAGCGGCGGCGCCGGCTGTCGGCGAGGGAGGTCAGGCACGTCGCCGACTCCCACCCGCCGCTCGACCTGCGCGTGGAGTTCGTGCGGTCACTGCACTACGACGCGCCCGCCGTGCGGTTACGCGACAACGAGGACGAGGCCATCCAGGCGGAGCTGGACCCGTTGTTCACGGCCATCGCGACAGAACTCGGCGAGGCAAGACGAGCGGCCTCCTATGCCTAACCTTGCCTGACCCATACCGGAGAATGTCCTTTTTGCCTGCTGCGTGACGCAGGGGAGAAGAAGTGATCCTTCTGCTCCTCCTGTGATCCACAAGGTGAGCGGTCTTCTTTGCCTTGCCTGTGATCCGCGCAAGAATGAGAGACATGGCAGCGACGGATCTCCCGATGCCCACCGTGGGGCCGGTCTCCAGGTTGGCGCCCAAGCCGATGCGCTTCGTGCTGAACTGGGGCAGGAAGTACTCGCTGTGGGTGTTCAACTTCGGGCTGGCCTGCTGCGCCATCGAGTTCATCGCGACCTCGATGAGCCGCCACGACTTCATCAGGTTCGGCGTGATCCCCTTCGCCAACGGCCCCCGCCAGGCCGACCTGATGATCGTGTCGGGCACCGTCACCGACAAGATGGCCCCGGCCGTCAAGCGGCTCTACGAGCAGATGCCCGACCCCAAGTACGTGATCTCGTTCGGCGCCTGCTCCAACTCCGGCGGCCCGTACTGGGACTCCTACTGCGTGACCAACGGCGTCGACCAGATCATCCCGGTCGACATCTACGTCCCCGGCTGCCCACCCAGGCCCGAGGCCCTGCTGTACGGGATCATGAAGCTGCAGGAGAAGATCGGCGACGAGCGGCTCAGCGACCGTTACATCTGGTCGCGCTCCCACGGGGAGGACTCGTGACCGACTCCCAGCCGGAGTCCCTGGCTGCGCGGTTCGGTGAGCGCGTGCGGATCTCCGAGTCCTTCGGCGAGACCACCGTGGACGTCGCCGCGGCCGACTGGATCGAGGTCCTGACGTTCGTCCGCGATTCCGGCTACGCCTTCTTCGACTGGCTGACCGGCGTCGACGACCAGCCCGAGGGGTTCCAGATAGTCGTCCACGTCTACGACCCGGAGTCCTGCCGGCAGCTGCTGGTGCGCACCCACGTGCCCCTCGCCGACCCGCGCCTGCCGTCCGCCGTGGACGTCTACCGCGGTGCGAACTGGCACGAACGCGAGACGTACGAGATGTTCGGCGTGACCTTCGACGGCCACCCGTACCTGGTGCCGCTGCTCCTGCCCGACGGCTTCGAGGGCCACCCGCTGCGCAAGGACTTCATCCTGGCCGCCCGCGTCGCCAAGCCGTGGCCGGGGGCCAAGGAGCCCGGCGAGTCCGGGCACGGCGCGCCGAGCCGCCGCCGCACGCTTCCGCCCGGAGTACCGGCCGACTGGGGGTCACCGGATGCTTGACGTGGTGCTGAGCTTCGCCGTCATCCTCGTCGTGTTCCTGCTGCTGCCGCTGATCGTCGGTCAGACCGAGCACAAGGTCATGGCCCACATGCAGTCGCGGCTCGGCCCCATGTACGCCGGACGCTTCCACGGCTGGGCGCAGCTCATCGCCGACGGCGTGAAGTTCGCCCAGAAGGAGGACGTCATCCCGGCCGCCGCCGACCGGCGCGTCTTCATGATCGCCCCCGGCGTGGCGCTGGTGCCGTACCTGGTCGTGCTGATCGTCATCCCCTTCGACCGCGGCCGCGTCGCCGTGGACCTCGACCTCGGCCTGTTCTTCGTGCTCGCCGTGCTGGGCATCGGCGTGCTCGGGGCGATCATGGCCGGGTGGGCGTCCGCCAACAAGTACTCGGTGCTGGGCGGCATGCGCGCCGCCGCGCAGCTCATGTCGTACGAGCTGCCGCTGGTGCTGGCCGCCTCCTCGGTCGCGATGGCCGCGGGCACGCTGTCGCTCCCCGCCATCGTCGAGTCGTGGCAGTGGTGGTGGCTGCCCTGGCAGGCGATCGGCGGGGTGGTCTTCTTCACGGCAGGGCTGGCCGAACTGCGCCGCCCGCCGTTCGACATGCCGGTCGCCGAGTCCGAGATCATCATGGGCCCGATGACCGAGTACACCGGCATGCGTTTCGCGCTGTTCATGCTGTCGGAGTACGTCGGCATCGTCGTCCTGTCGTTCCTGACGACGGTGCTCTTCCTCGGCGGCTGGCACGGGCCGCTGCTGCCAGGCTGGCTGTGGACCCTGGTCAAGGTCTTCCTGCTGGCGTTCGTGGTGATCTGGCTGCGGGTCAGCTTCCCCCGCCTTCGCGAAGACCAACTGCAGAAACTCGCCTGGGTCGGCCTCGTCCCCCTGGCCCTGCTGCAGCTCGCCCTCACGGGCATCGTCAAGGTCCTCGTCTAGAAGAGCAGGCGATCAGGCGCTCCCACTCCCGGACCTTGCGCGCCCACCTTCCACACCAACCCCAGTACGCCCCCTTCGCCCTCCATCTCCACGCAACCCGTCCGAGCAGTCGCCGCACGCGTATCCCGTCCACGTGCTCGCCCTATGTGCCACCGTTTCCGAGGCCACCTGCTGCCCAGCCCGTCCGACGGGGGGCGTCGGCTGGCCCGCCCCCGAGGACCTTTGGTGTGTCCTGAAACTCCACGCCGTCCTCATCCGTCTGTAGTTTGGGGGCCGGGGCCATTGGAGTGATCGAATGGATTCTCAACTAGTTCCACACGGCGGCGCGATCGTCGGCGCCGCCTGTCCGGAGACGGCACTGTCGTGGGACGGCCACTCCCTCTCGGCCACGGACGCCACAACCGGCGACTCCTTACGCCTGACCCCCGCGGCGCTCTTCCACTACCAATACGACGAGCCGATCACCACGTCCAAGGGTGGGCAGCAGCAGTCGGTCACCGGCCTGGCCGCGCTGGACGCCGACGGCCTGGTCCTCCTGGACCTCCCAGGCAGTTGGCACGCCCCCGACGTCCACGCGTTCACCGTCAACGCGGGAATCCCCGTCGTGGACGGCCGAGCCCACAGACCGTACCGGGTGCGTGCCACCCTCGCCGCCAGAGCCCCCGGCTGGCGCCGCCTGCGCGGCCTCCGCCGCCCCTTCCTGGCGAGATGGCGCAAACACGTGTCCATCGGCGTCGGCGTAGCCGGACTCGCCCTGATGGTGTACCTCGCGTCAACCGGCATGTGGTTCGCATGGCGCGGCCTCTCCTCAGTCGGCCGCATCCTGCTGGACATCCTCGAAGCGAAGTGGCTCTTCGTCGCCTTCAGCCCGGCGCTCCTGGTGCTCCGCCCCATCTCGGCCCGCCTCCAGAGACGCCGGATCGCCCGTGGAGAAGTGGTCAGCACGCCGGGCGGTCTCACCCTGACGACCAAGGAAGACGCCCACCGAGGCCCCAGACTCCAGGTCCACCGCGGCCAAACCCTGGTCGCGAACCTCCCCTTGCGCAGGACCCCACGCCGAGCCTGTGGCCTCCTGCTCTACAGCTACGAGGACCGCACCGGCCTCTTCATCATGGACGCCGACGGCTCCCCCCTCCACCACCTCCCCGGCCCTTGGCCCGCAGAGCAGCTCAACCGCTTCGCTCAGCACATCGGGATGTCACTCGCGGTGCACCGGCTTCCACGCGAGGAATACCTCAACCTCATCAAAACCTGCCCAGAAGCCACCCCCTGACCACTCCCCAAGGCCGACCAGGGGGTCCACACAGGCATCCCAGCGACGCGCCCTGCCTGTCGGCAGAGGGAGCCCTCTGCCGACAAGAGCCCCTCTACCGACAGGAGACCTCCGCCGGGACGCCCCCCGCCAGCAGGAGCCCCGCCGGGACGAGCCCCTGCCGGGAGGAGACCCCGCCGGGAGGAGACTCCACCAGCAGGAGCCCCGCGGGGACTCTTGCCCACGGGGCGTCTCCCTCTCCGATGATCCGCAGTGGCCCCCTCGGAGGCAGCATCCATGGACAGCGAGCCTTACCAGCGGGACTGTCCCGCGAACGTGGAAGTGTCAGCCGAAGCGGTCGCACGCAGTCGGCTGCTCGCGATACGCCCTGCTGGCAAGCCACCTGTCCAATACGAGCTCTCCCCTACGGCCGGACTATCTGCGCGGCAGCTGGTCCAGGGCGGCTATGCCAGGGCAGTGCTCCTGTGGACGGCGCTCCTGTGGACGGTGCTTCCGCCGGAGGGGTTCTGTGGACGGTGCTTACGTGAGAGGTGCCTCTGTGGACGGCGCTTCCAAGAGGAGTGCTGCTGTGGAGAACGAGCGAACGTAGCTGGTCAGTGGATGATGGCGAGCATGGCGTCCGAGGCCGAGGGACGGTCTTCGGGGCGTTTGTTGAGGCAGGACCCCACGATTCCGCGAAGGGCCGGCGGTAACGGGGATAAGTCCGGATGAAAGGTAAGCACCCGGTTGAAGACGGCCGGCACGGTGTCCTCGCCGAATGGTGGACGTCCCGTAGCCGCGAACATGATCGTCACAGCCCAGCTGAACACGTCGGACGCCGGCCCCACCGGCGCCCCCGAGAGCTGCTCGGGTGACATGTAGGGCGGCGTGCCCACCATCTTCCCGGAGGTCACCGTCATCTGGTCGAGCGCCCGCGCGATGCCGAAGTCGATGACTCGCGGGCCGTCGTGGCCGATCAGGACGTTGCTCGGTTTGAAGTCGCGGTGGACGATCCCCGCCTTGTGGATGGCCGCCAGCGCTCCGGCTGTGGACAACGCCAGACGCGTGAGACTGTCCTGATCGCGCGGGCCCTGCTTGCGGACCAACTGCTCCAGCGAGGGCCCCTCGACGTACTCGCTGACAATGTAGGCGTGCTGGCCCGTGATGTTGACGTCGAGCACCCGGGCTGTGGAAAACGTCGCCACCCGGCGGGCCGCGTCCACCTCTCTGGCGAACCTGGCCCGCGCCGTCTCGTCGACCAGATCGTGCAGGACCTTCACCGCCACCCGCACACCGTTGGGCGCCATCGCCAGGTAGACCGCGCCCTGCCCGCCCCGCCCGAGCGGCTGGAGGACCCGGTAGTGACCGATCCATTCGGGCTCGCCCGGCCTCCGCTCATGACCGGTTCGCGGCTCGCCGGGCCGCGGGTCGTGCGCCGTCACAGGCGGGCCGGGCCGCCGCCCGCTCCCGGCCCATCCAGGCGCGACCGCCCGCGGACGGTACGTAGGGGACGTGGCGCGCTGGTGCAGGTCAGCCGGATGCCGCACCTTGACCCGGGCCCTGGCCATGGCTGGGACGAGGATGCCCGAGTGGATCACACCGCCGATCCAGCTGATCACCAGCCCCAGCGAGACGATCGTCGACAGCGGGTCGGGGATGTCCTCGAACTGGTCGTATGACAGTGCCGCGATCACGAACGAACCGATGCAGAGCAGGTAGAAGGCCGCGGCCATGCCCTGCCAGACACTGCGGAGCCACAGGGAGGCGAACCCGATCGTGAACGGGGTCGCCAGGCCGCAACTGACTAGGGGGAGGACCGCCCACCCAACGGCTGCAGTCCACACCGCGCCACTGGGACGGCCCGGATGGCTGTACGACATGGCGGAGAGACTATCGCCCAGTTCTCGCACATATCGGGCGCAGCGCAAACCTGTGGATAACCCCCCCTCAGGCTGTGGACAGCTGTGGAAAACCTGGGGACAAGTCCCAGGATCATTTGCCTATACGCCCAAGTGCGCCATGATATTGAAGTATGGGAAGGATCCCAGGAGTGGGACTGGCGAAAGGGTTGTCTATCACCCTTCGCCACATGCTGCGCAAATCGGTGACGCAGCAGTACCCCGAGGTCAAACCTCCCCTCCCGCCCCGTAGCCGCGGCGTTATCGCGCTGGTTGAGGAGAACTGCACCTCTTGCATGCTGTGTGCGCGAGAGTGCCCCGATTGGTGCATCTACATCGATTCGCACAAGGAGACCATCCCGGCGCCTGAGGGCGGCCGTCCACGGCAGCGCAACGTCCTCGACCGGTTCGCCATCGACTTCTCGCTCTGCATGTACTGCGGCATCTGCATCGAGGTCTGCCCGTTCGACGCGCTCTTCTGGTCTCCGGAGTTCGAGTACGCCGAAGGTGACATCCGCGACCTTCTGCACGAGAAGGACAAGCTGGCGAGCTGGGTGGAAACCGTCCCCCCGCCGCCCGCCCACGATCCCGGCGCCGAACCTCCCAAGGAGCTCGCGGCCACGTCCCGCCGCCCGCCTCGATCGGGCGAGGGTGCGGCGGCCTCGCCTCGCGCGACCGGACCGGCCCCGAGCGGCCCGCCGGGCGCCCGTGGCGAGCCACCGAGCCGTGCCACCGCCGGAGAGGCGGCCGCTACCGGTGAAGAGTCCACAGGCCGAACTGCGGACACTCGCGGAGAGGCCGCAGGTCGGGTGGGCGATGCTCGCGGAGAGGCCGCAGACCAGAAGGGCGATGCTCGCGTAGGAGCCGCAGGTCGGACGGCTGATGCTCGCCGAGAGGCTGCAGGCCGGACGGCTGATGCCGGTGCGGAGGCTGCGGGTCTGGCGGCCGGTGCCGGTGGAGATGTCCCGGGTCCTCCCGCTGGGGGAGCCGACCGGCCGCCTGCTGTCGGCGAACCGTCTGGCGGCGCGCCCGTCGCTGTTGAGGGCCCCGCCCCCGGCGGACGGACGACGCCCGGCGGCCTGCCGGAACCCGGCGACGTCGCGGCTTCCGAACGTCCGGCGGACGCAGGAGGCCGTCCCGGGCCAGAGAACTCCGCCGTCGGCGGCACCTCCGCCGGCACCTCGGAGACTTCCACAGGTGCGTCGGGGACCTCCGTGACCCCGGACGCCGTGACAGGTGAGGCCTCGAGTTCCTCGGGCGACGTGTCCGAAACGGGCGCCCCATCAGCGGGAAGGCCTGGGCGCCCGCGCCGGTCGATGGCGAACGTGCGCAACATCCGCCCGCCTGGCGCGTTGCCGTCCCGTCCCGCGGGTGAATCCACAGAGCGCTCCCGGACGGAGTCGAAGCAGGCTGAACCGTCCACGCCACCCGGTAATCCACCTGTGGACGAGCGCGGCGCGGGCACGTCCTCCACGAAGTCGCAGGAGGAAGGCGGACAGGCCGCAGGCACCGGCAGGCCGTCCGGGGAAGTGCCGGACACCGGCTCTTCCGCCGTAGGGGCCCCTTCATCCACAGGGACAGACGCGGGCGAGGAGTTTTCCACAGGCAGTGAGAGCAAGGGCGAGCCGTCGTCCACAGGACACGGGGGTGGTGGCGAGCGGTCGTCCACAGGGCGGGACGAGCGGTTGTCCACAGGAGGGCGACCCGAGGAAGGGTTGTCCACAACCTCGGGCGAGCCTCCGTTGAGGCCCAGGCCGGAGGGGCAGACTTCTGGCGCGAGCCCGCGTAGGCGCAGGATGGCCGATCCCCGGTCCATCCGTCCACCTGGGCGGCTCGGCCCTGACGAGACAAGGGAGTCCGAGGAGGAGTCGTGACCGAGGCGGTGCCCTCCTACCTGTCACCCACCGGGCAAGAGGTCGTCTTCTTGCTGCTGGGCGCGGTAGCGGTCGGATCGGCGCTGCTCGTCGTCACGACAAGACAACTCGTCCACGCCGCCCTCTGGCTCGTGGTCTCCTTCGGCGCACTCGCCGGGAGCTACCTGGTGCTCACGGCCGAGTTCGTGGCATGGGTGCAGGTGTTGATCTACGTGGGCGCCGTGGTCGTCCTGCTGCTGTTCGGCATCATGCTCACCCGCGCGCCGATCGGCCGCTCCGCGGATCTCAACAGCGGCAACCGGTGGGTCGCCGCTCTGGTGGCGGTGGCGACGGCGGCCGTCCTGGTCACGGTGGTCGTCGACGGTTTCCGCACGGCGTACGCGCCGCTCAAACCCGGCCAGGGCGCCGCGAAGGAGCTCGGCGCCAGCGTGTTCAGCACCTGGGTGCTGCCGTTCGAGGCGCTGTCGGTCCTCCTGCTGGCGGCCCTGGTCGGCGCCATCGTTCTGTCCCGCACCGACATACCCGGCGGTTCGCCTTCAGATCAGACCGGGGGTCATTAGTGCACATCGTCTACCCGGCGGTCGTCTCCGCGCTGCTCTTCTCCGTCGGCGTCTACGGCGTGCTCGCGCGGCGCAACACGATCCTCGTGCTGATGTCGGTCGAGCTCATGCTCAACGCCGTCAACCTCAATCTGGTCGCCTTCGACGTGTGGCTGGGCGACCGGCTGCACAGCGGTCAGGTGCTCACGCTGTTCATCATCGTGATCGCCGCCGCCGAGGTGGGCCTGGGCCTGGCCATCGTCCTGGCGCTCTTCCGCAACCGCAGAACCGTCGACATCGACCACCTCCGCGCCCTCGCCGAACCCGCGTACCAGGGGGAGAGCGGCGACGACCCGTCCGAGACCGGCTGGGGCGCCACCGGCCTCACCGGCCAGGCGGGGTCCGAAGATGAGCCTGCCGCCGATTCGGGTGCAGGGATCAACGGCCCGGCGGGGCCAGGGGAAGGACGGGCCGACTCCGGCGAGCAGGGAGCAGACGGGGCGGCTGATGGTTCCGGGCGTGGCGACGGGCGTCACGTCAGGCGAGGGGGCAGGCAATGACGAATCTCCCGTTGCTGGCCGTGCTCCTGCCTTTCGTGGCTGCCTTCGCGGGCCTGCTGCTGTCCCGCCGGCCTCACGGGCACGCTCCTCGCATCGGCGAGGGGATCCCCCCTGGCGCGGGTTCTGAAAGTGCGGACGCATCGGGCGCGACCGGGCACGCGGGCGTGGCGGACGGCGTGGAGCGCAGGGCCGCGGACGCGCGGGCGGCCTGGATCGCGGTCCTGCCGACGGCGGTCTCCGGGGTGCTGGCGCTCTGGCTGGCCTGGGGGCCGGGCTTCGCGTTCCTCGACGGCTCTCCGGCGGCGGACGTCACCCATACCTACGGGACGATCGAGACCGGCGGCATCCCCATCTCGCTCACACTCCAGGCCGGCGGCCTTTCCGGCCTCCTCGGCGTGCTGGTCACGCTGGTGGCGCTCGCCGTGCAGGTGTACTCGGTCGGCTACCTGAGCGACGATCCGCGCTATCCGTCCTACAGCGCGTTCGTCAGCCTCTTCACCAGCGCGATGCTGCTCGTCGTCTACGCGGGCGACCTGCTGGTCCTCTACGTGGGCTGGGAGGTCATGGGCCTGTGCTCCTACCTCCTCATCGGCCACTGGTGGGAGGACAAGGCCAACTCCCGGGCCGCGATCAAGGCGTTCCTCGTCACGCGGCTGGGCGACGTCGGCTTCCTGTTCGGCATCTTCGTGCTCGGCATCTCGGCAGGCAGCTTCCGCATCCCGGACGTGCTGGCGAAGGTGCCGGAGATGTCCTCTGGCACGCTGGTGGCCGCCACGATGCTGCTGCTCGCCGGGGTCGCGGGCAAGAGCGCCCAGGTGCCGCTGCACACCTGGTTGCCCGACGCGATGGCGGGTCCCACGCCGATCAGCGCGCTCATCCACGCCGCCACCATGGTGGCCGCCGGGATCTTCATCGTGGCCAGGCTCTTCCCCGCGTTCCTCGCCGCCCGTCCCACGCTCGACCTGCTCGCCGTCATCGCGGCGCTCGGCATGCTCGGTTCCGCCCTGGCCGCGCTCGCCCAGGACGACCTGAAACGGGTCCTCGCGTACTCCACGATCAGCCAGCTCGCCTACATGGCCGGCGGTCTGGCCGCCGGATCCGACAGGGCCGCGATCTTCCATCTGATCACCCACGGCGCGTTCAAGGCGCTGCTGTTCCTGTGCGCGGGGGTGGTGATCCACCACGTCGGGTCCAACCTGATGAGCCAGATGGGCGGGTTGCGCCGGTCGTTGCCGATCACGTTCGTCGCGATGACGGTGGGTTTCGCCGCGCTCATGGGCCTCCCTCCCGCCAGCGGCTTCTTCAGCAAGGACGGCCTGCTCCTCGCCATGGACCGGGCGCTCGCCGGCGGCGGTCTCACAGACGCCGCCGCCCTCCTCCTGTACGGCTGCGCGCTCGCGACCGTCGCCGTCACCGGGGCTTATGCGACGCGGGCCTGGCTGCGTACGTTCTTCGGCGACGCGCGCGCTCTCGCTCTGCCGGAACCGGAGCCGGGCACGGCTCACGTGATCGATGTCCGCGAGGCGCCGCCGACGATGATGGTGCCGGTTGTGCTGCTCACGGTTCCGTCCCTGCTGCTCGGGTTCGCCGGTGGCCTGCACGTCGAGGCGTCCGTCGCGGTCGTCAGCGTGGCGCTCGCGCTGCTCGGCGGCGGCGTCGTCTACGCGTTCTGGCGCAGCGACCCGGTGCGCGACCCCGCCCGGCTGCTGGGGCCGTTCCTGGCGCCGTGCGAGCGCGCGTTCTACGTCGACACCCTCTACGCCGCCGTGTTCGTCCGCCCGATTCTGGCCCTGGCCCGAATCGTCGTCAGAACCGACGACGCGGTGGTCGACGGAGCCGTGCGCGGTTCGGGCCGGTCCGTGCGCGGGCTGTCGGGGGTGCTGCGGCTCGCCCAGAACGGCAACGTCCAGCTGTACATCAGCGGCGTGCTGGCCGGAGTCCTCTTGATCGCGGTGGGGGCGGTGGTGTTCAGGTGAACTGGCTGCCGGTCGCGTTGCTGGCCGTCCCGCTGCTGGGCGCGCTGCTCCTCGTGGTGGCGCCGAAAACGGTCCGTCCGATCCTGCCGGGTTTCGGGCTGGCCGTGTCCGGCGTGACCCTGGCGATCGCCGTGGCGCTGGTGGCCACGTTCGACTACGGACGGGCCGCGCAACCGCAGTTCGACACGGACCACGAGTGGATCCCGGGGCTCGGCATCCACTTCCACCTGGGCATCGACGGCATCTCGCTGCCACTGGTCGCGCTGACGGCGCTGCTGACCTTCCTCTGCTTCGCCTACCTGAGCTGGCGCGGAGGGCACGCCCCCGGTCAGCTCCTGCACCCGCGTCCCGGCGGTGCCCGGCCGAGAGCGCTGGTGTTCACGCTGCTCGTGCTCGAGGTGGGGATGCTCGGCACCTTCCTCGCCCTCGACCTGCTGTTGTTCTTCGTGTTCTTCGAGATCGTCCTCATTCCGATGTACTTCCTGATCGCGATCTGGGGCGGGGCGGGGCGGCGCAGCGCCGCGATCAAGTTCATCCTCTACACGCTGCTCGGCTCGGTCGTGATGCTGCTCGGCCTGCTGCTCATCTGGTCCCAGACCGGCACACTCGACGTGCTCGCGCTCGGCCGGGCGCACGGCACCGGCATGTCCAGGGCCGTGCAGGTGCTCGCGTTCGTGGCCGTCGGGGCGGGGCTGGCGGTCAAGACACCGATGTGGCCGCTGCACACCTGGCTCCCTGACGCGCATACCGAGGCCCCGACCGTCGGGTCGGTGCTGCTGGCCGGGGTCCTGCTGAAAATGGGGACGTACGGGTTCGCCAGGATCGCCATCCCCGTTCTGCCCGAGGGCGCCGAGTCGGTGGCGCCGTGGCTGGGGGCGTTCGCCGTGGTCGGCATCGTCTACGGCGCGCTGGCCTGCCTGGCCCAGCGCGACCTCAAACGGATGATCGCCTACTCGTCGGTCGGGCACATGGGCTTCGTCCTGCTCGGCTTCGCCACGCTCACCACGGTCGGCGTGAACGGCGCCCTGTTCGCCAACGTCGCCCACGGCCTGATCACGGGCCTGCTGTTCTTCCTCGCCGGGGCGGTCAAGGACCGCTACCACACGGCCGACATGCGCTCGCTGGGCGGCGGCATGCTGGCGACCCTTCCGCACCTGGGCTCGGTTCTCACGTTCGCCGCCATCGCCTCGCTCGGGCTGCCGGGGCTGGCGGGGTTCTGGGGGGAGATGCTGGCCCTCCTCGGCGCCTTCCAGCCCGGTGACGGGCTGCCACGCGGGCTGTTCCTCACCTTCATGGTCATCGGCGGGCTCGGCGCGGTTCTGACGGCCGCGTACTTCCTGGTGATGCTCTCCCGCGTCACGCACGGCCTTCCGGCAGCCGCCTCGCTGATCCCCGCTGTAGCGGGCGGACGGTCGCCTGGATCTCCCGCCAGCGCCGCCGCCGACCGTGACGACCTCGGCGTCAGCGCCCGACTGCCCGGCGGGGGGCCGCCGGATGCGGGTCGGCCCGGCCCGAAGGCCCCCGACGAGCGGCCACTGACGCCCGAGGACTCAGCCGGGCGCGAGGATTCAGCCGGGCGCGAGGACTCGGCCGGGCGCGAAGGACGACCGTCCGAGCTGGAACACCCGCCGGAAGAGCATGCGTCCGAGCGGGGACTCGCGCCGGAAGAGCGTGCGGCCGGGTCGGGACTCGCGCCGGAAGAGCGTGCGTCCGAGGAGTCTGTCGGAGGGGGGACGCAGCCCGAGCCCGACGCTGTCTCCTCGGCTGGCGGCCGGGGCGGTCGGCTGCCTGTGGGGGGCGGCACGGCTCTGCCGGACATTCGCGGATATGAGCTGGTCGCCTGGGTGCCGCTGATCGTGCTGATCCTGCTGTTCGGGCTCTGGCCGAAGCTCCTGCTCTCGCTCACCACGCCGGCCGTGCAGACCTTGCTGGGAGCGATCTCATGATCCAGCAGATCGACTACTTCGTGATCGCGGTGCCGCTGGTCCTCGCGGTGGTGGCCGGCCTGGTGCTGCTGCTCGACGCGTTCCTGCCCGCCCGGCCGGCGACCAGGATCTCCCTCGGGCTGGTCACGCTCGCCGGGGTGCTGGTCTCGCTCGGCCTGGTGGTGGCGCAGGCCGTACGCGGGGGCGGGGCGCTGGCGACCTTCTGCGTCCCCCGCGAACTCGCCGGGGCCGTCTCGGTAGGGGCGGGTACGTCCGGTGCGGCGGCGTCAGGCGGTCATGGCCTGTGCTCCTTCGTGGTCGACCAGTTCACGCTGGTCTTCGCCGGGCTGATCCTCGTCGCCGCCGTCGTGGTGGTGCTGCTGTCGATGACCGAACTGGCAGGCGGTCGCATCCCGGTCGGCGAGTGGTACTTCCTGCTGCTCTGTACGCTCGTCGGCGCGGTCACCCTGCCCGCCTCCCGCGACCTGATCATGCTCGTGGTGGCGCTCGAACTGGTCTCGCTCCCGGTCTTCGCCCTGACCGGGTTGAAACGGTACGACGGACGATCCTCCGAGGCCGCCGTCAAGCTCTTCCTCGTGTCGGTCGTGTCGACGGCCATCATGCTGTTCGGCGTGTCCCTGCTGTACGGCGTGGGTGGAAGTGTCTTCCTGGCCCGGCTCGCGGAGGTGCTCAGCGGTAAGGTCACCGTGCCCGGTGGGGGCTCGTCCACACTGGAGCTCTCTGGCGGGCTGCCGATGGTGGTCACGGTCGGGGTCGTCCTGGTGCTGGCGGGCTTCGGCTTCAAGATCGCCGCAGTGCCGTTCCACTCCTGGGCGGCGGACGTCTACCAGGGCGCTCCCATCCCGGTCGCCGCCCTGCTCTCGGTCATCTCGAAGGCGGCCGGGTTCGCCGGGCTCATCCTCATCCTGGTCGCCACGCTGGCCAGCCAGGCGTCCACCTGGACCCCCGTGGTCGCGATCGTCGCGGCGCTCACGATGACGGCGGGCAACCTGCTCGCCATGCGTCAACGCTCGGCCGTCCGCCTGCTGGCCTGGTCGTCGGTCGCCCAGTCGGGTTACATCCTGGCGCCGCTCGCGGTCGCCGCCGCAGGAGGGGCGGCGGGAGCAGCCAGTGCCGGAGCAGCCGGTGCCGGGGGAGTCGGTGTCGGTGGTGCGTTGCCGGTGGCAGGGGCCGTCGGGGCCTCCCTCGCCTATCTGGTGATCTACGCTGCGATGAACCTCGGAGCGTTCGCCGTGGTCATGCTGGTGTCCCGGACGGTGCCACGCAACGAGCTCGACGACTACCGTGGGCTGGCCTTCCGGAGCCCGGTGGCGGCGCTGGCGCTGGCTTTCTGCCTGATCTGTCTGGCCGGGTTGCCGCCTGGGCTCGCAGGGCTGTTCGCCAAGGTCGTGGTCTTCCGGGAGATCGTTCACGGTGGGGCCGGGTGGTTGGCGGTGGTCATGGCGGTCAACACCGTGATCGGGCTCTACTACTACGTCGTGTGGACCGCGCGACTGTTCACACCCGACGGGGCGGCGCGTGGAGCTCGCCGCGCGCTGCCCGCCACCTGGATCGCCGTCGGGCTCGCCGTGGCAGTCGCGGTCCTGTTCTCGGTCGCGCCGCAACTGGTGCTCAGCATGACGTCGCTTTCCGCCTCCGGCTGAGCGCGCAGCGCCCTCGACGCGCCGGGGCCGAGTCCTCGATCTGGCGTGAGGCCGGGCCTTCTCGTGGGATGTGCGGGGGCGGCGTTGGGGCCTGGGATCTTTGGTCTGGGGTGGGCTTGGGCCGGGGCTTGGTTCGTCGGGGGAGGGGCGTTCCGGGGTGTGGGCGGCGTTGGGGGCGAGGGTTTCGGTCTGGGTGTGAGCGGGGGCGCGTCTTTGATCCGTTGTGGGCGGATCGTTCGGGGGGCTTGGTGAGGTGTGCAGCTGGCGTTGAGGCCAGGGGGTGGGCTTTAGCCCGGTAGCAGGGGCTGTCTTTCGGCGGGTGGTGGGGTTTGGCCGGTGTGGGGTGGCCTTTGGCACAGGGCTATGCGGGTGGTGTTCGGGGTGGACGGGGGATGGGTGGCTCTGTGCCATTGGATGGTTGCGGCGGGGAACGTTGGAGCGGTGTTCCCTCGTTGGAGGAGGTGGACCCGGATCACGAAGGGGGGAACCATGCACCACAACGGTCTGCGCACCGCCGTCCTGTTGGGGGGCCTGTCTGCGTTGATTCTCGTGGTGGGCGCGTGGTTGGGCGGCGGAACCGGGGTGCAGATCGCGTTCCTGCTCGCTCTGGCGGGCAACGGCGTCGCCTACTTCTTCTCCGACCGGATCGCACTGTCGGCCATGCGGGCGAGGCCCGTCAGCGAGGTCGAGCAGCCGACCCTCTACCGGATCGTGCGCGAGCTCTCCACCCAGGCTCGCCAGCCGATGCCCCGGCTGTACCTGTCGCCCACCGTCCAGCCGAACGCGTTCGCCACCGGACGGAGCCCGCGCCAGGCGGCGGTCTGCGTGACGTACGGGTTGACCCAGCTGCTCGACGAGCGTGAGCTGCGCGGGGTGATCGGGCATGAGCTGTCGCATGTGTACAACCGCGACATTCTCATCTCGTCCGTGGCGGGGGCGCTGGCCACGATGATCACCTGGCTCAGTTACGTGGCGGTGTTCTTCGGTGGCTCCGACGACGACGAGGGGCCCGGGTTCCTCGGGGCGCTGCTGATGATGGTGCTGGGGCCGGTGGCCGCCGGGATGGTCCAGCTCGCGATCTCCAGGACGCGCGAATACCAGGCGGACGAGTCCGGGGCCAGACTGACGGGCGACCCCCTGGCACTGGCGTCGGCGCTGCGCAAGATCGAGATGGGTGCTCGGCGGCTTCCGCTCCCCGAGAACAGCCGCCTGACCTCCGCGTCCCACATGATGATCGCCAACCCGTTCAGCGGCTCGGGCTTCGGCCGGCTGTTCTCGTCCCACCCGCCCACCTCGGAGCGGGTCGCCCGGCTCGAGCGCATGGCCGGCTACCGCCGCTGACCCTCAGCCAGTCCTCCACCAGTGCGGAGCTCTCGGCCGGCGGAGGGCGATCGTGTTCACGTCAGGGTGTGGCGAGTGCGTGTACTGCACCCTCCTCGCCCTCTCACCCGAGCACGGCGTCGCCGGTGTTCACCCGACCTACGAGGAGCGCCTGATCTGGGGCGCAGGCGACGGCCACGGCCCGACGGGAGGTGGATCGTTGAGCCGGTATCAGGGGAGGAGCGCCTCGTACTGACCGACACCGCCCTGCCACCTCAGCGCCGAGCGGCAGAACGTCGTCCGGGGGCCATTTTCAACCGCCTCGAGGTGAACCGCCGCCGCCTGAACGGCGTTGAGTTCTCCGACTGACACGGTTGGAAAGCCCGTCAACCACCGCAACAATCGTCACATGGGGCGATCTTCGCGGCTGACCGACGCCGAGCGCGAGCTGTGGAATACCTTTCCCACTGGACAGACGGTGGCGCTGGCGCCGCTCACGATCGGTCGCGGGTGCGTGGCGGGGCAGAACGCGCCCACCGACGGCGACACCTGGGGGCCGGAGCGCACGATCCGGGCGAGCGTGATCGCGGGGCTGCTGCTCGGCGCTCGCGACGCGGGTGCCGGTTCCGTCCCGGCTGTCCGGTTACACGGCGCGCGGATTACCGGCCAGCTGATGATCCGGGGCGGTGATGTGCCGTACGAGCTGGTGCTGAGCGGCTGCCATCTGGACGAACCGGTTGATCTCGCCGGGTCCACGACCCGGACCGTCCGGCTGACCGACTGCCACCTGCCGGGCTTCAGCGGCGGCGGCATGCGGACCGCCGGGCACCTCAGCCTGTCGGGCTCGATCGTCGAGGGGACGATCCGGGTGGCCCGCGCCCAGTTCGAGAGCGGGCTCTGGCTGGGCGGCACCAAGGTCACCGGCGACGACGACTGGGCCCTCTACGCGAACACGATGGTGGTCGATTCCGGGACGTACCTCCGCAACGCCGACTTAACCGGCGGCGTCAACCTGGTCGGCTCCCGGCTGAACGGCGGTCTGTACATGCGGGGCACAACCCTCCGCAACCCGGGCAAGAACGCCCTGTTCGCCGACAACATGGTCGTCGAGGACACGGTGGAGTGCACCGACGGCTTCTCGGCCGTGGGATGCCTGCGGTTGCGCGGCGCCAGGATCAACGGGACGTTCACCCTCGGCGGCACCGTCCACAGCCCTGACACGCCGTACGCGCTCTACGCGAGCCACATGGACGTCCGCGAACTGGAGCTCACCCCGGCAGCGCCGGTCGACGGCGTGGTCACGCTGGCGCACACGCGCGCCGGAACCGTGCTCGACCTCCCCGACACCTGGCCCGCGAAGCTGAGGCTGAACGGCCTGACCTACGACCGGCTGCGCGGGGGCGGCGTCGGCCGCCGGATCGAGTGGGTGAGCCGGGACCCCGAGGGCTTCAGGCCGCAGCCGTACGAGCAGCTCGCGGCCTGGTACCTCAGGGACGGCAACGACGCGCTCGCCCGCCGCACCCAGCTCGCGAAGCTCCGCGCCAGGCGGCAGACGCACGGGCAGGGGCAGCGCGTGTGGGGGTGGCTGCTGGACGTCACCGTCGGGTACGGATACCGTCCCTGGCTGGCCGCGATCTGGTTCGCGCTGCTGCTCGTGGTCGGGACCGTGGCGTTCGGCCTGAACCCGCCCCGCCCGCTCAAGCCCGCGGAAAGCCCGGTTTTCGACTCGTTCGCCTACACCTTCGACTTGCTGCTCCCGATTCCCGCCTTCGGGCAGCGAGAGCTGTTCGACCCGGCGGGCTGGACGCAGGGGCTGGCGTACGTCCTGATCGTCGCGGGCTGGATCCTGGCGACGGCGCTCGTCGCGGGGGCTACTCGGGTGCTGCGCCCGTCGTGATCTCGCGCAGGATGGCCGGGAGGTTCTCCGGAAAGTAGGTCTCGCCGGTGGCTTCGAGGTCTTCGGCGCTCCACCAGCGGTGGCCCAGGGTGGTCTCCTGCTCGATGCCCTCCATGTTGGCGAACGAGACGGTGGGGTCGTCGACGCGGATCGCGTAGAACGTCTGATCCTGGGTGATGGCGTACTGGGCGAAGGTGAACTCGATGGTGTTCGTCCCGTACGGTCCGGTGAAGTCGTTCGCGTCCGCCTTGATGCCGACCTCCTCGTGCAGTTCGCGGGCGGCGGCCTGCTGGAGCGTCTCGCCGTCCTCCAGCGCGCCGCCGATCGTGAACCAGAACGGCTCGTCGGGTCTGGCGGGATCGAAGCCGTGCAGCAGGAGCACCCGGCCCTGCTCGTCGATGGGCAGGGCACGTGCCGTAAAACGCCGCAAAGGGATCATTGTCACCGGCCGAGCTTACGCGTCGTCCGATGAAATGCTCATCTGCCAGGCATCTCTGGGTTACTCTGCCATCGACCGCGCGTCATGACAGGTTGTCAGGTTCGAGCCGTAGGCCCCTCACCAAGCCTGAGGAGACCCCATGATCTGGCGACTCGGCCTCGCTTTCGTGGCTGCCGCGGCAGCGATCACCCATGGCGGCGGCACCGGCGCGATCAGCGTCGTCGCGCACCGCGGCGCGTCCGCGTACGCGCCCGAGAACACCGTCGCCGCCTTCGAGATGGCACGCGACCAGCACGCTGACATGTTCGAGACCGACGTCCAGGAGACCAAGGACCACCAGCTGGTCCTGATGCACGACACCACGCTGGCCCGTACCACCGACGTCGAGAAGATCTTCCCGGGCCGGGCGCCCTGGAACGTGGGCGACTTCACGCTCGCCGAGGTCCGCAGGCTGGACGCCGGATCGTGGTACGCGTCCGAGTACCGGCGCGAGCGCGTGCCGACGCTCGCGGACGCGCTGCACGCCATGGACGGAGAGGGCCTCGACCTGCTGCTGGAGATCAAGGCGCCGCAGCTCTATCCGGGCATCGAGACGCGTGTGGCCGCCGAGCTGCGCCGCCACCCCTCGTGGCTCGGACGGGTCGTCGTGCAGTCCTTCAGCTGGGACTCCATGCGCACGTTCCACCAGGTCATGCCCCAGGTGCCGGTCGGCCTGCTGGGCACCCCGGCCGTCGCGGACCTGCCGAAGCTGGCGAAGTTCGCGAAGAAGATCAACCCGCCCTACGAGAACCTCACCGCGGACTACGTCCGACGCGTTCATGACCAGGACATGGAGGTCTTCACCTGGACGGCGAACACCCCCGGCACCATCCGCCGCCTGGTCTCCTACCGGGTGGACGGCATCATCACCAACAAGCCGGACGTGTGCCGATCCGAGACGAAGGTGCTGGTTTAGCAGGGCCGTCCCCATCAACCGATCGGTGGATTTCGAAGACGGCGCCCGCCGGAGATTCTCGATGCATGACAGTCATCGAGATCGACGGCCTTCGCAAGAGCTACAAAGCCGGCAAGGCGGTAGACGGTGTCTCCCTGAGGGTGGAACGAGGCGAGATCTTCGGAATCGCCGGACCCAACGGAGCGGGTAAGACCACGGTCGTGGAGTGCGCGTCGGGGTTACGGCGGCCGGACAGCGGCACCCTGCGGGTGCTGGGTCTGGACCCGCAGACCAACCGGCGCGAGCTGCTGCAGCACATCGGCGCCCAGTTGCAGGAGGCGGCCCTGCCCGACGCGATCAAGGTCAGCGAGGCATTGCGGATGTACGCCTCCTTCTACGACAGGCCCGCCGACTGGCGGGCGCTCATGGACGAGTGGGGCCTGACCGACAAGCAGCGCGCCAGCTTCGCCAGCCTGTCCGGCGGCTGGAAGCAGCGGCTGTTCATCGCCCTGGCCCTGGTCGGCAATCCGGAGGTCGTCTTCCTCGACGAGCTCACCACGGGCCTGGACCCCTCCGCCCGCCGTACGACCTGGGGTCTGATCCGCGACATGCGCGAGCGCGGAATCACCGTCGTGCTGGTCACCCACTTCATGGACGAGGCCGAGGCGCTGTGCGACCGCATCGCGATCATCGACCAGGGCCGCGTCATCGCCGAGGGCAGCCCGAGAGAGCTGATCGCGAAGGGGCAAGCCGATTCGCTGGAGGGCGCGTACTTCGCGCTGACCGGAAGGGACGTGGCATGAAAGGCATCACGAGCGTCATCGCGGTCGAGCTCAAACTGATCATGCGTGATCCGATGTCGGCGTTCTTCGCCCTGGCCTTCCCGGCGATCATGCTGTGGGTCAAGATGCGCAGCGGCAAACCCCTGCCGGGCGGGCTGCCGGCCATCGACGCCACGGTGCCGATGCTGAGCATCTTCGTCATCGGCCTGGCCGGACTGGTCGTCCTCCCCGCCACCCTGGCCGGATACAGAGAACGCCGGGTGCTGAAGCGGCTGCGTGCCACACCCGCCTCGTCCACCATGCTGTTCGGCGCCCAGTGGGCCGCTCACATGCTGCTGGCCGCGCTCGGGACGGTGCTGTTGATCGTCATCGGCCTGGCCGCCTACGGGCTGACGGCGCCCGCGAACGCGGGGAGCGTCCTCCTGGCGTGGGTCCTCAGCGCGCTGAGCCTCAGCGCCATCGGCCTCCTCGTGGGCGCGCTCGTCCCCAGCGGTCGCACCGCGACCGTGATCGGGCTGGCCCTGTTCTTTCCGATGGGCTTCCTCTCCGGCGCCATCATCCCCCGCGAGACCATGTCCGGCTCGATGCGTGCCATCGGAGACCTGACCCCCATGGCTCCTGCCGTCCAGGCGATCCGCGACGGCTGGACCGGCGCCGCGATGTCCCCGATTACCCTGGGCGTCATGGTCGCGATCACCGTCGTCGCCGGCGGCGTCGCCCTCAGGGCCTTCCGGTGGTAGCCACCGGCGACCCCGCCGCCTCGCGCTGGGATCGTGTCTGGCCCGCCCTGCCGTACCTCTTCATCCTGCTTCCTACGGTCTTCGCCCTGCTGCGGGACTGGAGGCTGGACGCGCTGGCCCTGGCGCTGCTGGCCGGAGCCTGGCACTGGTTCATGGTCACGGCGCACCCCGGCTGGATCGGGAGACCGTTGGCGCTGATCAGCTACTTCGTCGTGGAGCTCGGCCTCATCGGGGCGCTGATGAGCATCGACACCTTGTTCACGGTGACGGCCCTGGGGATGTTCGTCCAGTCCTTCACCCTGATTCGCGGGTGGTGGGCGTACGCAGGGGTGGCTGCGACGGCCGCTGTGCTGGTCGTCGCCCGCCCCGATCAGGGACGGACTCCGAGCCAGATGCTCTTCTCCTTCCTCGTCGCGCTGCTGGTCGCCTCGGCGATCGGCATGGTCGGCCAGGCCATCCGCGACCAGAACGAGAACCGCAAGGTGATGATCGCGCAGTTGCAGGAGGCCGGCGCCAAGCTGGCCGCGCTCGCTGAGGAGAACGCGAACCTGCAGGCTCAGTTGCTGACCAGCGCCCGCGAGGCCGGCGTGCTCGGGGAGCGGCAGCGGATGGCCAGGGAGATCCACGACACCATCGCGCAGGGGCTGACCGCCATCCTCACCCAGCTCGAAGCCGCCGACAGCACGATCGACGACGTCCCAGCCACCCGCTCGCGCCTGAACACCGTGCGCACCCTGGCCAGAGAGAGCCTGAACGAAGCCCGGCGATCCGTTCAGGCGTTGCGTCCCGCGCCGCTGGACGAGGCCCAACTCGCCACCGCCCTGCACGACATCGCCGGGAAATGGACGCGGACCACCGGCGTCCCCGCCTCTGTGACGATCACCGGCGACTCCCGTCCGCTGCACGCGGAGGTGGAGATCACCCTGCTGCGGGTGGCGCAGGAGGCGCTCGCCAACGTCGGCAAGCACGCCTCGGCCACCCGGGTCGGCCTCACCCTGTCGTACATGGAGGACGTCGTGGTCCTGGACGTACGCGACGACGGATCCGGCTTCAGCCCTGAGGCGGCGCGCTCCTCGGACGCGGGCGGCTTCGGACTGGTCGCGATGCGCCAGCGAGTCATCCGGCTGGCCGGGAACTTCGAGATCGAGACGGCCCCCGGCCAGGGGACGGGGATCTCTGCTACCGTCCCTGCCATCCCCGCCGTCTCGGACTCGGGATCGTGACCCATGCCGATTCGTATGATCATCGTGGATGACCACCCAGTCGTCCGCGATGGGCTGCGCGGGATCTTCGCCGACGACGACGCCTTCGAGGTCGTCGGCGAAGCGGCCGACGGGCCCGAAGCACTCGTCCTGGCCCTGCGGACCACCCCGGACGTCGTCCTCATGGACCTGCGGATGCCGAAGATGAGCGGCGCAGAGGTCATCCGCCGGCTGCGCGAGCAGACGCCCGGCATTCGCGTGCTGGTCCTGACCACCTTCGACAACGACGCCGACGTCCTGCCCGCGATCGAGCAGGGGGCCACCGGCTATCTGCTCAAGGACACCCCGCGCGCGGAACTACGCCGCGCCGTGCAGGCGGCGGCCCGCGGCGAGACGGTGCTGTCCCCGTCCGTGGCCGGTGTGCTGACGCACAAGGCGCGCACGCCGGAACAGCAGACGCTGAGCCGCCGGGAACTCGAGGTGCTCGGGCTCATCGCCCGCGGCGCGACCAATCGCGAGGTCGCCGCGAAACTGTTCATCACCGAGGCGACGGTGAAGACGCATCTGCTGCACATCTTCGCCAAACTCGAGGTCAAGGACCGGGCGGCCGCGGTCGCGGCCGCATACGAGACCGGACTGCTCAGGCCGGCCACCGGTTCTTGGTGAGTGGCCCGAGGCACAGGAGAAGACGCGTGCCCTCGTGGACAGCGTGCCTGCCGTGTGCCCCGGTTGCGCCCCCCGCGATCTCCAAGGGCCTAGCGGTAGTTCACGAACTGCAGCGCGATGTCCAGGTCCTTGCCCTTGAGCAGGGTGATGACGTCCTGGAGATCGTCCTTCTTCTTCGAGCTGACCCGCAGTTCCTCGCCCTGGATCTGCGCCTTGACACCCTTGGGCCCCTCGTCGCGGATCAGCTTCGAGAGCTTCTTGGCGTTCTCCTGGTCGATGCCCTCCTTGAGGGTGATCAGCATCCGGTACTCCTTGCCGGACAGCTTGGGCTCGCCCGCGTCCAGGACCTTCAGCGAGAGCCCCCGCTTGACGATCTTGTCCTTGAACACGTCGAGTACGGCGTTCGCCCGCTCCTCGCTGTTGGCCTTGATCTCGATACCGGCCTGCCCGGACCAGCTGACGCTCGCGCCGGTGCCCTTGAAGTCGAAGCGGTGCCCGATCTCCTTGACCGTCTGGTTCAGCGCGTTGTCCACCTCCTGGCGGTCGATCTTGCTGACGATGTCGAAAGATGAATCGGCCAAAACGCACATCCTCTCAGCTGCTGCGAAAGCTCTAGGCGGTGAGCCTAGCCAGCATCGGCCCACCCGTGCAGAACGGGAGGCGTGTCCTGACCCTTGCTCTGGCTCGGATGCCGCTGGATCAGCGTTATCGCCCGGAATGTTAGGGATCACGCGAGTGGCCAGGTTTCCCTGAAGGCCACCCTCGAAACACCCCTGAAAGCCGCCCCCGAGCGGCTCGGTTTCGGGCCGTGCCGCCACGTGACCGAGATCTTCGAACGTCCCAGCCTCGTCCACCGTTGGCTCGACGCCTATGAACCGTCCTGCCCGGGTACACCTCGTCCGTCGACTGGCCGGGCGCCACGTGCTGGCGCGACCTCGCCGACGAAGACCCTGACCGTGCGGGGCCCGCAACGTCGGTCGACGCGACCATCCGCAGGGGTTCGCCCCTGGCCCGCGGCATCTCGACCCTCCTTGGCACCGGCTCCAGATCATCGGAACTCGCGCCAACGGACACACGCCCGCAAGACCTTCACCAGGCACGTCGAAGGGGGCAAAGCGAGGGTTCCGCCGGATCTTCGAAGTCGGCCAGGTCTGGGGCCGCTCTGCCCTTTCCGCGGCGGTCCCCGAACCGGACGAACCGTTCGCCTCGGTCAACGACGCGGCGTCCTTCGAGTGGGACGGGCGAGCACTCGTGAGACGGCTGATGCTCCGGGGAAGCCGTCGAGCATGATCGGGCCCGGGACAAACTGGTGTCACGTGTACGCCGGAAGTCCGCTATTCTTCTGTGTGTCGCCGCAGCGCGGAAGACACGGCAGGTTGCCCGAGTGGCCAAAGGGAGCGGTCTGTAAAACCGTCGGCTCAGCCTACGCAAGTTCGAACCTTGCACCTGCCACCAGCAGTAACAGCAGGTCAGAGGCCCTACGGGGCCTCTTCTGCATTTCAGGGGTGTGCAGCCAGATGCAGCCCTGAGCGGCCGTTTGTCGCTGGTCACGGGATATACACGGGATGGATCACGCCGCGTTTCCCCAGGTAGACGCCCATGATCCGGAATATGCGCGGGATGACGCGGCCCTGCAATGCCGAAAGGCCCCGGGGAAGCCGGAGCCCTTCGAGAAGCGTTGTCCGTGACCTCATGCGGTGAGAACGTCCGTGATCCGCTGGTTGACGATCTCCTCCTGACCGTCGATGCACTTGGCATAGACACGTAGCAGCACATCCACCCCGTGACCGGCACGGGCCGCCACCTCCGGAGCTGGTACGCCGCCATTGAGCCAGAGTGAGACGGCCGCGTGCCGGAGGTCGTACGGTCGCCGGGCGAGCGGTGAGGTGACCTGGGCGGGGCTGAGAGCCAGGGCGCGGGCCTCCTGCCAGACCTCGGTGTAAGCCGTCGAGCCGACGACACCGCCGCGTTCACTACGAAACAGCCGCCCATCGGGGGCGACGCCGAACTCTTCGATGTATTGCCGAAGGATCTTGACCAGTTCTGGAGGGATCGGGATCCGGCGGACGTCATCCTCGCCTCGAGGCTTGAGACCGCGCAGCTCGTGAGCATCCCCTGTGTCGGTCCATCGGCGGTTCACCTCAGGGCGCGAGCCGTCGAGCGTGAGTCGTCCCCAGCCTTCCGTCGGGAGGTGGCAGTCCTGCTCACGGAGACTGACCGCCTCACCGGGCCGGAGTGCGGCGAAGTACATGCAGGCGAACATGGCCATCAGCCGCTGTCCCCGGCCCTTTCCGGCACGCTGGCGCTTGCCGACGTAGGTGAGCGCAACGAGCAGTTCGCGAGCCTGGCCGGGGTTGACCACAACTCGTGGGTCCACTGTTTCGGTGGTCTTCGGGAGCTTCCACTTGATGCGGTGCAGCGGGTTGGAAGGCAGCTCTTCCAGCTCTACCGCGTACTCGAAGACGTGGTGCAGGATGGCACGCTTTCGCTTGATCGTGTTGGCGCCGGCCTTCTTGCCGTCGAGGCGTAGCGTGAGGGCGTCCAGGGCCGGGCGGACGGCCTTGGTCTCGTTGAGGTCATCCATGGTGAGAGAGGCCGCCTCCAGCCAGCGGACGGCCCGCGCAATGTCGGCGGGCATCGCGGGCCGCTTGTCTTCGGGCAGGAGAACGTACTGGCGCAGGGCAAGACGGAGGAGGGCAGCGTCCGGCCGCCCTGCCTTGTTCGTCGTCAGTGCCGGGAGAGCCGTAGCCAGGGCATCGGACATGCTGTCACGGCTCTTGGCAGCCGCGTGTGGCCAGCGCGCCTCGACATACGCCTTCACGAAGTCGAGGACTGTCCGCGCGTCCTTGGCCTTGATCATCGATTGAGGGAGACCCGTCTCCAGGTCGAACGCCTCTCCCCGTCTCGCGGCCTGCCGCAGGTCAGTCAGGAAGCTCTCGCCGAGAGCCTTGGTCTTGTAGGTCTTGGACTTCTGCCGGCCGTCGACCTTCCAGCGCACCTCGTAGGAGGGTGACTTGCTGGACTTGTTCCGCCGGATCTCCCAGAACTTCACGTCGTATGAGGTCGTCATGCTGCACTCCGGAGGGATTCGAGCCAGGCGTCAAGGTCGCTGCGGTAGAAGCGGAGTTCGCCGTTGGGCAGGCGGATGCCCTCTGGTGCCTTGCCGATCTCGCGCCAGCGGTAGAAGGTGCGGCGGGAGACTCCGCCCAGTTCGTCGAGGACCTGGGCGACGGTGAGCAGTTCGTCTCGCCTGCTCATGCCGCCCTCCCCGTCTGCTCAGTTGCCGAAAGATCTTGTCCGTCTGCTTGGGCTTGGAGTTGGGCCATGTGAGCGCGCCAGCGTTGGCGTTCGGCCACCGTGCGCAGGAGGCGGACTGCCAGAGGTGCCACGTTGGCGTCTCCGGCCGGGACGGGCTTCCAGACGTAGCGGTGGGGGTCAGGTGGTGGCTGATCGGTCTGTCCGAGGGCTTCCAGGACCCAGGTGCGGCGGTCCTGCTTGTGCTCGGCGAGAGTCTTGTTGGACCACTTGCGGGAGACGAGGACGCGGCGTCCTGCGTAGCCGAGGTGGTCGGGCTTGTGGGCCTTGCCCCGGCACTGGCCGGGAGCCATCCCGGGTTTGGCGCCCTTGGGCTGGATGCCGTAGCGCAGCCAGTTTGCGCAGGTGGGTGAGCAGGGTTCCCAGCGCAGGGCCTCAGCCAGCCGTCCGGCATGCTGGCGTTGCGCGGGGTCGTCGGGGTCGAGGCTGTCACCGAGGGATTTGGTCAGGTACTTGGACAGATACCGGATGCACTGGTCGGCGTCCGGAGTACCTGCCAGCACGCCTTGGACATCGACCTGGGCGCCGAAGCGCAGCACGTGCAGGGGTTCGGCCGCCTGGTCGGTGTCGAGCTGGTCAAGCGCCTCGTCCCAGGTCGGCAGGACCTCTCCCGTAGCCGGGTTGAGGTAGCCGACGCCCTCTTCCCAGACCGGCAGATGGTCACCGTCGAAGACGACGCGGTCGGTCGAGGGCCACCACACTTGGTGGTAGGTGGCCGCCGCGATCTGCTTGACCTCCGCGCGCGGGAGGGTGCCCCGGATGGCCATGTGCAGGTGCGGGGCGAGTCGCTTCTGAGGCTCTACCGTGGCGAAGTACTGCACGTCGTAGCCCGCCACGCGGCGCAGGTTCTGCACGAACCGATCCACCAGCTTGGAGAAGTGCAGCGCATCCCGAGCCGCCGCCGCGTAGTCGTAGGTCTCTGGATCGACGGGCACCCCATCACGGATCTTGCCGTAGGACGGCAGGGTGAGCGTGACGAACAGGGAGGGCCGGTAGACGTTGCCGTCCGAGCTGGTGAAGGTCCGGCCCAGCGTGGTGGCCGTCATCTTGCGCTTGGGCAGGTCGGGGGCGTCCTGCCGCCGCCGGGTGGAGCGGTTGCGCTTGGGGACGGTCCGGCCGAGCACGTTGCCGCGCATGCTCGCCTCGTTGATCTCGGCGTCGACGCCCTCGATGGCGGCGTCCCAGTCGGAGGTGTCCTCGCCGAGGGCGGCGGCTTGGTCACGATGGGCTTGGAGGTCGGCGCGGAACTCGATCAGCCAGCGTTGTTCGTCGGTGGGTTCGTCCGGTGTGACGGTGGGTTCGTGGTCGAGGTGCCAGCCCTCCCGGCACTGCGCCATGCGGAGCTGCCGGTTGCGCTTGGCACACGGCGGACACTTGGCTTCCAGAGTGGCCCCGCACGGGACATCGACGATCTCCCAGGCTCCGGTGTGGGTGTCGAGCCGCTTGAGCGGGACGGGCCGGATGCACACGCCGTACTGCTTGGCGACCTCTTCGGCCACCTCACGAGCCAGGGGCATGGCCTGCCGCACGGCCCGGGGCAGGGAGCGATGGGTCATGCAGTCCTCCCGTCGTCGGCGTCGGTGACGATGAGCGCGCGCTGGCCGCATTCGCGGCACTCGACCAGAGCGCGGGCCGGGTCGAGCCACAGCGCGTTCAGGGTGCGGCAGAACGAGCAGCGCAGCCCGTCGAGGAAGTAGGCCGGCGTCATCGGCTCTCACCTCCGGTGAAGGTGGCGACCATGGCGCGGATGTCGGCGTCGGAGACGTAGGCGGCCCGGACCCGGATCGGGTCGGGTGAGGTCTCCAGCCGGACGTAGCCGATGCCCGCGCCCAGCTCGGGGTTCGGGGAGATCCGATCGGCCAGCGCTCCCCGGTCGCGTGCACCGTCGCCGAGCACCATGTCCACCTGCTCGGACTCGTCCAGCCGGAGGGCGATCTTGTCGGGGAACAGGTTGCGGATGTTCATGACCTCCTTGCGGGGGTCCTGGAGTGCCGCCATGACCCCGACTCCGACCGCGCGTCCCTGAGTGGTGAGCGTGGCCAGCGCGGCGGAGACGCGCCGCCGGAGGTCCTTGTCGGCCTGGTAGGCGGTCAGGAACGCGACCTCATCGACGATCACCAGGCTGAACGGATCCTCGACGGTGGGCGTGTGGGAGCGTTGGACGCCGCCGAAGCGGGCGGCCCGCTCCTGCATGACCTTGACAGCCTGTTCGAGCAGGTCGGCGCACTCTTCCGGCGTGGCCGCGTACCGGGAGCCGAACAGGGCGCGGCCGAAGGACAGTTCCATGAGCTTGGGGTCCAGCGCCCAGAGCTCGACCAGTCCCGCCCGCACGGCCGGGATGAGGGCGCGGATGGTGGACCAGATGATCGAGCCCTTGCCCGCTCCGGTGGCACCGGCCACCAGGACGTGCGTGCCGTGGATCTTCAGCAGCCACGGCCTGCCGTCCTCCTGGATGCCGATCTCGACGGGTCCCACGGTCGGCTCTGGTGGGATCGGGATCGCTGGCAACGGCGTGGCCAAGGGGTCGCGTCGGGGAAAGGTCAGGGCGAGCCGACCGGCTTTGACGATGGAGACGCGGCAGGAGGGCGCGCCGAAACCGTGCGCTAGGTGGTCGATGCGGTCGGACCAGTCCTTGACCGCTTGCCCATCGAGCATGCGCACGGTGACGGTGTCCGCCCACGGGTTGCAGGTGACCTTGCCGAGGCGGGGCAGGTAGTCACGGCCGCGCAGGTGTCGGCCGAGCCCGGAGACGATCATGACGGGTTGCCAGTGACGGCGGTAGATGAAGATGAGCCGCCACCAGGCCAGCAACCGCCAGCCAACCAGCTGGGCGAACGAGGTGCGATCGACGATGGCCCAGGTGATGAGCCCTGCCGGGACGGGCGAGACGAGGAGCAGCGCGGTCTGCCAGCCGTACAGCCAGCACAGCACGGACGGCACCGCAAGGACCACGATGGCGATGGGGTGCCGCCAGATCAGCCGCACCAACCCCGCGAGCATGCGCCAGGCGAAGATGACGACCGTGACGATGGCCGGGGTCTTGACGACGGCCGGGCGGAAGACGACGGCCGTGTCGGGGGTGGTGGAGACGAGATTGCGCGCCTCGTCACCAGGAAGCCTGCGGAACATAAGCTTGATGCCTCTCGTGATGTGGAGTCGTGGGAGAACCGAGGGGCCGCCGGAAGTTACCGCTTCTGGCGGCCCCGCCTTGCCTGGTCAGGCCGCCGTGTCGGTGGCGGGCTTGTCGGCGGCTGACTGGTCGATGTGCAGGCGCTCGCAGTCAGCCAGGTAGCGAGCGGCGGCGTTGAAGATCTCGCGGGCGGTGGCCAGATCGGCATCGGTGACCGCTCCGGCGCCGGTGGTGGAGATGCGCACGTGGGCCTCTTGCGAGGTGAATTCCAGGAACGGGCGCGGGTTACTGAACAGCAGCCCGGAGCTGACTCGCAGCCTGGGCGTGTAGAACGAAACGCCCAGATGCGGGGCCTCGTCCGGCCCCATCGACAGCGTGACGTAGGTGTACGGGCCGAGATTGCTCACGCTGCCGCCCTCCCCTGAGGAGCCGGTTCACGGCCACCATTCAGGGTGAGCAAGGAACGCTCGACCGAGCGGGCGTAGCGGGCGGCCTCGTGGGCGAGCTGGTGCGCGAACGTCAGATCGTCAGCGGTGATCGGTCCCTGCGTGGTGACCAGGACGCAGACGGCTCCGAAGTCGAGCGCCAGCACGGGCTCACGGTGGCCGTAGGGGCGGAGCAGGGTCCGGGCGGTCCGGCCAGTGGTCAGCCGGATCACGCTGGTTCGAGGGGTACGGCGACGGGTCATCAGGCGGCGTCCTTTCCAGCCTTGTTCGGGGCGCTCTGGCGGGGAGCGTGCATCTCGTGAACCTTGATCGAGTAGGCGAGACGGCCGGCGGCGTTGACGTACGGCGTGACCGACATGCCGTCGAACTCGACCGGTGTGAACGGCAGTCCCGGCATCGGCTGCGGCGGTACCGGCTGGACCGGCGCGAGGATCTTGACCGCCACCGTCTTCTGGGCGGGCTTGAGGGTCGGGTCACCGTCCATGACCGCGACCTGCCAGATCAGCTCTCCGGTCTGCTTGTCGCGGGCCTGCACGAACCGGCCGTTGGACGAGGCGTCGAAGTCCTTGACGGGCTCGACCTCGCCGACGACGTAACAGCCGTGTGGGAACACCATGGCGAAGGTGACAGGGATGGGACCTTGCAGAGCCATAACGGCTCCTCTCTTGGATGTCAGACACTTGACCTATCAAGTGATGCTCTGAGAGTACGGCTGGAAAACTTGGTAGGTCAAGTGCCTAGGGGCGAGTGACGGCGATCTAACCAGCCGGATAGGTCGCGATGTCATGTTGTGTCGCGGTTGGTGCCGAACGCTGCTGGGCTATCCGAGGCGGCAGGGGAACAATCCGGATCATGAAATCGGGTCCGCCGGGCAAGGATGCTGCCTGGCCATGGCTGCTGTTCCTCTTATGGATCCTGGGCACACCCCTCTTGGGAGTGCTGTGGTTCAGCTACGGCTTTGCCCTGATCGGAGGGGAGTCGAGAAACAGGCAGCTCTCGCAGATCTGCGGAAACGCCATGCTGATCGTCGGTTTCGGCGCGCCCATGCTGGGGCTCCTGCTCGCCCTCGTCTCCAGGCGGCGCAGTGCCGCCATTGTGTTCGGCGTGGCCCTGCTCGCGGTGGCCGCTCTCTGGGTGTGGTTGGTGCTGCGCAAGTAGCTGGAAGGGCCGGTCAGCTGATGGGGTAGGCGTCTTCCAGTTCGTGACGGTCTGCCGGAAGTAGTACCTCGACCACGACCAAGGGCCGGCCGGAGGCATCGCGAACGGCGCCGAAGACCGCTAGGAGCGGGACGTTCTTGGGCACGCCGAGTTGCTTGGCCTCTTGAGCGGTGGGCATGCGGGCGGTGATCTGCTCCACGATGTGATCGAAGCGGACCCCCTTGCGAGACTGGAGATGCTGCCGGATGCCCTGAGGCAACGGCTCTCCGCTCGTCAGGTCGGTGCCCTCTGACAGTTCCAGGGGCAGCCATAGTGAGACCAGTTCGCTCGGCTCGCCATCGCGGACGATCAGGCGTCGGCGCAGGAACGCCTTGCTCTTGGGCTGTGCATCCAGCAACGCCGCCACCCGGTTGGGCATCGCAACGGCGCCGGCCTCGACCAGCTCGCCGGGGGCGTTGGTTTCCGGGTTGGTCAGGTACGCCTGCCCGGGACGGTTGGGCTCCACCGCTGCCATCGCGGGACGACCGCGCACGAAACGGCCCTTGCCCTGCTGAGACTCGATCCACCCCTGTTCACGCAGCACCCGAAGCGCCGCCACGACGGTGGGCCGGGAGACGCCGAACTCCTGGATGAGCTGGTGCTCGCTGGGGAGAAGGGAGCCGGGCGGGTAGGTTCCCGCCTCGATACGCCGTTGAAGCTGCTGCACAAGCTGCGCATACTTCGGCGGCACGGACTCTAGCGACATTCTGACCGTCCAACACCCGACAGGTTGTTTTACCAAGTTTGAGCGTAACGTGGCTCGGGCCGTCTGTCCACGTTGGTTCAGGTACGAGAGCCGTCCACGAGACGCCCGGGCAGGCCGGATCAGCCAGCAGGCGGGGGGTAGCCCCTTCGGGATGAAGCTGCCACAGCCTGCCGGGACGAGGAGACGCGACGAGGCAGAGGAATGCATACCCGACCCCCTCCGGCCGAGGCGCTGTCAGTGCCTCGCCGCGCCCGTCTCAGCGACCCTTGACGTACTCGGCCAGGATCGAGGCCGCACCCTGCGGATCGCTGGTCGGGTGTCGCTTGTTCGCGTCCTGCCAGGAGTAGTACGCGCCGCCACGCCCGACGAGCACCGACACCGGCAGCCCCGGATGGGGCCGAGCCACCATGAGTGCGCTGTTGTTGTCGCGCAGTTCAGCATTCACACCGAGAGTGGCGAGCTCATCACGCAGCCGCACGAGCATACGCTCCACAGCCCACCGCATGACATCTGCCGCCAGCTCGGCCGCGATCGGATTCATCTTCCGCTCCCTTCGGCCCGGCCGCTTCCGAGGCAGTCGAGACACTCCTGCTCCCCAATCCGTTCAGCCTCCTCCCCGTCGTTGCCGATCAGGAGGGCGCGGCGTGAGCCCTTCAGCTTGCAACCGCGCCCTCGACACGCAGGGCAGAGCCTTGCCTCGCTGTTCTCGTCTGGCCGGGTCACCGTCGCCATCTCCTTGCGAGTCGTTCGGTACTTCCTGTGGCGGAAGTCCGCTTGACGTACCGTGGTTGATTGATGGCAAGTCCACCGGCAAAGCAGAATGAGGGGACCCGCTAAGAGGCCCCCCTCTTAACCCCCTTTTCGATCCCTCATCGGAAAGCAGGCCAGGTATGCCCGAGGCAACGCCCAACATGCGACTTCGGAACTGGCGACAGCAGGCCGATTTGACCCGCGCCGAAATGGCGAAAATGGTCAACCTCACCAAAAGCGGGGTTAAGTACACCCTCGCCTGCGATGAGGAACGCATACGCCGCTGGGAGGCGGGCGAGGTCACATGGCCGCGCGAGCCGTACCGACTGGCGTTGAGCGAGCTCACCCACCTGGACCCGGAAGACCTGGGCTTCGTCCCCACCAAGCGTGCCCGCCCGCACGCGGATTCCCTCAAAGCGGTTGATATCCTTGCAAATGCACCACGCGCTGTGAATCTCCTCGAAAGAGGAGAGGACGAGAACGTGCGACGCCGCGAATTCGTCGGCCTCACGGGGGCCGCCCTGTTCAGCGCAGTGATCGGACAACCAGCCCCCGCCCAGGACATCGGCCTCGATATCGAGAATCTCGCCGCCGCACTCGTCGATTACTCCACTCCCACGGGCGGACCGATCGACCTCGACGCACTTGCCGCCGCAGTAGCCACCGCCAAGCGCAACTACCAGGCGTGTCGGTACGCCCAGGTGACCGCCAAACTGCCGGCTCTGCTCGGCAAGCTCCGCGCCGCCAGCACCACGCTGCACGGCGACGATCAGCTACGAGCCCACATGCTGTGCGCCGAGGCATACCACGTGACCGCCTCCATCCTGCTCAAACAGGAGGACAAGGGACTCGCATGGCTCGCAGCAGACCGCAGCGTCCAAGCCGCGCACGCCAGCCAGAGCCCCCTCATGATCGGCTCAAGCTCCCGCATCATCACCCACGCCCTGATGGACGGCGGGCACCACCGCGCCGCCACCGACGCCGCACGCAGCGCAGCCCAACGCATGGACGCCGACCTCACCAACCCTTCCCCCGACGACCTGTCGATCTACGGGTCCCTGCTACTACGCGGAGCCGTCGCCGCCGCCAACACCGGCCACCGGCACAACACCATCGAACTACTCGACGAAGCCGCCGAAGCAGGCACACGACTCGGCCACGACGGCAACCACATGTGGACCGCGTTCGGCCCCAACAACGTCCTGTGCCACCGGGCCAACGTCGCCCTCCGCTTCGGAGACGCCGGCACCGCCATCGACTACGCCCGCCAGGTCGAACTGGACAAGCTAGCGATCAACGAACGCAAGGCCACGCTCCTGCTCGACACCTCCCGCGCGTTCCTCATGTGGAACCAGCACGACAAGGCGCTGCACATCCTGCGCGCCGCAGGTGAACTCGCCCCCGAGGAAATCACCGGCCGCCCCGCAGCTCTCCGGCTGGTACGTGACATCCTGGCAACCGCCCCGATCAGCGTCCGCCGCGAAGCCCGCGAGTACGCGGCATCCCTGGGAGTCATCGCGTGACCCAACCCGGCAAGGTCCTCTACATCATCGTCTGCGCCGCAGGACCCGCCCACGACGTCGGCCGCCTCGTCAAACTGGCCCAAGACCAAGGCTGGACCGTCCAGATCATCGCCACCCCGCCAGCTCTCGACTTCATCGACATCCCCGAGCTGGAGAAGCAGGCAGGTCGACCCGTCCGCAGTCAGTACCGCAAACCCGACGAGCCCAAATCGCCCCGCGCCGACGCCATCATTGTCGCCCCAGCTACCTACAACACGATCAACAAGTTCGCCCAAGGCATCGCCGACACCTACGCCCTAGGAGTTCTCTCCGAAGCCCCAGGCCTGGGTATCCCGGTTGTCATCTTGCCGTTCGTCAACAGCGCCCTCGCCTCACGCACACCATTCCGCCGCAGCGTCGAGGACCTACGCGCCGATGGCGTGCGCGTCCTGTTCGGCCCAGGCCAATTTGAGCCGCACCCTCCGAGTTCGGGAGGCGACCGCATCGACGTCTACCCCTGGAAGCGCGCACTCACAGAACTTGCCGAATTGATCTCATAGGTATCAAGCGGCGGCGCGGCGCGCCGCCATACCCCGGCCCTCCGCCCGCCCGCCGTCCGGGCGTGCGGCCTGGGGGCCGGTCCCGGACGGCGGCGGGACACCGGGCCGGCCGCCGCACACCTGCCGCGCCGTGCCGACCGAACGCACCGCTCAGAGTTGCCACGCCGCCGCACAGATGCAGCCCTTACGATCGCCCCAGCATGGCTGGCCATCGTAGATCGCTGAGGGCGATCGAAGATCCAGGGTTCGTTCCTCACCCTGGCTCACCGGAAAACGTGGCCGATCGCCGTGCTGGTGGGAGTACGACCATAGGTCGCAAGGAGTCTTCGGCCGGGGCGTCGGCAGCGGGCGAAGGTGCACGGGGGGCGTGCGCGTCGTGCGAGAGAACAGCCGCTTGAGCGCTGTGCCATGAGCGGGCATTAGGGACTGCCTCTGAGATCTTGTTGTCGACATGTTGAGTGGGTTAGGGGCTGAGCAGTCATGATCTTGCTGATGAGGAGTGGCGCGGTTGCATGCTTTGCGGCTGCTCCCGCGTGCCGCGGTGTGGGGGTGACGGGGTAGAACCGATGGCGTGCGCTCCTTGGTCGACCGCGTGATCCCGCTCAGGAGTCTGATGTCGGGCTTGGGTGTCAGGTGTCGCGGAGATCGCCTGCTCCGTCTTGCTCGGTTAGGAAATAAACGGAGTGGGAGACAACCTGCCGCGCGGATGTGGGTAGGTCGTCCGGCCCGTAGTAGTCGTTCAGCTGGCGCAAGAACTCTCCTTCCGTAGAGGCCGCGCCGATGATCGGATCGCCATCGATCGCCGTCTCCCACACCAACATTTCTCTCAAGCCCGGGCCGTCGAGTTCTTCTGAAATGGCTTCTTGTGAGACGTTCATCAACCGGGACTCGTGTTCACGGCGGCAGTCACGGGGCAACAGCCAGCGCTGCCACCAGGTCCGAAGGTGATTGGCCGCGGAATCGGCGAAATCCTCAGCCGCGTCTTCGGCCGACTGATCGTAGTTCGGGTAGCTTGGCCGATTCACTCGGACCAGCAATTTGTGCTGACATTCTTCGGCGCACGTGTACCGATATAACCGAAACTGCGTGAGCTGGATACCCATGGTCTGATCGTAGTGGGTGTCTTCGAACCCGGATTTCGAAGGCCACGCGAGTCCCGCTCCGCGGCACATCGTGTCGATGATATCTAAGGAAGTGTTTTGGAAGACTTCCCGAGGTGACAGTCCCCTGGCTGTACAGCCGCGAGTACAGCCTAGGGGGCGAACACCGGCGGAATTCGGCGAACGTCCACGGACACCATACGTGCAGGTCAGAGCCTCAGGCCTTCATCGAATCGTCTTCTTTGAATCCGCAGGTTCCGGGGATTATCGTGCCAGGCTCTGCCTCGCGGGATGTACGCGGGATGATCTTCCCTGGTAGCGGGCAAGCGAGAGCCATACTCGGAGGTCAGGGGCCTGATCTAGCCGCGAACGTCGGCCCGCTGTAAAACCGTCGGCTCAGCCTACGCAAGTTCGAACCTTGCACCTGCCACACCAGCAGAAAGAGGCCCGTCACCAGCGGAAACGCGGTGACGGGCCTCTCTCGTTGTGTCCGGCCGTCCATGGTCAGCAACGGCTTCCTACGGCCATCCACGGCAAATACGCGGCCAAGTTTTACAAGGCTCAGACACGTGCCAGATGTGCCGCCTGGCCCCGCGTTCCTGCAGGGGAGCGCGTGTGCCTTCTGAACGCGCGTCACATGGACGCGGGGCCGCCCGCAGGCGCAGGGAGCGCACGTCCGTCACCTCCACGTGCGGACGTTTCGAGACCATCCCACGCGTGCGCGGGGAGCACCTGCCGCGCGGGTACGTCAGCGCGGTCATCTGGGGACCATCCCTGCGTACGCGGGGAGCACGGCACCACCGCGCCGTCCGACGCCTCCAGGGCGGGACCATCCCCGCGTGCGCGGGGAGCACGGCTTCGTCACCGATTTCGGGGACCTCGCGCCGGGACCATCCCCGCGTGCGCGGGGAGCACGCTTGCTGAGCTGCGACGCCATCGACGGTCGGCGGCGAAATCGAGCACTTTCATCGAGTCGGCGTCCGAGGCTCTGCAGATGGCGTGGTCGTGCGGCCGTCCCACCGGGCCGTGTCCGCGGGGGCAGCGCGGGCCGCCCAGGCGCTGGTAGCGCTGCGTGGCGGCCCGGGGCTGTCGAGGGCCTCAGCGAACATGGCCTATCCCAAAGAGAGTTGAGTCAGGAAGGAATGCAAACGGGCCGTGTCGTCTTCGATGACCTCGAGAATATCTTTCGCCGCATCAGATTCGCCATGCAATAGTTCTCTATATATTACCCATATTCCTTCGCGAGCTCTCTTCTGGCACTCCTCGCCGAGAGCTGGATGGCTCTCAGCCTCGTCCGGATGAGGCGTGCCCGTGACGAGTTGGTAAAGAAGATCGAGAGCGCCAATTCGTGCCGGTCTAGCAATTTCGTCCAACAGGCCAGCCATGAGAACCGACACTAGGGGCGGGGCCGCACTATAAAGCTGCCCCTGTACTACTGCGCGATTCTCGAGCTGCCAGTAATAGTGTTCTACCTTGTGGGCGTCTGATGATGAAAGCATCCCTTTGACTGCTTGCGGAATCCCCTCCGCAAATCCTCCGCAAACGGTAAGGGAACGCCAGTCATGCCTCTCGACTTCTATGCTATGAAGGGATCTGTCTGTCATTTCGACCATCTACCATCTGGATCGAAGGTGTTATCCTTGGGAAACTGCTTTCTGGAGTACTTCTCCTGACATTTTACACACGTAGGGATCCGTTTCCACTCGAGTTCTCCGGTTTCCTTGTTTCTGCGCCATCCGTAGGCGTTTGTGAAGTTCTCGGCACCTTGCCGAGCTACATCATCCTCTGCGCAGCCGGTAGGGTTCTTGGAGCAGCCAGCGTAAACGTTGCCATTCCTGTCCCTTCCGCCGATATAAGTTGCATGCTTCCTTCTTCGCTCACGCCCGAGCGTGTCGCGTGCTAAATCGGCAGCCGCCTTCTTCGTCCCAGCCTTAAGCCCGCTGCTTATCACCGCACGTAGTGCGGCCCTTGCGATGCCTCCGATACCGGTTACTGAACTCACGATGGTCGATACATCGTCGTTCTCTTCGACAGTTCCTCTACCGCAGTCGCGATATCGCCTGCAAAGCTCTTCATTGCGGGCGCGTTGTTCTCGCATCCCGAAACGCTTCTCGGCGTCTCTTTTGTCGCGTATTTGTGCGTCTCGGGCTTGGTCGCGAGCCCTCTGCCTCTTCATCTTCCGATCTTGAGCAGCGACAGCCTTCTTGTGCTTGTGCTCTAGCTTGACCTCCCATTTCTTCTTTTTCGCTCCGCTGGCTTTGTGTGTCCTGGAGAACGTTCTGTCGGATTGGGCGTTGCCGGTGTCGACGCGGCGGCCGTCGGGGTCGGATAGGTCGATGGGGTTGTTGGCGGCGTAGGAGTAGGCGTTGGCCCATTCAGGGGTGCGTAGGTCGAGTTCGGGGTCGGTGGAGATGAACTTGGCGATGGTGGGGTCGTAGTAGCGGGCGTCGAGGTAGGTGAGGCTGGTGGAGGCGTCTTCGATCTTGCCGAGGAAGCCTCGGTCGGTGAAGGGCAGGTCGTCTCCGCCGCGGCGTTGGCCGAAGGGCAGATGGCGTTCGCGGTTGACGGTGCCGGTGGTGTCGTTGATGGCGAGTTGGGTGCTGCCGTGTTGGCCGGCGAGCATCCAGGTGACGCCGGTGGCGTCGCGCATGGCGACCAGGGACCCGTCCGATGCGCTGTAGTAGCGCTTGCCTGCGACCTGGCCGCTTGCCAGACGCAGTTCGATCGAGCCGAGGTAGAGGGTGGTGCTGCCGTCGGGGTCGCGGCGGATCAGGCGCTGGCCGTCGGCGTCGTAGACCATGGAGGTTTGCTTGCCGTCTACGGTGGCCTGGGTGAGTTGGCCGAGCTGGTCCCAGTCGAAGGTGGCCTGCTTGCCGGCGACGGTGCGGGCGGAGAGCTGTCCGGCGTTGTCGTAGGCGTAGGTGTCGGTGCCGCTGGGGCGGGTGATTGAGGTGACGGCGTTGGGCCGGACAGCGGTGGGGCCGGCGGCGGGGTAGGTGTAGGTGGCGGTCTGACCGTTGTCGGTCAGGCTGGTGATGTTGCCGACCTTGTCGTAGCCGTAGGCCTGGTTGTAGGGGTCGATGCCCTTGCTGTCGCCGGAGCCGGTGCAGGAGCTCGCCGTGGTGGTGTAGGCGGTCTTCAACCGGAGCAGGCCGTCGTAGGTGAAGCATTCGGACTGGCCGTCGGTGGTGCCGGGGATGGCCGAGGCGGCGTCCAGGACGCGGGTGATGTTGCCGGAGATGTTGTAGCTGTAGCGGTCGTCCTGGACGGTGTCCGGGGTCGAGGTGTCGGCCTTGTTCTGGGTGAAGACCCTCGACAGCCAGTCGGTGGTGGCGTCACGTTCGAGGACGCGCTTGATCTGGCCGTTTTCGCCGAGCGAGCGGGTGGCGAGCTTGCCGGTGGGGGTGAAGGTGGTGTCCTTGACGTAGGTGAACCCGCCGCCCAGGTCGGAGCTCAGCGCCTTGGCGAAGCCGAGGTCGGTGTAGGAGTAGGTGAGCTTCTCCGTGGCCAGTCCGCCGGCGTCGGGGAGGGCCTGCTCGCGCAGGTTGCCGGCCGCGTCGAAGGTGGAGGTGAAGGCGTAGTCGCGGCCGAGGGCGCCTTCACTGGCGGGGATGGTGACCTTGGTGGAGGTCGGCCGGTAGTCGCTGTCGTAGGCGGTCACCGACTGCGTGTAAGCCTGTCCGCCTGCGTAGCGGGTGGCGGCGCTGAGCTCACCCTTGGCGACGGTGTCATAGCCCCACTCGGCCAGCTTGGTGCCGGTGTTCGGCTCTCCGGCCCATTGGATGGTGCGGCGACCGAGGTCGTCGTAGGTGTTGGAGATCTTCTGGTTCTTGCCGTCGATACTCCAGGCGAGCCTGCCAGCCAGGTCGTAACCGTAGGAGGAGTTCCCCGCGTCGGGGTCGGTTGCGGCAGTGCGGCGGTCCTGCCAGTCGAAGGTGTAGGTGCGGACGTTGCCGTTGGCGTCCGTCATCTTCGTGAGGTTGCCGCTCAGGTCGTAGCCGTAGCTGGAGTCTTGGTGCGTGCTGGCGTCGGACCACTCTTCGACCTTGACGGTGCGGTCGAAGACGTCGGTGACGGTGGCGGTCTTGCCACCGACCGGCGGGGTGACCTCGGTGCGGTCGGCTCCGGGGTAGGCGGTGCTGGTGCGGCGCAGCTCGGTGTCGAGATGGTAGGCGATCGACGCGACCGGGCGTTCCTGGTCGTCGTAGACGGTCTTGGTCCACTGCGGCAGGCTGGTCAGCGCCGGGTTGAGCAGGCCACTTCCGGGCTGATCGCTGTTGTGCACCGGCTCCGACACTGCGGCGGTGAGGCCGCGGGCGTCGTAGGTGGTGGCTGTGACGATCCGCCCGCTCAATGGCGAGTCGGTCTGAGCTTCGCGGGTCCGTCCGAGGCCGTCGTCGTAGCTGTGCGCGGTCGTCCACTTGGCGCCTGTGCCGGTGCCGGTCAGGAGCTGCTTGACGGTGGTCTTGACGGGTGCGGTGGGCTGGCCGAGCCATCCGTCGAAGGGAATGGTGTAGGCGGCGGTGGCGCTGGGGGTGCCGCCGCTGCGGGGCTGGCCTGGCTTCCACAGGGCGGTGGTGCGGCCGAGCGCGTCGTAGTCGATCTCGGTGGTCTTGCCGTTCGGGTCGGTTACCGCGATCGCTTCGCCCAGGACGTGGGACAGGCGGGCGGTGACGGTGTGGCCGAGCGGGTTGGTCGTGGTCACGCCGGTGGTGGGCCAGCCGACGGCCGGGGTGTAGGTGGTGGAGGCGGTCTTGCCGAGCGGGTCTACGCTCGTGAGCTGCCTGCCGTACTCGTCGAAGGTCGCCTTGACGGTGGAGATGGTGCTGGCGTCGGCGTAGGAGCGGACCTCGGTGGGGTTGCCGTCGCTCGGCTTGTTCGTCGCCGGGTCGGTGCCCAGGTCGTACAGGTTGATCGTCTTGCCGATCAGCGTGCCGGCCGCGCAGTCGTCCCCGGACCGCTCCTCGATCACGGAGGGGAAGTCGAGTAACCACTGGCCTGGGTCGGTGTTGCGGGCGTAGCTGGTGGTGGTGCACTTGTTGTCGGTGGTGACGCCGTCCTGGCCGTAGTCGTTGACCTTGATCGGCAGGCCGTCGGCGTTGTAGGTGGTCTTCTCGTCGGTGTAGCGCCAGCAACGTCGACAACTTCTACGACGACAACACCGCGGAACTGATCTGGACCGCCAAAGAGAACGGGATCAGCGGCAAGGCACTGTGCTGGGAGTCACCAGACGAAACCGACGGCGACACCACCACAAACGACAAGTCGCAGTCGGAGCTGGTGCTGAGCGCGGGCAGCCGATCGGCGCAGATCGTCAAGGACCGCACCTACGAGCGGTTTCAACTCCTCCAAGAACGCCCCGGCGGGCATGGCCACGCAGGGGAGCACTGCGCTCGCCTGTGGAGGGCGAAGCATCTCGCTGATGTCTCCCTGCGTGCCCGGTGCACGGCGGCTTCCGCTCATCCCCGACCATGACCAGCATGAGTTGATCGTCCACGACCGGCGCCAGTTGGCCTTCGCCAAGCGCGGCATGAAGGATCCAGTCACCCTGCTCACCGTCACCTTCGACGGCCGGCTGGAAGTCACCGATCCCGATGCGCTCAGGCGCACCCTCACCCGCGGGCTCGGCCGGGCGAAGTCCTACGGATGCGGCTTGATGACCCTGGCCGAGGCGTGAGCTGTGGCCACCGTCGGCCAGCGCGGCATGTCCTCGCCGCGCGAGCTCACCCGCATGGGAGACCGTATCTCGTTCATCTACCTGGAACGATGCATCCTGCACCGCGAAGACAACGCCATCACGGCCGAGGATGCTGAGGGAGTCACCCACATTGCCGCCGCCACGATCGGAACCCTGCTGCTCGGCCCCGGCACCCGCGTCACCCACCAGGCGATGAGCCTGCTGGGGGACAGCGGAGCAGGCGTGGTGTGGGTCGGTGAGCAGGGGGTGCGCTTCTACTCTGGCGGGAGGTCACTCAACCGCTCCTCTTCGCTCGTCGAAGCGCAGGCGACCAGGTGGGCCAACCGCCGCACCCGGCTTGACGTTGCACGCGAGATGTATCGCATGCGCTTCCCGAACGAGAACCCCGACGGCCTCACCCGGCACGAACTTCTCGGCAGGGAAGGACGCAGGGTCAAGGAGTGCTACCGCCGGGAAGCAGAACGAGTCGGGCTTCCCTGGAACGGCAGAATCTACGTTCCCGGCGACTTCAACGCAGGTGACCCCGTCAACCAAGCGGTCACCGCAGCCGCGCAATGCATGTACGGCATCGCCCAGACCACCGTCACCGCGCTGGGCTGTGCGCCTGGTCTCGGTTTCATCCACTCCGGGCACGAACTGGCATTCGTCCTCGACATTGCCGACCTCTACAAGACGGGGGTCGCCATCCCGATCGCCTTCGACGTGGCGGCGCAAGACCCCGAAGACGTTGGGTCGCGTACACGCAGAGCGATCCGCGACCACGTCAACAAGACCCGCTTGCTCAGACGATGCGTGGACGATATCAAGCACCTGATCCTGCTGGATGAGGCCAAGAGTGATGTCATGGAAGACGACACCGACCGCGTCACGCTGCAGAGCGACCATGGCATCGAAGTGGAGTCCGGCCGCAACCACGCCGACGACGACTTCGACGAGGTTTCCTGGTGACCGTCATCGTCCTCACCCGCTGCCCTGTAGGGCTACGCGGGTTCCTGACTCGCTGGTTGCTGGAGATCTCTCCTGGCGTCTTCATCGGCGGTCCGTCGGCCCGCATCCGAGAGGCCCTCTGGCTAGAAGTCCAGAAGTACGCCGACACAGGACGGGCGCTGCTCGCCTACACCACTGACAACGAGCAAGGCTTCACCTTCGAAACTCATGACCACAAATGGCACCCCATTGATCATGAGGGCCTCATACTGCTACGTCGTCCTAAAGATCCGCCCGTACCGTCCGCAGCCGCCGCACCCCGCAATTGGAGCAAGGCGGCAAAGCGCCGCAAGTACGGACAGCGCTAACGAGTCGTTGCCCAGCCATTCACACACCCACAGTCGCGAGATGACAGAACTTTGACGATGTCGCAAATGTCCGAATCTCTGAAAGTGCTCGATTTCCGCTCCCTCGCTGGCTAATCATGCAGGTCAGCGAGTGTGCTCCCCGCGCACGCGGGGATGGTCCCGGTGGTGGCGGTGACTGCTCGGGCCTGGTGTGGTGCTCCCCGCGCACGCGGGGATGGTCCCTCGCGAAGCTGTTCGGTTGCACCATCGAAGAGGTGCTCCCCGCGCACGCGGGGATGGTCCCTCGCGAAGCTGTTCGGTTGCACCATCGAAGAGGTGCTCCCCGCGCACGCGGGGATGGTCCCGTCTACGACTGGAAGGAACCCAAGGGTGGCCGGTGCTCCCGGCGCACGCGGGGATGGTCCGTAGTCCGCGCCGAACACTGCGCCCTCCCTCAGGTGCTCCCCGCGCACGCGGGGATGGTCCCGCCAGGGCGCCGGCACCGACCGCGAGCACGGGGTGCTCCCCGCGCACGCGGGGATGGTCCCGGATCCGGAACATCGCCCTGGCCATCGGCGCGGTGCTCCCCGCGCACGCGGGGATGGTCCCACTCAGAGCAAAGATCAAGGAGCTAGAGCAATGTGCTCCCCGCGCACGCGGGGATGGTCCCACCAGCCACATGACCTCCGAGGGGCTCAGGGAGTGCTCCCCGCGCACGCGGGGCTGGTCCCGCCGGGCACCAAAGTCGAGATGCTCCAAGCCGGTGCTCCCCGTGCACGCGGGGATGGTCCCGATCGCCCCGAGAAAGATCCCGGCGCCGAACCGTGCTCCCCGCGCACGCGGGGATGGTCCCAGGCGGGTGCTCGGCTCGGAGAGCAGGCCGACGTGCTCCCCGCGCACGCGGGGATGGTCCCACCTCACGACTCTGGGCAAGGACGCGGCGGAAGTGCTCCCCGCGCACGCGGGGATGGTCCCCCCGATTTCGCCGCCCAGACCTCGGGCGCGACGTGCTCCCTGCGCACGCGGGGATGGTCCCAGCACGTAAACGTGGCGCCCGCCCGAGGGAGAGTGCTCCCCGCGCATGCGGGGATGGTCCCGCGCAGGCCGATACCGCCGCGCGAGTCCATGAGTGCTCCCCGCGCACGCGGGGATGGTCCCGTCCGGGAGTGGGCTCCCACGTGGGGCGAGTAGTGCTCCCCGCGCGCGGGGGATGGCCCTCCACGATCGCCAGTTACGGCGTTCTCTCCGGAGACGATCTTGCTCGCCATTGCAACGGCCAGCTTGGTCGGCCGTGCTCACCGCACGCGTGATCATGCGGGCAAGGCGGGTGCTGATGTGCCTCTTCTGGAAGGTGTTCAGACAGGAGCACGGCCAATACGCGGCCAATTCTAGACTCCGATCCGCGTTTTGCCAGGTCAGAGCGTTATTGCGACGGGTCTGTAAAACCGTCGGCTCAGCCTACGCAAGTTCGAACCTTGCACCTGCCACCAGCAGTAAGTGCAGCTCAGAGGCCCTTCGGGGCCTCTTCTGCGTTTCTGGGGTACGCAGCCAGATGCCATCGAGAGCGACCGTTTGTCGGTGGCCCACCAATATACGTGCAATGGTTTTGACGGCGTTTCCGCTGGTCGGGGTGTCGATTTGGGGACTTGGGTAGCGCACTTGACTGGGATCAGATCGGTGCGCGCGACCTGCCCGGCTGTCCCACCTGTCTGGGCCGAGGGTCGGTTATCCACCTCGGGGACTCCAGGCCCGCGCGTACGCTCGTCCGCGCGCCCTGTCCCACCTGCTCCGGTACTTCGGCATAGATCGGTGTGGCCTGACCGATGATTTTTCCGCGCCGTGCTGGTCTGTACGCCGAGTACCGACTCACAGGAGGCTGACGCCATGCGGAAACTGACCTTCAGCATGAACCTGAGCCTGGACGGCTACATCGCCGCACCCGGCGACGACCTCGGCTGGAGCGTGCCGAGCGACGAGCTGTTCCAGTGGTGGTCCGACCGGTTGGGCGCGACGGGCCTGGCGCTGTACGGGCGCAAACTGTGGGAGACGATGAGCTCCCACTGGCCGACCGCCGACCAGCAGCCTGGCGCCACACCGGCGGAGATCGAGTACGCACGCCGCTGGCGAGACATGCCGAAGGTGGTGTTCTCCTCGACGACCAGCACGGTCGACTGGAATACCCGCCTGGTCACCGGCGACGCGGTCACCGAGATCACCCGGCTCAAGGCCGAGGACGGTGGCCCCATGGACATCGGCGGCGCCACACTCGCCGCAGCGGCCATGCGGGCCGGGCTGATCGACGAGTACGTGCTGGTCACCGCACCGGTCTTGCTGGGCAGCGGCACGCCGTTCTTTACGGCCCTGGACAACTGGGTGAACCTGACCCTGATGGAGACCCGGACGTTCCCCGGCGGCGTACTCCTGACCAGGTACGAGACCAGGCGCTGAGTACCCAACCTCGGATCGGCCCGTGCTTCGGGCCACCCAAGGAAGGGGCGCACGGTACAGCCGAGAAGTACAGCAACCGGCGGGATCGTCAGCGAACTCCGGCGAACGGTGACGATCCCGCAACCGTGAGCCGTTCGAATGATCGCTCGATTGCCGAGGTCTGGGGGTCACGGGGCCGCAGGTCCAACCCGGCCAGTGCGAGCGAGTCATGGAACGGCGAAGGGCCCCGGCTGGTGTCCGGAGCCCTGTGGGTTGGCTGCGTATCACGCCGCCAGTGCGTCGCCGATCCGCTTGTTGGCGATCTCTTGGTGGCCGTCGATGCACTTGGCGTAGACCCTCAGGAGGACATCGACGCTGTGGCCCGCTCGTTCGGCCACATCCGGAGCTGAGACGCCTGCGTTGAGCCAGAGCGATACGGTCGCGTGCCGAAGATCATATGGGCGTTTGGCGAGTGGAGAGGCGATCTGGGCGGGTGTGAAGGCCAGGAGGCGAGCGTCCTGCCAGACCTCGGTGTAAGCGGTGGATGCCACGACGCCGCCTCGTTCGCTGGAGAAGATGCGGCCGTCCTTGGCGGTTCCGTACTCGGCGATGTGCTCGCGGAGGATCTTGACGAGTTCGGGCGGGATGGGCACCGGCCGGACGTCCTGTCTGCCCCGGTGCTTGAGGCCGCGTTCCTCGTGGGCGTCTCCGCTGTCGGTCCACTGGGTGTTGACCTCCGGGCGGGATACGTCGATGGTGAACAGTCCCCAGCCTGAGGCGGGTGGGTGGCAGTCCTGGATGCGGAGGCCGACCGCTTCGGCCGGGCGTAGGGCGGCGTAGTACATGCAGGCGAAGCCTTGCACCTGCCACACCAGCAGAAAGAGGCCCTTCGCCAGAAGAATCGCGGTGAGGGGCCTCTCTCGTTGATCGCCCGTGAGTGTCCGCGATTCCCCCTGTTTCCCCGTGGCATCTGGCACGGATCTGGCACAGCGATCACGGGTTGTGCCCGGTGCGGACGCACGCACTCCTCCCGCCGGATCTTCCCGTCGCCGTCGTCCCACCCGCCAGGGGAGCGGGCCAAGAGCCGGAGGTGAAGGTGGAGCTCCCCGCTGGAAGAACGACCTTCGCCTCCGGCTCTTGGTCTGCTCGGCTTGTCCTGGGCGACGGCGACGGGAAGAGCCGGCCCTACCCAGCCACTTACTACGTGCTGTCTTTCAGAACCATCTCGGAGCCGGAGGCCCCCGCCGGAGGCCCTTGTGACAGGACCATGCTTGTGGATCAGATCTTCGTCACCAGTGGATTGGCGAAAATACCGTAGGCAAGGACAGAAACCTCCGGCTGTTGAGATTCTGCTTGCAAAACGGTCTGATCTTCAAGGACAACGGCCTCGACCTGCGCTGAGGACGGTCCGCGAGTGACCGTGATTGACCGCTGCTGACCGCCCTTAATGGCACGCTAATGGCACAGGTCTTCTCTTGAGCACGCCTACCGGGATCACCCGCGCATATCCCGTGGTTTGCGATAATGGACGCGTGAGTCGCTCACGGGCCCGACGTACCAAACGAGAGCACTGGCCTGGATCGTGCACTCGCTGTGGTCGTCGGCAAGCCTACTCGGATCGCTACGATGCTGCCTTGTGCCCGTGGTGTGACGAATGGCGTGAGGGCGCTTGCTGGGACGATGAGTGTTCGTATTGCCGTGACCGGCCAGAGCGTCCCAGCATGGCCAGAGAACTGGCCCCTGATGAGCCGGCCCTGCGCAAAGCAGCTCGGCTATCGGCCCGACGGTCTCACAGGCTACAAGAACCCTAGTTTGGAAGATTCCGGCTCATGGTCCCCTGACGTGCTCCGGCCCTGGTCAGATGCCGTGCAGCCCTGCCCGCGAGTCCCCGCTACTCCCCTTGATCACCGTCCCATCGGGCACGCAACGGGCACACGCGCCCACTGGCGACGGTTTTACAGCGCGTGACCGTTACGAACGGCAAAGGGCCTTTCACCTGCACCGCAGCCATGTCTCGTTGTCTCAAGTCTCATGATCATTGGACGTATATTGCACGGCGGCCTTTGAGGCAGACGCCGAGGGCTCGAACTGGACCTTGAGAGAGACCGTAGCCACCGATCCAGCAGTAGATCATCTGATCTTCCTTCTGTGCCCGCTGAGCAAGATCGAGCAGCTCTGTAAGGACCTCCAGGAGGAACCCATTAGCGGGCGGGAAGTCGGCGAACTCTTCGATCTGTTCCCAGCCCTCAGCGAACTGTCCCAACCTGCTGTCCGAGATGCCGGCGAGCGTGTCGCGCACGTCTACTGAGAGCTCTTCGATCCCCGCCCGTCCTTGTAGGGAGAGTCCTCCGGAAGAGCCTCCCACTCCTCGATCGTCGCCGGAGCACCCTCGGGCGGCCGCGTGCGCGGGGAGCACTACAGCCTGCCTGCCAACCCGACCAACAATCAGGAACCATCCCCGCGTGCGTGGGGACGACAGCTCCGGTACGACGACGCCGATGGCCAGCTGCGGTTCACCCCCGCAGGCAGCGGACCGGTGTCCGGGTCCCACAGGTGAACCAGATCGGCTGTCCGGTCGCCCGCGTTGTCGCCGGCGTCGTCGGGATTCAGCAGCGCCTGGATGTCCGTGACGATCTGTGGCATGAGCTTGAGTGCCCGGAATTCCTCCCGCAATCGTCTGCGTGCCTCTCGCTTGGGATCTTGCGAACTGTGCAGCGGAAAGGTCATCGGAATGGTAATCCGGGCCTTGTATAGGTCGGCGACGTCGTAGACGGAATGAGGGAGTGCTCGTAGCGCGTGGAGCTGGTGCGGGCGGCGCAGGATGGGGGAGACGGTGCGTTCGGGTACGCCGGTGAGTTGGGCGATGAAGGCCGGTCCTCGTCGCTCTGCTCGGCGGCAGGGCAGTACCTGTGCTTCGACGGTGGCGGGGGTGCGGTTGGCTATCCGGTGTGGCCGGCAGGGGCGATCGTGCAGGCCGGCCCAGCCGTGCTCGTCGTAGCGGCGTATCCAGCGGTGGGCGCATTGCCGGGAGAGGCCCAGTTCTTTGGCGACGTGAGCGACGGGCCGTCCGTCGATGCGGACACGTCGGACGAGCAGGATGCGCCCGTGAACGGTCAGCCGGGCGTTAACGCGTGACACGAAGACCTCCGTGAGCGGTGAAGACGGCATCTCCACCACATCCGGAGGTCTTCTTATTGATCAAGCATCAACCGCGGTGTGTCACCAATCCGCTGGCCGAGTACAGCTAGTCGCGGCCCATGCCACGGTAGAGGTCGAGCTCGCCGTCGAGCTCCAGCGCGATCACCGTGGCGTGCGGGTCGATCGCGCCAGCGGGCGGCGCGTCGATCCACAGGATGCCGGGCACCCCGTCGAGCTCTCCGGTGATCGCGTGCCCGAGCTCGCCGTCGGCGCCGACGACCCTGGCACGCAGGACGGCGTTGCGCAGCCCGCGCACCGCGACCGTGTCGCGGGGCGGGTCGAAGCAGGTCAGGTACAGGGTCCTGCGGTCGGCGGACAGCGTGCTCGGGCCGTAGTGGTGGCCCGCCGGCAGCCCGGCGGTTGTGCCGTACACCGCCTCCGCGTGCCGTTCGATCCACGCGCCGAGGCCCTTCAGCCGGTCGGCCTGTTCGGGGAGGATGCGGCCGTCTGCGGTGGGCCCGACGTCGAGCAGGAGGTTGCCGCCCGCGCCGATGGTTTCGGCGAAGTAGCGGACGAGGTGGCCCGCAGGCTTGTGGTTGGTGTCGTCCGGGCGGAAACCCCAGCTGTCGTTGATGGTGAGGCACAGCTCCCACGGGCCGTCAGGCGGCATGATGGGGACGCCCTGTTCCGGTGTCGCGTAGTCGCCGCGCGAGAGCATGCGCCCGTTGAGCACGGTCTGCGGCCGTACAGCGAGGATGCGGTCGGCGAGGCCGTCGATGCCCCACTGCTCCTCCGAGCGCTCCCACTCGCCGTCGAACCACAGCAGGTCGGGCCGGTACCGCTCGACGAGCTCGTCGATCTGGCCGTCGCGGTAGGCCAGGTAGCGGGCCCACGCGGCCGGGTCCTCCTGCCCCTCCGGGGGAGTCACGTAGGGGCTCGGGTGGGCTTGCGGGCCGCGGACGCTGGGGTAGTCGGGGTGGTTCCAGTCCGAGTGCGAGTAGTACAGCCCGACCTTCAGCCCGCGCTCGCGCAGCGCGTCTGCGAAGGAGCCGACCAGGTCGCGTCCCGCTGGGGAGGCCGTGACGTTCAGCTCGCCGTACGCGCTGTCCCAGAGGGCGAAGCCGTCGTGGTGTCGGGTGGTGAGCACGGCGTACCGGGCTCCGGCCTGGACGAACAGCTCCGCCCAGGCCGCAGGGTCGTAACCGTCCGCGGTGAATCCGTTGAGCTGGGCCAGGTAGGCCTCACGGGAGATGTCGCCGTTGTAGAACGACCAGGACTCGGCCACTCCCTCGACGGCGTAGAGGCCGTAGTGGATGAAGATGCCGAGCTTGGCGTCGGGAAACCAGGGCTGCATGGGCATGGGGGGATCCTTCTTCGGTTCTTACCATTTCCAGGGCGGTGTCGAGGTGCTGGAGAGAGTCCTGCCGCCCAGGGCCGAGGCGTAGAGCTGTTCCATGACCGAGGTGGCGGCCAGGCCGCCTGCGCCGGTGATCGACGCGCGATCCTTCAGCGCGGAGGGGACGATTGGGGGCGCGGGCCGTACGGTGCACAGCCTCTCGACGTGGCGGCGCAGCGGGTCGAGGAAGGTGTCGCCCGCCTGGACGTTGCCGCCGCCGACGACCACGATCTCGGGGTCGATGGCGAGCACCAGCGCGGCGATGCCGATCGCGATGACGTCGCTGAAGCGGTCGACGGCGGCCACGGCGAGCGGGTCGCCCGCGGTGGCGGCGTCGAACACGCCCTCCCTGCTGACCCGTCGGCCGTCGGTGAGCTCGACGTCGTGCAGGTACTGCTGGGCCTGCTCCCAGCCCATCTGCGGCAGTGCGCCGATCTCGCCGGCGGCGCCGTTCGCGCCCCGCACGACGGTGTTGTTCAGTACGACCCCCGCCCCGGTGCGGTTGCCGGAGTGCACGTAGATCATCGAGCTGGCCTCGGCGGCGCTGCCCTTCCAGGCCTCGGCGAACGCGGCGAGGTTCGAGTCGTTCTCGACGGCGATGGGGCACTCGAAGGACGACTCGAAGGCGGTGCGGACGTTGAGACCCTCCCAGTCGTCGAGGCCGCGCGTGACGACGTCCTGGTAGACCACGGCGGGGACGGACACCCCGATCGCCCACACGTCGGCGCGCTCGCGTCCCTGCGCGCTGAGGAGCTGGTCGACAACCTCGACGGCGTCGGCCACGACGGCCTCGGGCGGGTCCGCGACGGAAACGGTGATCGAGCGGGTGGCCTGGACCTCGCCGTTCAGGTCGGCGAGCTCGGCCCGGGTGGTGTGCTGGCCGATGTCGATGCCGGCGACGACGGCCGCGCCCGCGTTGAACTGGTAGCGGTTGGCCGGCCGCCCGGCTCCGGTGGGGGAGAGGGGCTCGATGCTCTCCACCCAGCCGAGGGCGACGAGGTTGCCCACCACCGTGTCGGCCGCGGTCTTCGACAGCCCGGTGACCTGGGCGATTGCCGGTATGGTGAGAGGCTCTCGGCGGATCGCCTCGATCACTGCTAGCGAATTGATACGGCGCAGGCGCGACTGGCCTACGGGCTGGCGCAGGAGGCTCGCTTCACGTCCGATCAGCACTCACGTGGCCCTTTCGTTTCCTGAGACGTCTTCCATTAAAACACAAAGTGTATTTATTATTGCCCACCGTACCCCCAGCAAGAAGGGACCGTCCATGCGTAATCGCGTCATAGCCGTCGCCACGTGCGCCTCTGCCGTGCTCGCCCTCGGCGCGTGCGGCCAGAAGCTCCAGGACGCCGGTCCGTCGGCCTCCGCCGATGCCAAGCCCGCGAGCCTCCTCTATTGGGGCAAGTGGGCGAAGGGCACGCCGCAGGCGAACCTGTTCGAGAGCGTCATCGCCGACTACACCAAGCAGACCGGCGTCAAGATCGACGTTCAGTGGCTCGCGCAGGGCCAGGAGCAGCAGGTCAAGAACGCTGTCGCCACCGGCACCGGTCCCGACTTCTTCGACACCGCCATCGACCACACCGCCGAGTTCCGCACCGCCGGCGTGCTCGGCGACATGGGCCCGATCTTCAAGACCCAGATCCCGGGCGAGGGCAAGACCATCGAGGAAGTCCTGCCGAAGAGCGTGATCAAGGCCATCAGCGACGACAAGGGGTACGGCTTCGTCCCGCACAGCGTCTTCTCCATCGGCCTCTGGTACGACTCCGCCAAGTACCCCGACTTCGCCCCCAAGTCGTTCGACGAGTTGCTGGAGATCGCTAAGAAGGAGAAGGCCTCCGGCCGCGCGCCGATCGCGCTCGATGGCTCGATCAACGCCTACAACTCCTTCTGGATCCACCAGATGCTGCTCTCCACGGCCGGCCCCGGCATCCTGCTGAAGCTCGCCACCGACCCGGCCACCTGGGACCTCCCCGAGGTGAAGCAGGCGGCCAAGGCGCTGGAGTCGCTGGTGAAGGCCGGTCTCTTCGAGCCCGACTATATGGCCACCAAGTTCCCGGCCGCGCAGAACGCCTGGGCAGGCGGCAAGCACAGCTTCATCCTGAACGGCTCCTGGCTCGGCAGCGAGACCGCCTCGCTGCGCGCCGCCGCGGTCAAGCCCCGCATCATCGCCTTCCCGCCGGTCGACCCTGCCAAGGGCTCGGTCGCCACGGTTGGCGCGCTCGGCTGGGGCGTGAACGCCAAGTCGAAGAACCAGAAGGCGGTCGCCGACTTCCTGGCCTTCGCCATGCAGAAGAAGTACATCGACCGCATCGGCACCGACGCGGCCAATATCCCCTCGCGCATCGACTCGCCCGCCCCGGTGGAGCTCCAGCAGCTGCAGGCGTCCATCCGCGACGCGGAGCAGGTCACGCTCGACGGCGACGGCGTTTCGACCGTGAAGCCCAAGTGGCTGGTCGACGTCTTCCTCCCCCTCGACGACAAGTTCATCGCCGGCAAGCTCAGCGCCGAGGAGTTCCTGGCCGAGGGCAAGGCGAAGACCGCCGCCATGAACGGATGACCGTGACTGTGTCCGACACCGCCCTGCGGGCTCCGTCCGCAGGAAGGCGGGCGAAGGTGTCCGGCGGCGCGCTCCAGGGCGAGCGCCGCCGGCTGTACCTGCCGATGCTGCTTCCGGCACTGATCGCCTACCTGGTCTTCTTCGTGCTGCCGTCGCTGTTCGGCGTCGTGCTCAGCTTCGCCGAGTGGTCAGGACTGGGGACGGAGTTCTCCTGGGTCGGCTTCTCCAACTACGTGTCGATGGCCGAGAGCGAGCTGTTCCGCGCCTCGTTCGTGCAGACGCTGACCCTGACGCTGATCGTGGGCCTAGCGCTGTTCCTCATCGCCGGCGCCTCGATGATCGTGTTGCGTACGGCCCGCGGCAGCGCGTTCATCCGGGCGGCCGTCTTCCTGCCGTTCATGATCTCGCCCATCGCCGTCGGCCTCGCCATCTCCTTCCTCTTCAACCCGGACGGAATGATCAACACCGTGCTGGGGGTCCTCGGCCTGTCCGAGTTGCGCCAGCCCTGGCTGGCCCCCGAGCTGATCTTCAACGTGATCATGGCCGGGGTGGTCTGGAGCGCGGCCGGCTTCTACGTCGTGCTGGTGATGTCCGCGGTCGACGGCATCCCGCCGAGCTACTACGAGGTGGCCAGGATCGAGGGCGCGAGCGAGCTCCAGCAGTTCCGCTACGTCACGCTCCCGCTGACCAGGGACATGCTGGCCATCGCCGCCTCGCTCTGGGCGATCGCCGGCATCAAGACCTTCGAGATCATCATCGCCTTCGTCGGTACGGCGGGCACCCCGCCCCCCGAGGCCAGAACCCTCGCCGTCGAGCAGTACCTCCGGGTCGCCGGCGGCCGTGACGGCGGACTGGCCCAGCTCGGCGAGGCAGCGGCGGTCGGGATCGTGATGATGATGATCACCGCCGTCCTGATCGTCCTGTCGCGCAGGATCCAGCGGCGCGAACGACTGGAGCTGGCATGATCCGCGCCGGATTCGCCCTGATCAAGGCCCTGATCTGGGCCTGGGTGCTGTTCAACGTCGGCATGGTGGTCTGGGTCCTGCTGAACTCGGTGAAGAGCTCGCGGGAGATCTTCGACAACCCGGCGGGCCTGCCTGCCACCTGGATGTGGGAGAACTTCGCGACCGCGTGGTCGGACTCCGGGCTCGGCGCCGCCGCGATCAACTCGGTGGTCCTGACGCTCGTGTCCGTCGTGCTCATCATGGCGCTGTCCATCCCCGCCGCCTACGCGGTGGCACGGCTGGGCGGGCGCTCCAGCGGTCCTGTCGCGACCTTCTTCGCGGTGGGCATGAGCATCCCGTTCCAGGCGTTCGCCGTTCCCATGGTCCTCATCGGGGCAGGGCTGTCCCGGTTCATGATCGACTGGGTCACCGGCGTCTGGGACACGCGGATCACCGTCACGCTCTTCTATGTCGTGCTCAGCCTGCCGTTCAGCATCTTCGTGCTCATCGGCTACTTCCGCTCGCTCCCCGGCGACCTGGAGGAGGCGGCCGCTCTCGACGGCGCGTCGCCGTTCCGTACCTTCTGGCAGATCATGGTGCCGCTGGCCAAGCCCGGCATCACGACCGTGGCGGTGCTGAACGCGCTGAGCCTGTGGAACGAGACCGTGATCGTGCTGATGCTCGTCCCTGAGCAGAGCGCGCAGACCCTCAACGTCGCCCTGCTCAACTTCTACTCCAACATGCAATACACCTCGAACTGGGGTGGGCTCTTCGCCGGCGTCGTCATCGTGGTGCTCCCGATGATCGTGACCTATCTCTGGTTCGGCCGCCGCATTGTCAACGGCATGACGCAGGGCATCGGCAAATGAGAATGGATGGATCTCCCATGCACGCAACGGTCGGACTCATCGGCGCCGGTGGCATCGCCAACGCGCACCTCCCGGCCTGGCTCGACCTCGGCTACGACGTCGTCGTCTACTCGATCGCCGACGACGCCGGGGCCCTGACCCAGCGCCACGGGGGCGGCCGGGTCGTCCCCAGCCTGGACGCCCTGTTCGAGGCGGCGGACGTCGTCGACATCTGCACGCCGACACACACCCACTACGAACTGGCGCTCGCCGCGCTCGGTCACGGCCTGCCGACGATCTGCGAGAAGCCGCTGACCCGCACGCTCGCCGAGGCGGAGGACCTGGTCGCCCGCTTCGCCGACGCCGGGGTCCCGCTCTTCCCCGCGCACGTCGTGCGCTACTTCGCCGAGTACGCCGAACTGCACCAGTCCGTCACCCGCGGCGACATCGGAAGCGTCGCCGTACAGCGGCACACCCGCCAGGGCCGGAGCCCGGGCGGCGGCTGGTTCCTCGACGAGGCGCTCTCCGGCGGGGTGCTGCTCGACCTCATGATCCACGACATCGACATGGCGCGCTGGATCGGGGGAGAGGTCGAGCGCGTCTTCGCCCGCACCCACGTGGTCGGCGGCAGCCAGAGCACCCAGGCCTTCCTCACGCACGCGAACGGCTCGATCTCCATGCTGACGGCAACCTGGACCACCGCGCCGATCGAGTTCAGGACGCTGTTCGAGGTGGCCGGTTCGCGCGGGCTGCTGCACGCAGACTCCGACGAGCGCCGCCCCTACCGCTACCAGGGCAACGCCGTACCCGCGCCCGACATCCTGCCCGACTTCTCCCCGCTGACCAGCCCCTACCGAGCCGAGATCGAAGACTTCGTCCGCTCGGTCGCCACCGGTGTCCCGCCGCGCGTCACGGCGCTGGACGGCCTCGCCGCCATGCGCATCGCCGACGCCGTCGCCCGCTCGGCCGCCGAAGGCCGGCCGGTCGACCTCAAGCCCCTGGAAGCCGCATGAAGATCGCCCTGCTCTCCTTCGCCCACCTGCACGCCGCCGAGTACGCCGCCGCGCTCATGCGCTGCGGCGACGTGGAGATCGGCGCCTACGCCGACGGCTACGACGGCGTCCCGGACGGCGTCACCGCCTTCGAGACCGAGGACGAGTTGTGGGCCTGGCGGCCCGACGGCGTGGTCATCTGCGCCGAGAACGCGCGTCACCGGGAGTTCGCGCTGCGCGCCGCCGCCGAGGGCGTGCACGTGCTCTGCGAGAAGCCGCTCGCCACCTCGCTCGCCGACACCACCGCGATGCTGGAGGCCGCCCGCACCGCGGGCACCGTCCTCATGACCGCCTTCCCGGTCCGCTTCGCGCCGGCCTACGCCGACCTCCGGGCCGCGGTACGGCGGGGCGACCTCGGCCAGATCGTGTCGATCGCGGCCACCAACTGCGGCGGCGTCCCCACCAACCGGGACTGGTTCACCGATCCGGAAAGCAGCGGCGGCGGTGCCCTGACCGACCACGTCGTGCACGTCGCCGACCTGCTCGCCGACCTGCTGGACGACGACCCGATCGAGGTCTACGCGATCGCCAACTCCATCCCCAACCCGGGCACGGCCGTCGAGACCGCCGGGCTGGTCTCCCTGCGCTACCGCGACGGGGTCATCGCCTCCATCGACTGCTCCTGGTCGCGCCCGCCCGGCCGTCCCAACACCGGTGACCTGGTCACCCTCACCGTGATCGGCACCGAGGGCGTGGTCGACATCGCGCCCTTCTCCGGGGTCCTCACCGGCTGGAACAGCGGCCCGCTCGCGCACGGGTACGGCGCGCCGCTCGACGACCTGCTCATCCGCGCCTTCCTCGACGCCGTCCGCGACGGCGAGGCCCGCCAGCCCGACGCCAGGGCGGGCCACCGCACCGTCGCCCTCGTCGAGGCCGCCTACCGCTCCCTGCTCGACGCCGCCCCCATCCCCCTGGAGATCTGATGATCCGCCATGTCCTCGGCGCCGCCGCGACAACCGCCGCCTTACTGGTGCTGCCCGCGAACGCCGCCTCCGCCGCTGAACCGACTGCCGGCCGTACGACGGTGTCCTTCTCCGACACCCACGAGATCCTGCACGGCAACCCGTACACCGGCACCGCGTTCGACGTGAACACGCACAGGACGCCGGGCACGCCCGGCTACACCTTCACCAACGACCCGGGCATCACCGACTTCATCGAAGGCACCAGGAAGATCCCCGCCGACGCCGACGTGGTGCGGCTCCAGATCGCCTGGGCCGACTTCGAGCCCGACGACGGCGTCTTCGTCTGGGACCGCCTCGACGCGTTCATGAAGCGCGTCAACGAGCAGGGCAAGACGGTCGAGTTCCAGCTGCTCATGTCGGAGGCGCCCGACTACAAGAACGACCCGGGCGTCTTCCCGTACGAGTACCCGCCGGCCTGGCTGTTCGATAAGGCCGGGGTGCCCTTCCGGATGGCGCCGTACAACAACTACTTCTCCAAGCAGCCGATCTACTACAACCCGATCTACCTGGACCGACTCAAGCGCGCCGTGGACGCCTTCGCTGACCGCTACGACGCCAACCCGGGCGTGGCGTGGGTGGACCTGCGCGCCTTCTCCCTGTTCGGCGAGTGGTCGGGCTGGAACGACGCGATGAACTTCCCGTGGCCGGACAACGCCACCCGCGTCTCGACGCTCCAGGCGATCCTCAAGATCTACGACGACGCGTTCGACAAGTCGATGGTCATGATGCAGAACGCCGGTGCGGAGGTGAACAAGAACGATCCCGACGCGGACACCCAGGCCAAGCGGTTCAGCGTGTACGGCTACGACAAGGCGGCCACGTTCAAGAACTGGGGCATCCGGTCCGACACGGTCAACGCCGGTTTCGTCTGGCACAACTACGGCGACACCGCGCAGGCCCCGTACGTCAACCGCAGACTCCGCCGCGACATGATCCAGGTGTCCGAGGGTTCCAACTGGGACAACCCCACGATCATGCTGAACAACCCCCGGCTGTTCGTGAAGAACTCGCTTGAGGGGTACCACTCCAACCTGCAGGGCATCAACAACACCGGCTTCGAGAACTGGCAGCCGATGAAGGACGCCTACGGCGAGTGGTTCGAGACGCTGGCGCGTTACACCGGCTACCGCTTCCTCATGCCCACCGCGACCTTCGACACCGAGGTTAAGCCCGGTGGCGAGTTCCGCATCTCGCACACCTGGACCAACAACGCGGTCGGCTTCAGCCCCCGGCGCTACCCGGTCGAGGTGCGCTTCACCGACAAGTCCACCGGCAACGTCGTGTGGCGCGGCACCGACGCCACCCTCGACCAGACCAAGCTCTTCAAGGGCGACGTCCGCCAGATCAACTCAGCCTTCACCCTCCCGGCCGACCTGCCCGCGGGCTCCTACGACGTGGCCGTCGCCATGCTCGGCGAGGACGGCAAGCCGCGCGTCGAGCTGGCAATGCCGGGCGGCAAGGACAAGGTCTACCCGATCGGCACCGTCCAGGTCGCGGCGGGAGCCGCACAGGCCGGGCAGCCGACGACCCCGCTGACACAGTTCACCATCCAGAACGAGGACTACACCGCGGCCAGCGGCGCCTACGGCGTCGAGACCCCGCCCGAGGGCGGCCTCGGCGCGCTCTACATGGACGCGGCCGGCGAGTCCGCCGAGTACGACAACGTCGACGTGCCCGCCACCGGCACCTACCGGGTCGAATTCCGGGCCTCCTCCGAGGAGGCCAACCACCTGAAGTTCGAGGTTGACGGCAAGGAAGTCACCACCATCAAGGTGCCGGACTCCGGCGGCTATAACACCTACAGGACCTTCGAACGGCAGATCCCGCTCACCGAGGGCCGTCACACGATCAAGCTCACCCGGCCTGACGGGCGCTGGTTCTTCCTCAACTGGATGAGGTTCACCCTGGAACGGCCCGAGTCGATCACTCTCCAGGCCGAGTCGGCGACTGAGCAGCAGGGCACCCAGAACACCGACCTCACCGACAGCGACGACGGCACCCCCGGTGTCGCCTACATCGACACCGGCGACTGGTCGCGCTTCGACGACGTCAGCGTCCCCGCCGACGGCAAATACCTGCTGCAGCTTCGCTATTCGACCGTCAACGACAAGCCGCTGAAGTTCCGCGTCGAGGTCGACGGCACCGACGCCACGGGACTGCTTAGCCTGCGCCCCACCAGCGGCATGCTCAGCCCGCGGACCGAGGACTTCGTCCTCCCGCTGACCGCAGGCAAGCACTCGGTCAAGGTCGTCTGGATCGAGGCGAGCACCAGCATCGTGTGGAACTGGATGCGGCTCGACCTGCAGGGCACGTCCGAGCAGACCCTCGAGGCCGAGCACTGGACCATGCAGTGGAACACCGACCAGGAGTGGAACTGGAAGGGCCCCGACACCGGCATCGTCACCAAGGATGGCATCGTCGGCGGCATCGACCCGAACGACTACCTGCGCTACGAGAACGTGTTCGTCCCGAACACCGGCATGTACAAGGTGACCTTCAAGGGCTCGGCCGCCGAGGACACCACGTTCAGGTTCGAGGTGGACGGTGACCGTAACACCGTCTTCGTCCCCAAGTCCGACGACGCGAACGTGACCACCTGGGTCAAGATCCCCGCCGGCCTGCACACCCTCCGGATCGTGAGCGAGGGCAGCGGGCTGAAGCTCGACAAGTTCACCCTCACCGCCTCCACCGCCGCGATCAAGGCACTCGACGTCACGGGCGCCGGCGCGCTCAAGGTCGGCGAGCCCGGCCAGCTGTCCGTCGCGACGGTCGGCGCGGACGGCACCCGCACCCCGGTGACCAAGGGCGTCACCTTCAAGAGCTCCGACCCGTCGATCGCCACCGTGGACGCGGATGGTCTCGTCACCGCCCGCACCTGGGGCACCGCCACGATCACCGCGATCTACGACGGATTCTCCGGCGAGCACAAGATCACCGTCACCGACCCGAGGGTGGTGCTCACCTACGTCAACGACACCGACGAGCGCATCGCCTACCCCGACAACGACTTCACCTACAGCCGCGACCGCGGGGTGGGCGACTACAACGACGACGTCCACGCCGGCTGGCACGCCGGGCAGGCCGTCGAGTTCACCTTCACCGGCACCGGCATCAGCCTGCTGTCCGAGCGCTACTCCGACATGGGCACCATCGACATCTACGTCGACGGCGAGCTCAAGGCCACGGTCGACTGCAACTCCCCGGTACGGCTGGCCGCCCAGCGGGTGTTCCAGCTCACCGGGCTGCCGATGGGCGATCACACCATCAAGGTCGTCAACGGTGCGGACAAGTTCGTCATCATCGACGCGTTCGTGGTCGAGACGCCCAACACCTGGAACGGCGCCGAACTCGGCGTCGGCAACCTCAACGCCAAGTCGGTGACCCTGACCTGGCCGTCCGTGCCGACCGCCACCGGTTACGCGGTCTTCAACGGCGACACCGAGGTCATGCGGGTGACGGGGACGACGGCTCGGGTCACCGGGCTCCGTGGCCGAACGAGCTACACCTTCACCGTCCGCCCGCTGGCCGCCGACGGCACGACGCTCCCGATCGAATTGTCAGCCACGGTGCAGACCAAAGGCTGACCGCGCCCGCTTGAACGAACCGGCCGGATCAGCCAGGACCTGCACGTTCACTCCGTGCCGGTGATGCTTTCCCGAGTAGGGGTCGCCGTAGTATCCGCCGAACATCCAACACATTTGCCCGACCAGCAGAAATGACGGCCCCGTAACAGCTCACCAAGCTCCCAAGAGCTCCTGATCAACTCGTGGAGGCCGCCGCTGTCGCGGTGGCTTCGTCGTGGTCGTGGAGCATGCGCAGGACAGTGGCCGGGGAGGGATGCCGGCCCTTCTTCTTGCCTTTGGTGATGACGAGGCTGGCGGCGATGTCGCGCAGGCTGAAGTTCTGCTCGCGCAGGTGCAGGGCCATGGACAGCATCGCGTCATCGGTGACGGCGGCGCCGCCTATGGTCTTGCCGCGGCTGCGAGCGGATTCGTGGCCTTCCAGGGTGCGGTCGCGGATGTACTCGCGTTCCATCCCCGACAGCGCGGCCAGCACGGCGAACACCACCGTGCACCACGAGCGTGACCGCGACGCCCGCGGAGCGGAGCTCGCGGGCCAGGGTGACGGCCTTGTCGAGTTCGGGGCGGATGGTTGCGCGGGTGGAGATCTTCTCGGAGAAGACGCGGGTGACGCCGGCGGCCTTGAGCGCGTCGAGTTGGGTGTCCAGGGACTGACGGACAGTGGACGCGCGGGCGTATCCGATGCGCACGTGCCCCGCCGGTTCGGTGCCGGCCGCAGCGGGGCGGGGCAGTTCGATCCACAGCGTGCCGGGTTTGCGGACGGGCGGGGTCGCCACGGTGAGTTTCTTGGCGAGGGAGGGCACGAGCCGGAAGCGGGCGGTGTGGTACTGGACGGCGACCTTGCCCTTGCCAGTCCGGCAGGGCGAGCCGGCCGGGGCGGCGCAGGAGGTCATCGGGCAGGCGCGCGTGCCGAAGCAGCCTCGCTCCGAGCCCGACCATGAGGACACGATCGATCTCCAGCCGTTCGGCAGCGGTCCAGCGTGCGTGGGCGGGTTCTTCGACCTTGCCTCTGCGGGATCAGGCACGCCGCCTGCTCGATGGCCCGCCCCGGCACGCGCTTTCCTGGGGTGTCTCTGATCTCCCTGCCCCGGGGATTGTTCGTTCTCAGGTTTCGGCCGGGCCTTCGGTGAGAGCGGCCGATCTGTCGACGGCGTTAAGGAACCGTGTGCCCCAATTTCTCAGGTGATCGACGAATTCCGGCGATTCGAGCACCTCGAATTCGGCGCCGACGTTGCCCAGCGCCTGCGTGGGCCAGTCCAGGCTGGTGGAGATCATCGTGAGCCGGCATCGATGATGGGCGACCGGTTCGATCTCGCCCCATTGGCCGACCATCCGGCGCACGTGTTCTGCGGGTGCGTGAACCAGCACGACGACTGTGTGAGCGGTCGAAACCTGGGCCGCGGTGCGTACGAACGCGGCGGCGTCCCCGCCGGGAAGCGGCCGTGGCAGGAAAGGGGCGCCGGTGTTGCGTGGCTGTGCCAGCCGGTCGAGGCGGAAGCTGCGCCAGTCGTGTCTGGTCAGGTCGTAGGCCACCAGATACCAGCGGCCCCCGAGCGCGACGAGGCGATGGGGTTCCACTTCGCGTTCGGTTTGCGCGCCGCCGCGCGTGGTGTAGTGGAAGCACAGCCGTTCCTGGTCCCGGCACGACTGGGCGATCATCGTCAGCACCTCCGCCGGGATGACCGGCCCGGTGGACGCCGCCGAGACCGTCATCGCGCGCAGCGCGTTCACCCTGGCCCGCAGACGGGGCGGCAGGACCTGCACCACCTTGGTCAACGCGCGTACCGCCGCCTCTTCCAGCCCCGCGATTCCGCTCTGCGCCGAGTCTCCCATGCCGACCGCCAGCGCAACCCCTTCTTCGTCGTCGAGCAGCAACGGCGGCAGCACGGCCCCGGGCTCCAGTTGGTAGCCGCCGTCGGTGCCCCGGGAGGCGTGTACCGGATACCCCAGCTCACGCAAGCGATCGACATCCCGGCGCAGCGTGCGTTCTGACACGCCGAGACGATCGGCCAGATCTGCGCCTGGCCAGTGGCGGTGCGTCTGCAGCAACGACAGCAGCGTGAGCGTGCGGGAACTCGTGTTGGCCATATCACCATTATTCGGTCCTTCCGGTCAAAAACTGGCCGGAAGCCCCAATAGGGTGACCACCATGATGACTCGCGAGGTTCAGTTGACCGCCCAGATCGCCGCCGTCCCCGGCCCCGAGCACTTCACCGTTGCCCAGACGGAGATCGAGGGCGAGGTCGTGGTGCGCACCGACTACCTGGGGCTGGCCGCCACCTACCTCGAACTCATGCGCGCCGACTGCCACCTTCCGATCCCGGCCTGGCAGCCCGGCCAGCGGGTGGGCGTCATGGCGATTGGCACCGTACTGAGCTCGGCCAGCCCTGACCTGCAGGAGGGCGACCTGGTCCAGTCGATGAGCGGCTGGAGCACGCACTCGGCGGGACCGGCGGCCTCCTATGTCAAGTTGGACCCGGACGCCTATCCCGACCCGAGCTACTACCTGGGCCAGGGCCCGACCGCCTACTACGGCGTCGCGGACGTGGCCAAGGTCGGCGAGGGCGACATTGTGTTCGTCTCCGGCGCGGCCGGCGGTGTCGGCTCGCTGGCCGGGCAGATCGCCCGCAACCTGGGCGCCAAGAAAGTGATCGGCAGTGCGGGTAGCCAGGCCAAGGCCGACTACCTCGTGGACGAGCTCGGTTTCGACGCCGCCTTCGACTACCACCACGACCCGGTCGCCGCGCTTAAGGAATTGGCCCCGGAGGGCATCACAGTCTTCTTCGACACCGTGGGCGGTGCGCTGTATGACGCCGCGCTCGAGGTCGCCGCACCGGGCGCCAGGTTCGCCCTGTGCGGATCGCTGTCCACCCAGCTCGGCGCCGCCTCCGACCGCTTCCCCGAGCCCGATCGCGACGCCGCCCAGGCCAGGGGGGTCGAGCTGCTGCCGTTCTCCTGCTACCACACCCCCGACCAGATCGCCGCCTGGCACCACCACTTCCGCACAGCGCTCGACCAGGGCCGCTTCGTCTACCCGCGGACCGTGGTCGAGACCGGCATCGACGGCGTGCCCGGCGCATTCCTGGACATGCTGCGGGGCGAATACCGAGGCAACGTCTCGGTACGGCTGGCATGACCACCCTGTCCCGCCGAGCGCTCAACCGGGCCCTGCTCCAGCGGCAGTTCCTGCTGGAGCGGGCCGACCTGGCGGCCCTGGAGGTGATCGGCCACCTGGTCGCCATGCAGGCGCAGGAGCCGAACTGGCCCTACGTCGGCCTGTGGACTCGGATCCGCCACTTCACCCACGCTGACCTCACCACCCTGCTCGCCGAGGGGCAGGTGGTGCGTTCCGGCTTCCTGCGCAGCACGATGCACCTCGCCGCAGCCGACGACTTCCGTCGGCTGCGGCCGGTGCTGCAGCCCGTCCTGAACCGCACCGCCGACTCGGCGCACTTCCGCCGCAACAACTCCGGACTCGACCCCGAAACGCTGGTGGCCGAGGGACGCGCCCTGCTGCAGACCGGCCCGCTGCCAAGAAGGGATCTCGCCAGGCACCTCGCGACCCTCCACCCGGGCCGCGACAGCCGAATCCTGGCCGGTGAGATCGAGCTGCGCACCCCGCTCATCCACGATCCGGCCACCGCGTCCTGGGGCGGCTGGGGCACCCGCTCATCGGTCGCCGTCAGCGCCGCTCCTATCGACGCCCTTCACCCCGCCGCCCTCCGCGACTTGATTCGCCGCTACCTGGCCGCCTTCGGCCCCGCCACCGTGGCGGACGTCCAGGCGTGGTGCGGGTTGACCCGGCTGGACCAGATCATCTCGGAGATGGGCGCCGACCTGCGCCACTACACCGGCCCCGACGGCCAGCGCCTGCTCGACCTGCCCGACGCCCTGCTCCCCGACCCTGACACCCCCGCCCCGGTGCGGCTGCTGCCCGCCTACGACAACGCCCTCCTGGGCTACGCCGACCGCAGCCGCATCATCGCTGACGCCGACCGCAAGCATGTCGCCCCCGGCCAGGCCAGAGTCCTGCCCACCGTGCTCATCGACGGCTACGTCCGCGGCACCTGGTCTTTCACCGCAGGCGAGGTACGGCTGAGGCCGTTTCGAACCCTTTCGGCAGACGAACAGCAGGCGGTCGACCATGAGATCAGCCAGCTGCTGCCGTTCCTGTCGCGCCGCTGAACGATGATCAGTTCACCCGAGCAGAGCTCCTTGGCGCGCTGCTTCACAAAGCGCCGTCAGGGATGGCCGCCCTCGCCTTGCGCACTGGTAAGAGAGCGCAAGGGCCGGTAGCCGGTGGCATCCAGCTTGGCCAGTTCGGTGTCGATCTCGACGCTGATGGCGCCGAAGAAGTTGACGGTTTCGCAGCGGGCCGGGCTGATGTGGGCCGGCGCCTCGTCGTTGACGTAGCGGCCCTCGGCCCGCAGCGCGGCCACCGCCAGCCCCAGATAGTCGCTGGTCCAGGTCATGACCGCGTTGGTCAGCAGGGTGTCGAGCACGGCTTCGACCCGTCCTCGCCAGGCTGCGAGGTCGACGTGCTGAGATCCCGGCTGTGAGGCTGCACGAGCCCGACGGCCACGAGTGCCGTTCTGCCGCATTGAGCGGGACATCTCCTGAAGCGCGTCGTCTTCCGGACCGACGAGTCACGGTCCTCGAAGATCCCGGGCAGCCGGTCGGCGACATCGGAAGCCGACGCACGACTCGAGTCGAAGATGCGCCTCAGCTGAGGACCAGCAACTGCCTCGAATAGACCCAGGATGAAAAAGCCTCGTTGCATGGAGGGGCAACACCTTCACAGGAGGGAGCGTGGATCATCCTCACCTGCGTGCGCCGGGAGCACCTGGGCCCGGTAATGCCCGGGAGGACGGCGCAGGGAGCACTAGCGGCGCACCAGGGCGGCCGCGTGGCCGGTGGGACTATCCCGTGTGCGCGGGGAGCACCCGTCCTGGTCCTGCACGGTGCCCTTGCGGCGGGGACCATCCCCGCGCAGGGATGGTCCCGGGCAACACCTTCCTGGCGATCGAGATGGGGAGTGCTCCCCACGAGGCCGGCCAAGGTAGAGGCTTGTGCCCGTCTTCTGAAAGGGGCTGGCGTTTCCGTCAAGGAAGGGCGGGGGACCAGCCTGGCCCTGAACGAGTCTTCTGGCCCTTGCTACACGGGAAACTCCCTGCCGGTCTTGCTAGACCCGGCGCCGCGACGGGACACCGCCAGTTCGTAGCCGCGTGCCTCCGCCTTAACTCGACGGGAAGGCCGACATCCTTGTCACGGCCGTGCACTTCACGAGAGCTCGCGCCAGAAGCGATCCCGCGGGCCGCGGGATCGCCTCCTGGCGTCTGAGCGGGTGCGAGTGCTACACCTCTTCGGCCACCCCCAGGTACATCACATTCGGCTGCGCGGGGTTGAAGGCGATGGAGGTGACCCGGTCGTAGGAGTTGTGGTTGATGGTGACGCGGTTCTTACGGGATTCGTACTTGTAGATGTCGGTGCCGATCGACGACCATCCGGTCCCGAAGTCGAAGTAGAGGACGTCCGCGTCCTGCGGGTGCGGGGCGAGCAGCGGCCCGTTGGGAATCGTGACCGCCCGGTCCTGGTCCACGACGGGGGTGAAGTTCCTGCCTCCGTCGTCCGAGCGGTAGATGTGCCGGCCGCCGGACGGCAGGCCGGCATCCAGCTCCGCCAGGTTGAGCCCCATCGCCCAGACGACGTTCCCGGCGGCCGGGGAGATCGCGGCGCTGAACACGTTGACCCGGTCGCCGGGCTTGGTCATCCCTTCGGCCGAGGCCCAGGTGCGGCCGCCGTCGAAGGTGACGCGGGCACCGGTGTCCGAGGCGCCCAGCACCACGTGGTCCAGGTCGTGCGGGTCGAACACCGCGGTGTAGGACATGCGGGTGTTGCTCGGTGACCAGGCCGGCACCCCGACGGGCTGCCACGTGCGCCCGGCGTCCTGTGACTCGTACAGCTGGCCTTCGAGGTCGGACGTCCGCAGGCGGTCGCCGTTGCCCCGGTCCACGCCGAGCCCGATCAGGTCGCCGGCCGGCGCGGTGAGCGGCGTGATGCCCTCGGGCGTGGCGAGCGCGAGGTTGCCGTCGCGGTCCCAGGCGTAGGCCCGGCCGCCCCGGGCCGCGACCAGTTCGATGTGCGAGCCGCTCACCTCGCCGGTCACGGTCCAGGTGCAGCCCGCGTCGTTCGAGGCCAACAGCTGCTTGTTGGACATGGCCAGCAACTGGTTCGGACTGTCGAGCGCGACGAGACCCGTGGTGTAGACGATCGGCCGCGCCGGCTTGGTGGTGGGCGCGATCTGCTTGCCGTCGTTCCACGCGTACGTCACAGAACCATCGCCGGCGACCGTCTGGCAGGTCGGCCGGCTCCAACCGAAGCCGTCGAAGCCGTCGCCGGAGGGTTGGTCCCTCGCTATGGCGGGCGTGGCGGCCGACAGGACCGTCAGCGCGGTCGCGAGTCCGATGGTGAATGCCTTCTTCAACACTGCCTCCCCGACAGGTATGTCTTACGAGTCCGTTCCTATCGGTGAGTTCGATGCTCAGGCTAGATCTTGATGGTGGCTGATTTACGCCATTGCAGGTATCTGACACACTGATCGATCATGAACGCGGACGACAACGCGCTCGCGGCGGTCGGGGTGGATGCCGAGGACGAGCAGATCTACCGCGACCTGCTGCGCCGGCCGCGCGCCACGCTGCCCGAGCTGGCCGCGCACACCGGCCGCACCACGGTGGCCCTGCGCCGGGCGTGCTCGCGGCTCGAGTCGCTCGGCCTGGTCAGCCGCATGGCGGGGCGCCCGGTCCGGTACGTGCCGACCAGGCCCGACGTGGCGGTGGCCGCCCTCATCTCCCGCCGCGAGGAGGGGCTGGCCCAGGCCAGGCTGGCCGCGCTCGCGCTGCTGGCCGAGACGCCGCGAACGGAGAACCTGGCCCCCGAGGAACTGGTCGAGGTCGTGCAGGGGCAGGCGGCCGTGGTGCAGCGGTTCACGCAGTTGCAGCAGACCGCGACCGAGGAGCTCCTGGTGCTCGACCGGCCACCGTACGCGCAGGACCCCTCCCAGCAGAACGCCCCCGAGATGGAGCGTCTCGCGCACGGCCTCCTGGTGCGCGGCATCTACGACGCGTCGGCCCTGGAGATCCCCGGCAAGCTGCGCCTCGCCCAGGAGTCGGCAGCGGCCGGAGAGCAGGCCAGGGTCAGCCCCGAGGTGCCCATGAAGCTGGCCATCGCCGACCGGAGGACCGCCATCCTGCCGCTGAACGCCGACGCGTCCGCCCACTCGGACAGCGCGGTCATCGTGCACTCTTCGTCGCTGCTCGACGCGCTGGTCACCCTGTTCGAGGTCCTGTGGCGGTCGGCGCTGCCGCTGCCGATCTTCGACGCGCCCTCCCGCCCGGCGGACATGCCGGATCCCGAGCTGTTCGCGCTGCTCGCGGCCGGGCTCAAGGACGAGGCGGTCGCGCGCCAGCTGGGGGTGAGCCTGCGCACCGTGCACCGGAGGGTCAGCGAGCTGATGGACCGGCTCGGCGCCCGCACCCGCTTCCAGGCCGGCCTGCTCGCGGCGCGCCGCGGCTGGTGGGACGCGGATTCCTGACCGCCGTGGCGTGACCGGGCCGCCCGGCGTGCGCCGTGCTCCGTGGCGGAGAGAGAGCCGTTCGGGTGAGGGCCGGAGCCGGGCGCGGCACCGCCATCGTCGCGTTGTGCTCCCCGCGCACGCGGGGATGGTCCCCACAACGGCCCTTAGATCGCCGGAGGCGATCAGTGCTCCCCGCTATGCCCCAATCTTGGAGTAGGGCCAGGAGGTCAGCTTCGTCGGTGGCGACTGTGCGCTTGATCTCGTTGCTTCCAATGTCATAGTCCCAGCCGTCGAGGCACTCGACGACGTATTCGCAGTGTGTCAGCCGGAAGCTGCGCCTCTCGTGGTTACGTGTCCAGCCTTGTTGTTGGGCGGCATCGTCGGCGTCAGTTCGCAGTGGCCGGATCTCGATCCATGCTCGATACTCTGGCTGGCCCGCTTCAACTTCGGCTACGAGACACCTGCCAAGGCGAAGCGCGCTCAGCTTGTCCGTCGGGAAGACTGCCTCAGAGCGTCGAGCCACAGGACACAGCTGCTCAGGGGGCATCCGGGGAACCGTGCAATATATGTGTAATGATCTTGCTGTTTGTGACGGCATGACAAGTCGGCACCGCAGGTCAGAAACATGAAGCCGATAGGAGCGGTCACGCGCTGTAAAACCGCTGCAGGCTTCGCAGCGTAAGACTGCGACAGGGGAAAACCAGTACAGCGGGTGGGGTTACCGTCACCCAAAGCCGAGAACTTCGACCCCGTGACCGCAATGGCCGCCTCAGCGCAGGGTGGCGGCACGGGAAGAGGGACTCGACCATGCCCAAGTATCTGATTCAGGCGACCTACACCGCAGATGGCCTCAAAGGAGTGTTGCAAGATGGCGGCACCGGACGCCGGCAAGCGGTGGAGCGCATGGCGGAAAGCGTCGGCGGCCGGGTCGAGCAGATGTATTTCGCGTTCGGCGAGACAGACACGTATGTGCTCGTCGACCTGCCGAGCAATGCGGCTTCGGCCGCTGTGGGTCTCACAATATCGGCGTCTGGGGCGGTACGAACGAAGACGGCTGTCCTGCTGACGCCAGAGGAGATCGACGATGCCGCACGGATGGAGGTGGCATACCGGGCTCCTGGCGCGTGAGAGCTGGGTGATTGCGGAGCGGACACCAGCAGCCCGGTCCTTGCCGACGGTTCGACTGCCCGGCCGCTCGCAGTGGTGAAGACCAGGCCAGTCTCCTGCCAGTCGTCCCCTGCGGTTTCACGGCCCTCCGTGCCCGTCGACGGGCACGGAGCCGCCGCCCGTACGCTTCGGGCGCTTGCCCGCATGCCTCACGCATTCCTTCGGGCACGGTCGCTTGCAGCATCGATGAGAACGCTTCTTGCAATCGGGTTCGTGCCGGTGCTGTTGCAGCCTTTTCCTACGGGCTGTCCCGTGCCATTTCACTCCGCAGGCGCCGTTGGGATGATCGTGGGCATGTCGACGGATTGGTCACGCCTTGAGCACGCCTACGGTGCCGCGACCGACCTCCCGCAACTCTTCGAAGAGGTCGGGGATCCGGAGTTGGCTCCCAATGCCTGGCATGAACACTGACCTACTTGTTCGGGCGCACGACGTGCCCGGCCTGCGCCGCGGACTTCTCTGTGGCGGAGCAGATCGAATCCTTCTTTCATGGCAATCCGCAAACTGCCTGACGCTACACGTGGATCGGCTTGCGGCGGCCAGAAGCGCGCCGGTGACGGCTTCTCACGCGACTGGGTAGGCGCGTGACGATCGGCCGGAAGTAACACCTCCACCACGACCAGAGGTCGGCCAGGGGTGTCCCGAACACAGCCAGGCGCAGCAGCGAGAACGAGGCGATGCTCAGCTGCGTGCCATCCGCAGACGATCGGTGCGGGAGAATGACCCATGCTCTTTGGGGTGGACGCCCTCGAAACGTACGACTGGTCTCGTTTGGTTCACGCCTATGGCGAGGCCACCGATACTCCCGACCATCTCCGGCGGCTTGTGCGGGATGATGACGCGGCGTGGGAGGACGCGATCGTCCACCTTCACACAGCGGTCACTCACCAGGGCTCTGTCTATCCCGCCACGGCCCCAGTCGCGATCGTAGTCGCCGGGCTGCTTCAGGAACCGGGGTTCGATCGTCCGATCTCATACAGCTGGCGGGAGCCACAGCCGGTTCGGGCACACCTGCTCGACTTTCTCGCAACAGTGGCCGAGGGCACCGAGCCGGACCGAAGTGAGAGTGAACTCTGGTCGATCTACCACAATCCTCGGCAGCGGGACCCGGATGAACCGTGTGACATCGAAACGCCGGCCTGGGCGTACGACGCCGTCATGGGGTGCAGGAGCATCGCTCCCGCCCTGGTGGACCCAGTCCTGCGATGCTTGTCCGACGACGATCCACGTACGCGTGCTGCGGCGACCTCTGCAGCGGCTGCGCTGTGCTTGGTTCCCACGGTTTCGAGCCGGCGCGCCGAGATCGTCGCCGTCGTCGAGGATCGCGCTCGCGACGCCGCTACTTTTCACGAGCGCGTCGAGGCACTGGAGACACTCGACTGTTTCGGCGGTGTGAGCAGGTCATTCCTGTTCGATCGGCATCCCGGCATTCAGCTCGTCGCGGCGTTCTCCTCCAGCCTCGCGCACGATCCTGACAGCTCGTCGGCTGTGTGGGACGCGGTGACCGACCCCGAGCGGGCCGCAGTGTGGTATTCGGATTCGCGGGCGCTGCCCGCAACCATAGGTTGGCCGAACCATCTACTCCACCAGGCTGTCGGCCGGGTAGCGAACTTCGCCGACCTCTTGCCCACCGCCGTCGTCGTGGCAGCCACGCCGCTCCATCCCACAACGTACAAGGATCTGGAAGTTCTCCTGGAGAGGGCCTTTCCGGAGGCATTCTCGTCAGGCGACTCGCTCAACAATGAGCAGCGAATTTTCCTCCGAGTTCTTCTCGATAACAGTAGCCTCTGGGAGTCAGTGCCTCCGAGAGCGTCACGGGAATTGGATGTTTCCCTTGCTCTCGTGGGATTGCCGCCTGATCATCCATCTTTGTCGGTCATCGTCAGTTCCTGAAGGTTGCGAGCTCTTCGGAAGGGTGTATTCCAAAGGCATCAAAATTCCTTCAGAACCAGATCAGCGGCGCCGCCGCCACCACCGGCGATGACTCTCCGCTGGAACCTCGCACTTCTCCTGAGCACGCAGTTCAGGCACCGTCGCAAGCACCGCCTCGTACCGGGCTCTCTCGAACACGAACGGACGGATGCCTGCGAAATCCTCGTAGTCGACCCCATCGTCGTAATCCGTCTGCCAGCCCAGATCCCGCCAGACCACGCGACCGGAGGAGAACTCCACGACCGCGGTCAAGGCTCCACAGCCGAGATCACCGCACTCCGGACACACATACAGCGGCATCCGGCCGTCATCCAACGGCGACTCACGCTGCCCCAGCAGACGACGTACGTCATCACCGCCATCAAGAGCCGTGACCAACCACAAGACCGACGCCATATCCGCGTTTCCGGGATCGCGCTCAGCCACCAGATCCAGCAGCGACCTACCATCGATCACGAAGTCCAGGAAACGACACTCCGAGCGGTACGTCCCCCGCTGGCCCTTCTCATAGGGCCGTACCCGGCGCACCAGCGACAACGAACTGGCCATACCGCCAGTCTCCCAGCGGACACCCCACCGATCGAGGCAATAACCCAGGCTCCCGAGGGGCCTCCGGCTCCGGGAGCAGCATCACGAAGCCGCTGAGGTCCATAGGTGGCTGAGGTAAGGGCCTGCTCCCCCGCCCGCCATGGACCCGGGCAAAGCCGAGCCTTCGGGCGGGTCGACGGCAGACGGGATGATCTCAGTGTCACTCTTGTAGGGCCCGTTGGTGCGGGTTCAGGACGCTTGGTGACTCAGGGATGATCTGTCGGAACGTGCATGGCTTGTGCCTGACCTGTCCACGGCGACCTGGTCCTCGACATTGCCCGGGCCGGACGGCATTCCGTCGATGAAATCGGCCGCAAGAAGGGTGAACGCACCGTGCAGGCCCGTGACCACGGGCACGTCCAGCTGCTGGTCTGGGCCCGTAACTCGCGCCCGAAGAGCGTGTGTGGGCGGTGGAAGACGTCCGGCACCGACCTGCTGGCCGCCGGCGAGACGGTGGTCCCCGTGCCGCCCAACCGCACCGCAGCCGAGCGTCGTAGTGGCCGCGAGCGTGGCAAGTCCGACCCGATCGACGCCATGGCCATCGCCCGTCTGGCCCTGCGCGAGCCCGACCTGCCGACCGTGCGGCTGGATGAGCACACCAGGCCGATCCGGCTGCTCGTCGATCACCGTGAGGCACTCGTTGCCGAGCGCACCAGGCTGATCAACCGCGTGTTGTGGCTGGTTCACGACCAGAATCCGGACATGGCGGCCGCGGTGACCAAACTCAAGCAGGTCACCACCCGGCGCAAGCTCTCCGTGCAGCTCCAAGCACTGCCGGCCACCGCTGCCCGCCGCGTCGCGCTGGCACAGATCGCCCCGATCGACTCGCTCAGCATCGAGATCGACACGATCGAAAAGGAGCTCAAGCCGCTGGTTCAGGCCCGCCTTCCCCGCCTGATGGCGATCGTCGGCGTGAACGTGGTGACCGCGGCCGAACTCCTGGGAGAGGTCGGCGACATCACCCGCTTTCGCAGCTCGGCTGCGTTCGCCCGGCACAACGGCACCGCCCCGATCCCCGTCTGGAGCGGCAACGACGCCCGTCACCGACTCAACCGTGGCGGCAACCGGCAGCTCAACACCACCTTGCACCGCATCGCCATCACCCAGGCCCGCTGCCACGAAGGCGCCCGAGCCCTGCTGAAGCGACGCCAGGAAACCACCCGAGACACTGCCAAAGGCAGCTTCCGCGTCCTGAAACGGCACCTGTCAGATGTGACCTACCGGGCCCTCATCGCCGACCACCACGCCCACAAAAACGGGACATCGACAGGCCCCCAGTAGCTTGGCACCCGTGGAGGAAGCACATCCAGGCAAACAGCGGGTGCAGTGGCCAGAGCGACGCAACGACGTGCTGGAGGCACTACGAGCCCTGAGTAACCGCCACTACCAGGACCAACACTGGCGAACCGGGAAAGGATGGCCGGACCTCACCGCTGCGTACGGCAGGCGCTGCCCACGCAGCTTCGTCGTCCGACAAGCAGGACACATGACGACGGCTCCAAGACGACCAGAGCCACGACGAGATATCCACCCAGCCAACCCCTTGCACATAGGAGCGTCAGGCAGGCCCGGCATGCGCAAGTGCGCAACCCCATGCCATCCTGCAGCCATGCTGACCGTGCGCGCACTTCGCGACTACCTCGAAGGGCTTCCAGACACGACCCCCGTTGTGATCACGGCTGGACCATGAACGGCCACTCCAAGACGCTCTTCACCCTGGACGACATAGAAGAGTTGATCAGCGAACGCGATGCGCTCCGCCGGGAACTTGCAGACCTCCGAGCCGGCCTCTGCTTCTCTCTTCGCAAGTACCACAGCGAACCGGGGCCGCAGGTCTCCGGTAGATGGTTGGTCGACCAAGACAAACCCGAATACCGGAGACCTCGTGGCTACCTTGGCGGTGACGTGGTCCCCCCGTTCAGCGCGCGGTGACTCCGAAGGACATGTGCTCCCCGCGCACGCGAGGATGGTCCCTACCAGGAGCTCATCCGACGGCCAGCGGTTCCCCGTCCGCGGCAGAACCCTGACCGGCCGGACCATAGACCGGGTCGGACAGGTAACGGGCGGCGTGGATGGTCCGCCGCATTCGCCCCCACCCCTTCAACGCCGCCAGGGTGTTCTGCCGGGAAGCCGCCGACCATTTCCCGACGATCAGGAAGGCGGTCGCCTCCCCGAACTTTGAGCGATCCGGCCATGCGCAGTAGGTCCGGATAGCACTCGGTGATCAGGTCCTCGTCCCACCGGTCGGCCAGCGGCGGCCCTGCATGCGGGTAGATCCTTCCGCGTCAACCTGAAGAACCTGATCAACTCGTCCCTGCCGATGTCCGGATACGACCGCAGCCGCTCCATCTGCTCATCGGAGAAGAACTGAACCGCCAACGCCCACAACCTCCACGACCGCACCGACACCAGTACGAACCGTTGTAGCAAAGATCGTCAGAAGTCCCTCAAATCCGAATATGCCCCGGGAGAGGTTGGTTCGTTGGATTCTGCTCCGTTGCTACTGGGAGCGGCCTCCTCCAGCCCAGAACCCGCTGCCACAGATGCTTACCGCTTAACCTGCAGAAACAGGATCACGCGAAGATCCATACATACACCACGTCCGTGGACGTGACCGTCCTGCTTGTATTTAGCTGCCATTGCGTCGCGGCGCAGGCCTTCAGAACGGAACGCACGTCTCCGGCGTGGGCAGGAGCCGGGCGATGGCTTCGCGGGCACGCCGTTCCTCGCTCCGGTTGCTCAGCTCCACGGCCAGATCGAGAGCGGTGGTGTGCAGGCGTACGGCTTGGCCGGGGTCGCCCATGGTCGCTGCGATCTCGGCCAGGCTGTTGAGGGCCTTGGCCTCGCCTCGCCGGTAGCCGAAGTGCCGGTACAGCTCCAGCGCCTGCTCGTGGTGGTCGCGGGCCTCGGCGTGCCGGCCCAGCCGGGTGCAGGCCACCCCGAGGTTGTCCAGGGCGTCGGCCTCGCCGCCTCGGCTGCCGATCTCTCGGGACAGCTCCAAGGCCTGGCGGTGCAGGTCGGCCGCCTGCGCGTACTGGCCGAGCCGCTCGTGGACGATGCCGAGGTAGTCCAGCGTCACGGCCTCGCCGAACCGGTCGCCGATGTCGCGGAACAACTCCAGGGCGCGCAGGTTCGCCTCCTTGGCCCGCTCGTGGTCGCCTTCGTCCGTGCCCACTCTGCCCAAGCCGACCAGCGCGCGGGCCTGACCTCGTAGGTCTTCAGCCGTACGGCAGGCGGCCAGCGCCCGGTCGAAGTGCTCACGGGCGACGTCATGGCTTCCCTGCACCTGATGGACCCAGCCGAGATCGGTCAGCGCCCGCCCTTCACCGGCCAGATCCTCGCGGCATCGGGCGGCGCGCAGTGCCTTGCCGTACAGGGCGAGAGCATCGTCGTGGTGGGCGTGGTCGTAGAGATAGCGGTACAGCGTGGTGGCCAGCAGGCCGGTGTGCGTCAGGTTGCGATCGGCGGCCAGGACGAGGTTGGCGCGTTCGGCCTCCAGCCAGGCCAGCGCCCGCGGCGCGTCGTGGACAGGCACCGGCGAGGACGCGGATCGCTCGATGCGCGGCCGCCGGTGGGCGCTGTCGGGATAGAGCAGGTTCATGGCGTCCGACGCCGTGGTCAACTGGTGGCCGAGCAGCCGGGTCATCGCCGCCTCCCCGGCCTGTGGCGGCTCTTGCTCGGCCGCGAGCTGCGCGGCGTACTGACGGAGCAGGTCGTGGAAGACGTAGCGGCCGAAGGCGCGCTGCTGGAGCATGTGCGCGTCCAGCAGGTCCTCCAGCAGGTCCTCGGTGCGCTCCACGGGGAGATCGGCGAGTGCGGCGGCCGCGTGGGGTTCGATGTCGCGGCCGGGATGCAGCCCGAGCAGGCGGAACAACTGCTGCTGGTCGGCGGTGAGCTGGCGGTACGACAAGGTGAACGCCGCCGCCACGCCGCGTTCCGACCTGGCCAGCTCGGTGAGCCTGCGGCGCTCGTCACGCAGGCGTTCGGCCAGATGGGCCACGCTCCAGCGGGGGCGGTGCCGCAGGCGGGTGGCGGCGATGCGTACGGCCAGCGGCAGGAACCCGCACAGTAGCAGGACCTCCGCGACCGCCTCGGACTCGGCCGCCGCGCGCTCGCCCACGATGCCGGTGAAGAGCGCGAAGGCGTCGGGTAGGGGCAGCACGTCCATGGACACGGCCCGCGCGCCGTCCAGGTCGGTGAGCCGCTGGCGGCTGGTGATGAGCACCAGGCTGTTCGAAGTGCCCGGCAGCAGGGGCCGGACCCGGGCGGCGTCGGCGGCGTTGTCCAGCACCAGCAGCACCCGGCGGCCGGCCAGCTCGGCTCGCCACAGCGCAGCCCTTTCGGTGATGGACGCGGGGATGCGCTCGGTTGCCACACCGAGCTGCCGCAGCAGCATCTCCAGCGCTTCGGCGGGCTCAAGCGGCCGCTGGCCCGCCGTGTGGGCGTGCAGGTCGATGAAGAGCTGACCATCGGGGTACCGTTGGGCGAGGCGGTGCGCGGCATGGACGGCCAGAGCCGTCTTGCCGATGCCGGCCATGCCGTCGATCACGGAGATCGTCACCGTCTGGGAGGCGGGCCCGCACAGCTCCTCCACCTGGACGGAGCGGCCGGCGAAGTCGGCGACGTCGTAGGGCAGAAAGGCCGCCACCGGCCTGGCCGTGGCGGCGGCGGGCGGCTCGGCCTGCGCGGGCCGGATCAGGGCGGCCGCGGGCGGCTCGCCGCGCAGGACAGTCTCCTCGATGGCCAGGAAGCCGTGGCCCGGGTCCAGTCCCTGCTCATCGGCCAGTCTGCGGCGGTAGTCACGACCGACGGCCAGCGCGTCCGCCTGGCGCCCGGCGCGATGCAGGGCCAGCATCAGCTGCCCGGCCAGCCGTTCACGCAAGGGATGCGCGGTCAGCTCGGCGGCCAGCTGATCAATAAGCTCGGCGTGCCTTCCGGTGGCGAGTTCGAGCTCCACCAGTCGTTCGACTGCGGCCAGCCGCCGATCCTCCAGCCGCGCCCTGGCGCTCTCGGCGAAATGGGCCTGGACGCCGGCGAAGGCGGGCCCGCGCCACAGGGCGAGCGCTTGGCGCAGCGTCTGTACGGCCGGGGTCGGCTCGGACTGCGCTTCGGCCACGAGCGTGGCGAACTCCTGCAGGTCGAGCTGCCCCGCCGCCGGAGTGATCAGGTATCCGGCCGGCCGGGTCTGCACCAGGTGGGCCGCGTCGGCCGCGCGCAGCGTGCGCCGCATCGCGGTCAGCGCGGCGTGCACCTGTGCTCGGGCGGTGTCCGGCGGCGTCGGCCCCCACATCGCTTCGATCAGCCGCTCGACGCTCAGTACCGTGCCGGAATGTAGCAGCAGGTATCCCAGGAAGGCGCGGTGACGTGGGGCGAGAGGGGGAAGCTCGCGGCCCTCGGCCGACACCTCCACCGCCCCCAGGATCGCAAAGCGCACATTCCCGCCGAGCATGCGCAGGAGTCTATAGCCGCGGCGGATCATCGCATCGTCGATGCATCGCGGATGTATCTATCGCCCCCGTGATGCTGGTCGTACGGCGCGGCGGCTACCTCACCCCGCTCGCCTTCGTCACAGAGGTGACGACGATCGAAATCCTCAAAGGAGACAGACCATGCAAGCACGCATGAAGAACCCCGCCGTGGTTCTGCCCGGCGCGATGAAAGCGCTCATGGACCTGGCCAAGGCCATCGATCAGGCCGGACTGCCCAAGATCACGGCGGATCTGGTGCTGCTGCGGGCCAGCCAGATCAACGGCTGCAGCGTCTGCGTCGACATGCATGCCAAGGACCTGCGTAAGGCGGGCGAGAGCGACGAGCGGCTGTTCGCCGTGGCGGCGTGGCGCGAGGCGCCGTACTTCACCGAGGCCGAGCGCGCCGCGCTGGCACTGGCCGAGACGGTCACCCGGCTCGCCGACGGCGGCCAGATCAGCGATGAGGTGTGGGACGAGGTCGCCGACCACTATTCCGAGACCGAGCTGGCCGCGCTGATCATGACCATCTCCTCCGTCAACCTGTGGAACCGGCTGAACGCCACCACCCGGCAGATCGCGGGGGCGGCATGGTGACGGTCGCCCTCGTCACGGGCGCGAACAAGGGCATCGGGTTCGAGATCGCGCGCCAGCTCGGCGACCTGGGCATCACCGCGATCATCGGTGCCCGAGACGAGGAGCGGGGGCGCGAAGCGGCCGAGCGGCTCGGCCTGCCGCACGTGCGACTCGACGTCACCGATGCGGCCAGTATCCGGGCCGCGGCCACGTGGATCGAGCAGGAGTACGGCAGGCTCGACATCCTGGTCAACAACGCCGGGATCACCTTCCCGGACGGGCCGCCCAGCCAGAGCACGACCGAGGAGGCCCGCCAGGTCTACGAGACGAACGTGTTCGGCGTCATCGAGGTCACCAACGCGATGCTGCCGCTGCTGCGCCGCTCGCCGACGGGACGCATCGTGAACGTCTCCAGCGAACGTGGCTCACTCGGGCGCGCCGTGGACCAGGACCATCCGCTGTGGCCGATGCTCAACCTGGCCTACTGCTCCTCCAAGGCCGCCCTGAACATGATCACCGTGTCCTACGCCAAAGAGCTGTGGGACACCCCGATCAAGGTCAACACGGTCGATCCGGGCTGGGTCAAGACCGACATCAACCACAACCAAGGCATCAAGCCCCCCGAAGAAGGCGCCGCGCCGATCGTGGCCATGGCGGTGCTGGACGCCGACGGCCCCACCGCCACCTTCGTCCAGCACGAAGGCCCTCTTTCCTGGTAGTCCCCGAAGGAGACAACGGATATGGATCTGCGTAATACCGTCCGGGGGCGTGTCCTGCTTCCCGGCGAGGACGGGTTCGACGAGGCGGCCCGCCCGTGGGCGGTCGGCGTCCACCAGCCGGTGGCCGCCGTGGTGGAGGCGGAGAACGCCGAGGATGTGGCGGCGCTGGTGCGCTACGCCCGTGAAGCGGGGCTGACGGTCACCGCCCAGCCGTCGGGCCATGGCGCCTCGGGTGATGTGCAGGGCGTGATCCTGCTACGTACCGGCCGCCTGGACTGGGTGGAGGTCGACGCGCAGGCGCGCATCGCCCGGGTCGGCGCCGGAGCGCGGTGGGGCCGGGTGCTGGCCGAGACCGGCAAGCACGGCCTCACCGGGCCGGCCGGCAGCAGCCCGGTGGTGACAGTGGCCGGGTTCGTCGCCGGCGGCGGGATCTCGTGGTTCGGCCGCAGCTACGGCTGGGCCGCCGACTCGGTACGCGCCTTCGAGGTCGTCGACGCCGGCGGCGGGAAGGTTCGGGTCACCGCCGAGTCCGATGCCGAGCTGTTCTGGGCGCTGCGCGGCGGCGGCGGCGACTATGGGCTGATCACCTCGATCGAGCTGGCGCTGTACCCGGCGCCCAGCCTGTACGGCGGACGGATCGTCTGGCCGGCGGCCCGCACCGCCGAGGTGTTCGACGCCTTCCGTCAGATCACCGCGGACGCGCCGCGCGAGCTTTCGGTGTGGGTCAACCGGATGGCCCCGCCGCCGCCCGTGCCGCCGATGGTCACCATGGACGTGACCTACCTTGGCGACCAGGCCGAGGCCAAGGCTCTGCTGGCGCCGCTGGAGGAGCTCGGTGGGAGCCTGTCCGACAGCCGTGAACTGATGGACGTCGCCGACCTGGGCACGATCGCGGCCGAGCCGGTCGAGCCCAGCCCGATGCTGGCCCGCACCGAGCTGCTGACCGGCCTGGATGAGGCGACGCTGGAGACGCTCAGCGGCTCGGAGCTCGCGCCGCTGCTCAACCTCCAGGTCCGGCATCTGGGCGGGGCGCTGGCCGAGGCCGATCCCGCCGGCGGCGCGGGCGGCGCGCTGGCCGAACCGTACATGCTCTACCTGCTCGGCCTGCGGCTGCCCCACCTGGTCGATGCGGTGCAGGCCAAGCAGAGCGCCCTGGTCGAGGCGCTGGGCCAGGCGGTCAGCGGCCGCAAGCCGTACACCTTCCTCGCACCGGCGGAGAACGCCGCCCAAGCCTTCCCCGCCGGCACCCTGGCCCGGCTGCGCGAGATCAAGCGCCACCGCGACCCCTATGGCATCTTCCGCGCCAACTTCCCGGTCCTGGACTGAAAGAGCACCGACGTGTTGAAAATCGCGACCGCCGCCGTGCTGATCGCCGCCCTGACGACAGCACCGGCGTCCGCCGACGCGGAGACCGGCAGCTGGACGCCGGCCTGGGCGGCCGCCGCCCAGCAGCCGTCGCCCGACGTCTGGTCTCCCACCTGGGCGGAAAAGGGCTTCGCCAACCACTCCGTCCGCCAGGTGGTCCGGGTCACCACGGGAGGCTCCGCGCTCCAGATCCGGCTCTCCAACGCCTACGGCAGTCCTCTCCGGCTCACCGGCGCGAGCGTGGCCAAGGCCGGCGCGGGTGCGGCCGTGCAGTCGGGCACCCTCCGGCCGCTGACCTTCGCGCACGCCACCTCCGTGAACCTCCCCACCGGCCGGGAGGCCGTTAGCGATCCCCTCCGGCTCGCTGTCAAGGCCGGGGAACGGCTGACGGTGACGCTGTACTTTCAGGGCACCACCGGTCCCGCCACCTACCACAACCTCGCCCGGACCACCTCCTACCGGGCCGCCGGCGACCACACCCGCGACCTCGGCGGGGCCGCCTTCACCGAGACCAACAGCTCCTGGTTCTACCTGTCCGGAGTCGACGTGCACGGCGGTGGGCCCGCGGTGGCGACCTTCGGCGACTCCATCACCGACGGATACGGCGCCACCCTCGACGCCGACAACCGCTACCCGGACGCGCTGGCCCGTCGGCTGGGCGGCCGGCGGCCGGTGCTCAACCTCGGCATCGCCGGCAACCGCCTGCTCAGCGACTCGGCATGCCTGGGCGAGCGGGGACTGGCACGCTTCCGCTGGGACGTGCTCGACCAGCCTCGCGTCAAGACGGTGATCGTGCTGGAAGGCATCAACGACATCCTCCTGGGCCTGCAGGAGCCCACGCCCTGCACCACGCCCGCGACCAAGGTCAGCGCCGACGACCTGATCAGCGGCTACCGGCAGCTCATACGCGCCGCCCACGCCCGCGACGTCCGGATCATCGGCGGCACGCTCCTGCCGACCAAGGGGTACGCCTCCCACTCCGACGAGGTCGAGCGGATCCGCGACGCGGTCAACACGTGGATCCGGACCAGCGGCGAATTCGACGCGGCCGTGGACTTCGAGCGCGCCGTCGCCGACCCCGCCGACCCCGATCGAATCCGCCCGGCCTTCGACAGCGGCGACCACCTCCACCCCAACCCGGCCGGATACCAGGCGATGGCCGACGCCCTCGACCTGCACACCCTGTGAGCCTGGAACTCCTATAGCTTCGGTAGGCCGCAAGATAGGGGGTGATCCTGCGGTCTACCGGGGGTTTTGGGCGTTGTCGTGGTCGGCTGGGGCGCGGTAGAAGGGGAGCGGCCGATGGTCCTGGAGATGTTCCTGTGGACCAGTTCCCGGGCGAGAGCTGCCTTCGGCACGACGGAGGAGTTCGCGGACTCGACCAGGGGGCTCGCCGGCAACCAGGGCCTGTACAACGGCTTTCTCGCGGCCGGGCTTCTGTGGGGAGCCTTCGCTCCTGATCCGGTCGGCTTCCAAGTGCGGGTCTTCTTCCTTGTCTGCGTTACCGTAGCCGGGCTGTACGGTGCCGCGACGGCGTCGCGCAAGATCCTCTTTGTTCAGACCGTCCCGGCCCTGGCCGCGCTGGCGCTGGTACTCCTGGCCCGCTGAAGGCGGCCACACGGAGGGCGGCTGTCCGCCCAGCACGTCGCGCGGTGGCCCTACGCGGCCAGTGCGCCGAGGTGGGTGCGTACGACTTCCAGGCAGGCGGGTCCGCTCACCAGCTCGGGACGCAGTACGGCGTTCATGGCGAGGCCGTCGACGAGCGACGACAGCCGCTCGGTCTCCACGTCGAGCCGCAGCCCCGGGCGTAGGTCGCCCCTCGCCTCCAGGCGTTCGAGCACGTGGCGGACGAACTCGCGTGTGCCCACCGCGACCTGCGCGGCCAGGTCAACAGGAGCATCGCAGATCAAGGTCCGGGGAACCTCCGAGCAGAAGCGGGCTCCGTGCTCCCCGCGCACGCGGGGATGGTCCTACACGATCGCCAGTAACGGTGTTCTCTCCACGCACGTAGCCCATGACGTGCTGACCAGGGCGAACGCGCTCGCGTTCTCGACGTCTCCCGAGTCGCGTCCGCTTTGTTGTTGTTTGACGCCCGATCATGCAGCGCTTCCCGCATGATCATGCACGGCCTTGGGGAACATCGGTACAGCGGTTCTCGGTGAGAACGATCATGGCCGCACTGATCCACTCTGCCGCTGGGGTTCGGCGAAACGGTTCCGGGCGGGGTCGAGCCCTGACTACGGTCCGGCCGTGCCGGTGGAGTTTCTGGAGGGGCAGGTGACCTCCCAGGCCGCCTCGATCATCCGGAAGATCTCGTCCACCGCGGCCTCCGGATCGGCCGCCTCGCGGGCCAGCGAATGGGCGTCGATCACGAACCTCGCGATCGCCCGGCAGGCCGTTGAGGCCTGTGACAGGTCGAGATCGGCAGCGATGGCCGTTGCCAGCGACTCTGCATGGCGCAGCCTCATCGACTTCTCGTACCTCCGCAGGGCAGGTGATTCGTCGATCATGCGCCAGATCGGGGCGGCGCCGTCCGCCGTGCAATGTCGCACCAGGGCCTGGGTCTCGCGGTGCAGTGCAGGGACGAGCGGCTCGTGCGGTGCCCGGCCGGTGATCGCCTGCGTGAGGCGTTGCTCGAAGTCTTCGTCCTGCTCGAACACCAGGGCCTCTTTCGAGGCGAAGTGGGAGAAGAGCGTGGTGACGGCAACGTCGGCCTCAGCGGCCACGTCGCGGATGCCCACCGCGTCGTACCCGCGTTCCAGGAAGAGCCGCAGGGCGGCGTCAGCGATCTTCTGGCGGGTCGCGGCCTTCTTGCGCTCACGGCGCCCGGACGGCACGGTCATGCCCCAACGCTATCAGATACAAAAGCAGAGCAGTTTTAAAACGCTAACCGTTAGTGTTACGGTCGAGCACATGAAGAGAGGTGCGGTCAGCATTCGCCGAGCACGGCACGTCGATCGCGGCTCTCGCCCGTGCGCATGGAGTGAGCAGGGCCGCCATCCGGACCGTGGGCTGCGGGACGAACCCGACCTCGGCGCGTCGATGCCATGGGTGGCGCCGTGGGCGGCCACGCTGGTCTTGAAGCCTTGATCGACCAGGGCGGTTTGGACGCTGCCGGGCATGGTGGCGGCGGCGACCCGGTCCAGCGGCTCGGCGCCGATGGCGTTGTCGTGGATCGAGGCCGCCGCGACCACCACCGCGATGACCAGGCCCAGCACGTCCACGGCGAGTCCGCGCTTGCGGCCAGGCACCTTCTGGGCCGCGTCCTTGCCGGTCGTGGTGGCGGGGACTCCGGCCGCGGCACGCACGCTTTTGGGTGTCGAGCACCACCAGGCTCGGGTCGGCTGATCGTCCCTTCTTCTCCCGCATCTGGAAGCACAGCAGGTCATGGATGGTCTTGTCCGTGCCGTCCTCGCGCCACCTGCGGTAGTAGGAGAGCACCGCGCTCCGCCGTGGCAGGTCATGGGGCAGCAAGCTTCACTGGCAGCCGGTCCGGCTCTGGTACAGCAGCGCGTATTTGCCCTGGTGGCCGCTGACCGAGGGGTGAGCGGCCTTCCATGCCGTGATCACCGGCTCGATCAACGCCCACCGCTCATCGGATAAGTCGCTCGCGTACGGCTTGCGCCCATTCACCCGGCATATCCGCGCCCACCAGCCAGGCGTAACGCTACCGATTCGCTCGATCACACTGTGGCATCAGGGGTGTCAGCTCGCGAACCGCCCTCTCAGGGAGCTGTGGGATCAGCGGCGGGGGAGGGCGAGGGCGCAGAGGGCGAAGACGACGGCGAAGGCGGCCTGCACGGTCATGCACACGGCGAGCGCGGTTGTGTACGTGACGCCGACAGGTGCGACTGACCCGACAGTAACCGCGGCGAGTAGCCCGCCGGCCACGGCGACGCCGAGGCCCATTGCGGCTTGTTGTGTCGTCTGGAGCGCCCCTGACGCGGCCCCGGCGGAAGCCGGGGGGACGTCGGCGATCATCGCGCCAACGAGGGGACCGAACATGAGCGCTTGCCCGACGCCGACGCCGATCAGCAATGCGGCGAGAGTCCAGGAGTTCGGGTTGGTGCCTTGTAGGGACACCGATGTCGCGGTAATCGCAAGCAGTGCTGCCTGGATGACTCCGCCGATGATCAGAAGCCGGCGGAATCCGAAGCGCGGTGCGAGTTTTCCGGACCAGACGGAGACGACGAAGAAACAGAGGGCGAATGGGAGCAGCACGACAGCGGCGTGCATCGGGGTCCATCCCAGCCCGGTCTGTGTGGTGAGGGCGTAGAGGAAGGTGAATGCGCCGAAAGCTGACTGGAGCATGAGTGCCATCACGAGTCCGACGCGGTAGGAACCCAGGCGGAGGAGGGGCGGCGGAACCAGTGGGACGCGGTCGCCGCGGTGCAGTCGGAGTTGCCATCTCCAGAACGCGGCGAACAGGACGGGGACGGCGACAAGCAGTGCCCAGCACCATGCGGGCCAGCCGAGCGCGGCGCCCTGAGACAGCGGGACCAGCAACGAGAGGAGGGCGGAGCCCAGAAGCACGGTGCCGATCAGGTCGAGTGAGCGGTGGCCGGGGGAGTTGGTTGTGGGCACCCAGCGCAGGGCGGCGAGAAACGCGACGACGCCCATGATGACACTCACTGCGAACACCATGCGCCAGCCGGCGCCGAGGAGTGGGACGGCGAGCAGCACTCCGCCGAGGACCTGCCCGATCGCTGTTGCGCCGCCCGCGGTGGCTCCGAACAGCGCGACCGCTCTGGCGCGTTCGCGCCCCTGCGTCGACGCGGTGATCGTTGCGAGCACCTGGGGAACCATCGCCGCCGCGGAGATACCGGTGAGGGCGCGCGCGGCGATCAGGACGATGATGGTGGGGGAGAGGGCCGCCATCAGGGAGAAGAGGGTGAAGCCAGCCATGCCGAGGAGGAACAGGCGCCGCCGTCCGTAGAGGTCACCGAGGCGGCCGCCGAGCACCATCGGCACCGCGAAGCCGAGTGAGTACACCGAGACCACGAGCGATTGCTCAGCGGGGGAGGCGTGCAGTGACGCGCCGATGTCGGGGACGGCTATGCCCGCGGCGGCGAAGCTGACCACCGAGAGGAGCAGAGCGGAGAGGGTCGCGAGGAGTCCGGGAAGCCCGAGCGTTTGTGGTGGGGACGGGATAATTGGGGGTGAATCGGTGCGCGGGGTGGATGCTGTGGTCACGTGTCGATCCTGCGTGTTCGCGGATCCGGGTACCAGAAGCCTGTTTATGGGGGTAGTAGCCGAACCTGGCTGGGGAGCCGTGGGTGCAGCAGTATGGAGTCATGACCGACACGATCTCCCCGATCGCCCGGCGTGAGCTCGGGGACTTCCTCCGCACCCGACGCGAGCGGTTGAGTCCCGAGATGGTCGGGCTTCCGGCTACCGGACGACGCCGCACGCCGGGCCTACGGCGTGAGGAGGTCGCGGTGCTCGCAGGGGTGGGGGTTACGTGGTACACCTGGCTCGAACAGGGTCGGCCGATAAATGTCAGCATGCAAGTGCTCAGAGCGGTCGGCCGGGCGTTGCATTTGGATGAGGCAGAAACGCAACACTTGCGGAGGCTTGCCGGCGTGCGGACACCGCCCACCGATCCGGTCGTATGCGACCCGGCTCTGCTGACCGCCTTTCAGCCGGTGCTGGACAAACTGGATCCCTATCCCGCGTGTCTGCAAACGCCCCTGTTCGATGTGGTGGCGTACAACCGCGCCTACCGGCACCTCTTCACCGACATGGATCAGATCCCGCCCGGTGAACGGAACTGCGCCATGCAATTCTTCACGGACCCGGGCTGGCGCAGCCGGTACGTCGATGACGACATCGTCGCGACCAGGATGGTGGCGAGGATGCGTGCCGCGGCGAGTGCCGGTACGGCAGGATCGGATGCCTCGAGCGTGGTCGGGCGGTTGCTGGAGCAGTCGGACGAATTCGCGCAATTGTGGAGCCGTCACGATGTGCTTCTCCAGCACTACGAGGTGAAACGCCTCGAGAGTCCGCTTGTGGGGCTTCTCCAGTTGAACTTTGTTTCCACCGACGTCACGGAGACGGGCCACCGGCTGATGGTGATGACCCCCGACGATGAGGAGACATCGCGGAGGCTGGAAGGGTTGTCAGCCCTTGCCGCGAGTGTCGCGTAGTGGTGTCCTGACGTGCCTCCACCCGGCAACGACGGCGCGCAACCTGGCGTACGCGCCCGGACGCGACTCCGGCCCGGTTGTAGGCGCAAGGAGACTCTCCCGAAGCAGGGCTGTCATCGTCCCCGCCGGACTGGCGACGCTGCACCGAAGAAGGGCGTTCTTGGCAAGACGCTCAACTTCCGCGGTGCGCTGGACGGCGGCGGCAAGCTGCCTCCGGCAGGCACGCGGCTCACGGTCGAACGTACGGACGGCAGTTCACCAGTCAGGCTGCAGTCAGCGGTTCTGGCCGATGACGGATCGTTCAGCTTCACCGACACGCCCCCTGCAGGAGGCCGCCAGTACACGTACACCGTCACGTGGTCCGGCAACGACATCCTTCGGGACGGCGGGGCTCGGTATGTGCTTAGTTCGACCACGCGTAGGGCCCTGGCACGATGGGGGTGTGTCGCACTATCCCCTGCCCTCCGCTCCCGAGGGGCACGTCAGTCTATTTGTTGACCTCAGCCCGTCTGGGGAGCCCGTATTCGAGGTACTGCCTGCAGCAAGGCTCGATGATGATCGTTATGAACTGCTTGGAAGTCCTGGTCTCGCTCTCGGCTGCGCGGCAGGTGACATCATCCGGCGTTCGCCCGATGGCCGATTCGTCGTGGAACTCAAGGGCGGCAAGTACTGCGTTCAGACGGCCGCCATGGGGCCCTTGCCTGACGCCGGACTGCAGGCTCTCTCGAATCTGGCTCAGCGATTTAATGGTATAGCCGAATGGCCTCTAGACGGGCGCTTCGCTGTGCTGACGCTTCCGGAATCGACCTCCCTTCCGGAAATGGAATCGGCTCTCGATGCTTGGGCTAAAACAATCCCGGACGCTCAATGGTGGTTCGGTAATCAGGAATGATGCGTCTAGAGGCTGGGCGAAACCACGGTGGCCAGGCGACCTGCGAAAGCCCCCCGCTTAAGTGCGGGGGCTGCAGTGTCCTTGGGGTCAGCAGTTGATGTAGTCCGCCGGGTGCTGTTGTACGAGCAGGAGCCGATGAGCTTCCCGCTGGCGTTGCGCAGGTAGGCGGTGTCCTTGCCCTGGTTCCCGATGTAGGCGAAGGTGCACGTGGCGAGCTCAAGCCTGGGCCGCGGATCCCCTCGGAGTTGGACCTTGCGGAGCAGTACGGCGTAGCGAGGATGGACTTCCCACTGTTTCCAGGGACGTGGCCGATGCTCCATGGGATAATTCGGATATCCAATCTGGGAGCGAGCCGGCACGGGGGTGCGCATGGCCGACCGGTTCAAATCACTCGCCGACGACGACCCGAGGAGCGTCGGTGGATACGACTTACGCGCCCGACTCGGGGCTGGCGGCATGGGGCGCGTCTATCTGGCCTTCACCCCGGGAGGGAGGGCCCTCGCCGTCAAGGTCGTGCGGCCCGACTATGCCGAGGACGACGAGTTCCGGCGCCGCTTCCGCAAGGAGATCGACGCCGCGCAGCGCGTCCAGGGCCTCTACACCGCGCCCGTCGTGGACGCCGACAGCGAGGCGCCGTTGCCCTGGCTGGCCACCGTCTATGTGCCCGGGCCCTCCCTGCACCAGGCCGTCACCGAACACGGCCCGTTCCCGCTGACCACGGTGTTCCGGCTCCTTGCGGGCGTCGCCGAAGGGCTCACCGCGATCCATGCCTGCGAACTGATCCACCGTGACCTCAAGCCCGCCAACATCCTGCTTGCCCACGACGGTCCGCGCGTCATCGACTTCGGCATCGCGCACGCCGCCGACGCCACCACGCTCACCAGCACGCATGTGCGCGTCGGCACGCCCGCGTTCATGGCTCCCGAGCAGATCCGCGGACATTCCGCGAGCCTGGCCACGGATGTGTTCGCCCTCGGCAACCTCGCGGTGTTCGCCGCGACGGGACGGACCGCCTTCGGCGAGGGAAATCCGGAGGCCATGTTCTTCCGGATCATCAACGAGGAGCCGGAGCTGGGCGGTTGCGATCCCGAACTCCGCGCCGTCGTCGAGTGGTGCCTCGCCAAGGAGCAGGGGGAGCGGCCGTCCGTCGGCGAGGTCATGGAGTACGCGCGTGAGCAGATCCAGGGTGAGACGATGAGCCTCGCCGGGTCCTGGCTGCCGGACTCCGTGGCGACATCCCTTGCCGGGTACGGGACGGTCAAGTACACGAAGACCGGTGAGACCAAGAAGGAGGAGGACACCCCCCGGAAGGCCGACGAGGATAAGTCGCCCACGGGCGGCACCACACCACCCTCCCGGCAGGGCAATTCGGCCCTCGCTGGGCTCGGCTGGCTGGCCGCGCTCATCGTCATCGTGGTCGTCGCCATCGGCCCGCAGAAGGTGCTCGACTGGGTCAAGTCCGACGGTGAACCGTCCGGATCGCCGGGCTACTCGGCCCCCAGCTACACGCCGCCGACGGATTCGGAGCCCACCGAGGAGGACACGACCGACCCCGGCTGCGAGCAGGCGTCCCAGGCTATCTCCTCGAACCTCGACACCTTCGACAAAGCGTCGGCCGCCTCATTGAGCGCGCAGGCATCGAACCTCAACTCCGCCGCGGACGCGGCGGAGGACTCCGAGGTGGCCTCCGCGGTCCGCGCCCTCGCCAACGACGCCCGATCCATGAGTGACAGCGCGGCAGGAGCGTTCTCCGCGCGTGACCGCGGGGACTCCACTCAGCTGAAGGCCTACCAGGAGGCCTTTAGCGCCGGGTTCGACCAGTGGAAGAAGGACGCCGAGACGTACAAGTCCTTGTGCTAGTGAGGGGCTCCACCGAAGGGCGCCCGCTGTAGCCGGTTCACCCACCCACAGGTGCGACTCCAGGAAACGGTGTCGCCACTTGCCCGTCCCGTCTGCGACCAGATGCCGAGTTCGGCGGCCTGTAGGGCGTCAAACTCGCGCACGTGGTTTGAGTGTCGACGACGCGTGAATACTGGCTCTGGCACGAAATTTCGTGATCTCCAGCGGGCGACTCGGCCGACTTGGTGATCATCTCGGAGTTGCTCGCGATCTGCTTTCCCCATCTGGCCCGCGTTCATATCGACCGCGTCTTCCGTTCCGGCAGATCGGTACGGAACCCGCAGTTCGCAGACGTCTTGCCCTGCCTGCGGGGCGGCTTCCCGGCATGTGCACAGCCAATACGAGCGGCACCTGGCCGACCAGGAGGTGCTGATCCACGTCATTGTGGAGTTCTTCGATGGATTTCACGAACCCGGATTCGACATGCGCTGCCACTGAGTAGCGAAGTCTTATGTCATTGCTTCGGGCGTGCGACCCGAGTCGACTTGGATCGGCGCGAACGTTTCCACGCGATCAAGGATGTGCAGCATCCCAGATGCGTCTGCAGGCGGGTGAAAAGCTCAGTAGCCCATGACCCACCGGAGGTGCTTCGGATCGGTGGAATGCGGTCGTCGACAGGATGCGATCTCAGCGGGTACTACTGCGTGCTTGCTGCGGGTTGCGGGAGGTTGCGTCTGCTGATGAGGGTCAGCACCAGTGCGATGGTGATGACGGCCAGGCCCGCGGAGCTGAAGAGTACGGCCGATGCGCCGGAGGCGATGGCGTTGCTCAGGAGGTCTTCGACGGTGGCTCGGGCGGCGGCGGGAGTGAGGTCAAGGACGCGCTGGATGTCGCCGTCGGCGGCGAGAACGGCCTCGCGTGATGCGGCGGGTAGGGGCGGTCCGGCAGCGACGATGCCGGCGATGCGGGTGGTGTAGATGGCACCGAGAACGGCGGTGCCGATGCCGGCTCCGATGGAGGCCAGACTGGTGATCGTTCCGGCGACCATGCCGGCCCGCTGCTTGTCGGTGACGTTCATGGCGACGGCCATGACCGGTGCGCCGGCGATGCCGCCGCCGATGCCCCAGACGAGCAGGGGGACGGCCAGGAACCACGGTGAGATGGTCGGGGTGAAGGCCAGTGCTAGCGCGGTGGCGCCAACGGCCTTGCAGGTGTAGCCGCCGGCGATGACGTAGCCGGGGGCGAATCGGCTCAGGAGTTTGCCTCCAAGCATGCCCGCTGCCATCTGGGCGAGGAAGACAGGTGTCAGCAGCAGGCCACTCTGTGTGGGGTTCAGGTGCAGGGAGCCCTGGAAGTACTGCACGAAGTAGACCGTGCCGCCGACGGTCAGGACGCGGGAGATGAAGACCGCCAGGGCGGCGCCGGTGAAGGCGGGCTTGCGGAACAGGGCGATGTCCAGGGTGGGCGCGCCGACCCGGGATTGGAGCAGGAGGAAGGCGGTGAGCAGGGCGGCTGCGATCGTGAGCTGCGTCAGTGTCGCCGCCGATCCCCAGCCCTGGTCCTCGCCACGAAGCAGTGCCAGGTTGGCCAGGGCGAGTGAGGCGATCAGCAGCGCGGTGCCCGTCCAGTCGATCCGGCCGTGCCGGGCCTGATGGGAGGCGTCGGCGGGAAGGGTTCGCAGGCAGATCACAAAGGCCGCGACGCCGATCGGTACGTTGATCAGGAAGATCGCGCGCCAGCCGAGCGTGTCGACGAGGGTGCCGCCCAGCAGGGGGGCGATCAGACTGGCCGCGGTCGCCGCGCTGCCCCAGGTGGAGATGGCCATGTTACGTCGTTCCCCGTCCAGGTGCTCGGAGAGCAGGGGAAGCGCGTTGACCATCAGGATGGCGCCGCCGATGCCCTGCACCGCGCGGGCGAGGTCGAGCACCGTGCTGGTCGGCGCCGCGCCGCAGACGATCGACGCGGCGGTGAACAGGGCGATGCCGAGCAGGTACATGCGGCGTCGGCCGATGCGGTCGGAGAGGCTTCCCGTGACCTGGGTCATCGCGCCCATGGTGATCATGTAGCCGATGATCACCCATTGGATGCCGGCGAGTGTTTCGCCGAGGTCGGCCTGAATCGCAGGCAGGGCGACGGTCACGATCGTCATGTCGATCACGACCAGCGCGGTGCCGGCGATGACCAGGCCGAGAATGGCCCACCCCCGAGCGGCCGTCGGATGGTCGACGGTCGGCGGGGTCATCGGAGAACTCCGGGGAGATGCGTGTTGGTAAGGCTCACCTAAGAAGGGTGGCGCAGGCCAGGCATTAAAGTCAACGATGTGTGAAGTTTAACGGCGGTATGCTCGGATGGTGCTCCAAGATCCCGGCCAGCCCGACGCCTCCAGCACCGACGGCCCACGCCGCCGTCGGCGGCCGCTCACGCGCAAGGGCCGGCCGACCCTGACCAAGGACCTCATCGCCCAGACAATGCTCGACCTCGCCGGCGTTCACGGCTTCCGCGCGGTGACCATGCGGCTGCTCGCCGAGCATCTCGGCGTGACCGTCCGAGCCCTCTACAACTACGCCGATGACCGCAGTGAGATCGTGGAGCGCGCGGTTGCGCTGTTCATCGAGCAATGGCCGGCGCCTCGCCTGGATCCCGAGCACTGGGAACGCAGCATCCGGGAGTACGGCGCCGCCCTGCGCGCGGTCTACCGGCGCTACCCGCGGGCACTGCTGGTGTCACTGGACGAGCGGCTCGGTGACGTGGCGATCCACCAGGACCGTCTCATTCACACCGACGCCATTCTGGGCATGCTGCGCACCATCGGGCTGGGTGTCGCCGAGGCGCAGATCGTGCACCGCGATCTGACGCTGCGCGTCTTCGGGTTCGTTCTGCTCGTGGACTACCGTCATGACCAGGGTGAGCCGGTCATGGAGCACACTCCCGTCCCGCCGCTCTGGTTGCAGGCACACCCCGGCTTGGCCGTTCCACACCTGCGCGAAGCGGTCGCCGCCGCTCCCCTGATGACCGTGGACGAGGCGTTCGAGCATGTCATGCACGGGTGGATCGTCACCGTGCGCGACCTATTGGCCACCGCACAGAAAACGCACTAGCCAGGCGCTGTTTTCAACTTCCGCGTGGCTGACCGCATCCGCGCAGGGCTGATCAGGGCGTCAGTCCCAGCTCGCGCAGTTGCGCGGGCCGCAGCGGCCTGCCAGCGGCTGCGGCGGACGATCTGTAGTGCCGCATGATCTTGGGTTTGTCCCGGTCGTGCGCTCCGCGCTGAACCCCCCGGCCGGTTCCGCACGTCTCATGACCATGGACTCGAAGCCACGACGCCCGCTCTCCCTGAAGTGCGCCCTGGCCGCCCCGGTCCTGTATCGCCACGGTGCCGCCCGCTGACTTCACCACCGACCACCTCATGGGATGCGGTGTCTTCGGCCTGGGATATCTGCTGGCTCTCAGCGTGGCCGTTCTGGTCAACCCCACGACGCCGCCCGTCTCGGCCGACGACCCCAACCCCGTGGCCGGTATGGTCCCGGACTGGTATTCGCCCGCACTGACAGGCATCGGCGCTCTGACACTGATCGCACTGATTGTCTGGTTCACCGCCACGGCGAGAAGGTGTCAAGCGGCGGTCCGTGATCGCCGTTCTCCTGGGTGTGGAACCTCACCGAGAAGCAGTCCGAGGCCCGTCCTCGTCGTCGATCAGCAGGAAGTCGGGCCGGTTCTCGCGCCACTCGGGCACGTCCATCGAGTTGAGCACGGAGATCAGCTTCTTCTCCTCGTAGATGAAGTGCGTCTGCATGATCGCCGACAGCGCCTCCACCTCCTCGCGCACCTTGGAGGCCGTGGTTGGGTCCGGCTTCTCCGGGAGAGACTCGAGCAGTTTCTGCAGATTCCCCAGCAGCCAGTCCAGCTGGTTATGGTCCGTGCGCAGGTCGGAGAGCACTTTGCGCAGCTCAGGGAACTCCTCGGCGATCGCCGGGAACGCGCCCTTGTCCTCGCCGGTGTGATGGCGCGTCAACGCCGTGCAGAAGGAAAGGCAGTGGGCACGCAGGTCCCGTGGCGGAAGCCCCTTGCCGTCGAAATAGTCGTCGACGCTGTCCTGGAGGTCTTCCAGCATCTCGCGGAGCCAGATATGCACCTCGAGCAACTGTGTGCCCAGGGCGGTGAGGCGGCTGCCCGCCTCGGAACGTGCATTCATGCTCTTCCTTCGGATGGGTTGCTCCGCCCAGTGTCCTCGAAGTCCCGGGGGCGCGCGCAGCGAATGCCTGCCAACGGACATTCGTTGCGGTTCTGCCGCACCCCGCAGAGACCGCGCCGCCACCAGGATCGCGAAGGCAAGGACGAGCGGGCCGGTCGCCGCAGCCAGCACCAGCCCTCCAGCCGCGGCGAGGAACATGCCCGCGATGAACGCTGGCCCCTGCCCCAGTCGACGGGTCACCCGCGTCGCCACCGTCGCGCCCGCGACCCCCGCCACGCCGCGAGCGCGATCAGCAGCCCGATCAGCCCCGAGGAGACACCCGATCGGGACGGGGTCGTGGACGTGCATGACCGGCATGGGCCGCGGTAGGGCAGATGGGCTGCGTGTGGTCGGGCGGCGGCGTGCTGATCGCGTGGTCATCGCTGATCGCGGTGACCGGGTTCGCCCGCGTGCCGGTACTTGACCTGGCCAGGAAGGCGTTCGTGCCGATGATCGCTGGGCTGGTGGCGGCGACGCTGTTCGCCGTGGTCGTCTAGCGGATCGAGAGGATCCGCTTGCCGCTCAGGGCCCACACCCGCCCGCCGCCAGAGGCGAGCGCGGTGATGGGCCTCTGTGGCGTGTTGCGCAGCCATCTGCCACCGGTCTGGTTGGTCTGGCGCAGCAGATGCTTGCCGTCGGCCGCCCAGATCCGGTCGTGGTGGCGGATGAGCGAGGTGATCGGCTCGGTCCTGAGCACGGCCGCCGCCCAGCGCGTGCCGTCCCACCGGTAGAGCAGGGGACCGTTGTCGGTGGAGCCCGCGGCCCACACCTCGGTGGGCGAGACGGCGAGCACCGTGGTCAGGTCGTTGACGTCCTCGCCGGGGGCGGGCGGTACGGGCACGGCGGTCCAGGCGCGGCCGTCCCAGTGCGCGGCGGCGGGCTGGGTGTGGTCGCCGCCGGTGTAGCCGACCGCCCAGATGTCGTTCTCGGCGAGCGCGTCCGCCGCGTGCGCCTCGATAGGCACGTCGAAGCGCTGCCGCTTGGCGCCGTCGTACAGCCAGGCGTGCTTGTCGGTGAACGCCCACGCCCGCTGCCCGCCCAGGGCGACGGCCTCGTGCACCAGGGGCAGGCTGAGGAAGCGCCAGCGGCGGCCGTCGTAGTGGAGCAGCCCGTCGGCGCCCCCCTCGTAGTCCGTGCCGACGACCCACACGTTGTCGGGCCGGGAGGCGTCCACCTTCTCCAGATCCAGGTAGGCGCCCTTCTTCGGCAGGCTCTGCCGCCGCCAGCCGTAGCCGTTCCAGCGCACCAGCACCGAGTAGTGCCCGTCAGTGCCCCACTGGTTCTCCCCGACGGCCCAGGCGTGGCGGGCGTCGGTGGCCGTGATGTCCATGAACTGGGTGCCGTGGTCGAGGTCCAGCCAGGGATGGTGCGGCTCGGTGTAGACGACCTGCCACGACAGCAACAGCGCCAGCGCGATCATCGCTTCACCCTACTGGCGACCCCCATCACATAGCCTGAACACCCGCCTTCAGAGGGCCTCAGCGCCGCACACCCCCTCCCAGGGCGATGGCCACCCGAACGGCCCAGAATCACGACGTCCGGGCCGCCGCCGACCGGGCCTGGCCGGTGCGCGTGGTGGCCGCCCAGCAGCGAACCCGGCAGGACTGATGGGGGGCAGGAGTTTCCGGACTTTTGAGACCCGCCTACTGGCCGGCGAGACGGTGCGCCGCACGCGCGACGCCGGTTCCGTGTTCGCTGCCCGAGTCCTGACCCATCTGGAGTCCGTCGGCTACCCCCACGCGCCCCGCTACCTCGGCATCGACGACCACGGACGCGACATCCTCAGCTTCATCCCTGGCACCACCACCGACCACCCCACCCAGCGAACACGCCGGATGCTCCGCGAACTGCATGAGGCCACCACTGGCCGACGACCGGGAATGCGTGATCCACGGCGATCCCGGTCCGTTCAACACCATCTTCCAGCAGGGACTGCCAGTGGCCTTCATCGACTGGTCGTCCTGCCGGCCCGGCGACCTGGGCTATATGGCATGGACCTGGTGCATCCAGTCGCAGGGCCGGGTGGCGATCGCCGAACAAGCCCGGCACCTGCGGGAACTGCGCGCTGGTTACGGCACTATCGAACCGGCGCACCTCCTGGACGCGATGGTGCGCAGGCAGACGCAGATCGCGGATGCGGAGGCGGCGAACATCGAACGATCCCACGCTCACGCCCGCTCGCCGCCACGCGAAAGCGGCCGTCGTCTGGGCCATAGCTGATCGCGAACTCATCTACCGGCACCAGCCGCTCCTGCTGTCTGCCCTGCAAGGGACCGGCTGCCCTCCGCAGATCCGCACCCACGAGTTCTGAGCACTCCAGCGGCGCATGAAGGGCCAACGCCCCTCCCCGGCCACCGTCCTGCGCATGCTGCGTGAACACAGGCGATGGATCGCCCACGCTGGGGTTCGCGGGACTGCTGAAGCTCTTCGAGCTGGAAGGCCGGTTCCCCAGGCGCGTGGAGCAAAGGCTCAGGGGGAACGCCGGGCGAAGCCCTCACGTCGAAGATCGCATGGAGATTCCCCCACGAAGAATCAGACTGGTCATCGCCTTGATCCTTTCCCCGGTGCTGACCGGAACCGTGATCGCACTGATCACGATGCTTGCCTACGCGCAGAGCTCACTCACCGTGTCCGACTTCGATGACCCACGGAAGATCTCGGCGGCGATGTGGCGCTCCGCGGCAAGACAGGCCGACATCGACGTCCGTGACCAGCTACTCAGGCTTGGGATATTCGCCGCCGTGGCCGCCATCGCGTTCGGTGTGATCGCATGGAAGACACGGCATGGGACGCGCCGCCCCACGCTTCTCCTCGCGGGAGCCGCCGTACTGACCGCCGTCTGCGTGCCCTTGCTCTGGCAGGACTTCCTCACGCAGGCATCTACCTTCCTCGACGTGACTGACGGCGAACAGCCGTACTTCATCCACGTGACTCAGCCCGGCTGGTACTTCCCTCTCCGCAGCGTCCTCCTCGTGGCCGGGGCGGTCGCACAAGTATGCGGCCTCGTCCTGCTGACCGGCAGGCACGGGGTGTCATGGTTGGCCAGGCATCAAAAGAAGCAACCCTTCGAACAGGAAATCCCGCCCTTGTGGGCGAACCCGCCACGCCAGGCAATGACGTTGATGTTGCTCACCCCGGTCTTCCTCCTGATCTACGCCGGTGTGAACTACGCCGGTGTGAACTATGTCGGCTGCTGCTTCGACGGGTTGGACTCCCTCCCCAAACCCTTCCTCCACGACATGCGGGTCCACCTCCAGTACCTCGCGATCCCGGCCGTCCCCGTCGTGGTGGGCGGTCTTATCCTGCACCTCACCCACGGGCGCGGGCGGCTATGGGCCGGTCTGACAGCTGGGATCCTCGGACTGCCCTACATCGCAGCCTTGCTGGAGTCCGCCCTGCATTACAGCGACACCAGCATGTTCCACGAGCAGGTGGCCGAATCGATCGAAACACCGTGGTGGAACATGCCCGCTATAGCAACAGCAGGCATCGCCATCCTCCTCCTGCACCTCGCAAGCCTGGCCGCCCTCTTCCGCAACCCCCGCACTCTCAAACTGACAACACTGCCGGTCGGCTCCGAGTCCCCTTTGGAAGCCGGGATCCGACATGAGCACGGTCGAGAGGATCCGAACCCTGAACCTTCTGATCCGTAGCCGGGCCTGAGGAACATCGGAACTGTGATTCTTGACCTACGGCCCGGTTGGCCTGGCACTTGGTATGACCCGCATTCGGAACTGGCGCCTGGTACGGGGCTGCCTTGATTTCGAATTGTCTACCGGGTGCCGACGGTCGGCCTGGCCCACCCCGTTGGCTTGATCAGCAGTTCGTCCGCTGCCTGCGGCGTGACTCGTCACAGTTCTGCCACACGGTGATCCCATCCAGGCCGACGCCGACCGCAGTCGCCTCTGGAAGGCAAGCAACCGCATGTCCATGCTGACAGAACAGGTCGACGGCGAGGCCGCCGAGTAGCAACCGCAGGGCGCGTTCGAGTAGCCGGGGTTGAAGGCGGGCGTCGAGGTAGCCGCCGGCGCTGCAGTGCAGGCCGAGGCTCCAGTGCGGGGCGATGTCGCCGCTGGTGTGAGCGCGAGTAGGCCGTAGGTGACGGCGTCTGCGGTGGAGGTCGGGAAGGTGCTGGCCAGCGCGGCCGGGGCGACGGTGGTCATGGGGGTGCCACGGCCGGCGAGGATGGGCCCGAGCAGGGAGTCGCCGCCGATGCCGTAGATGCCGCCGACAGCGAGGCCGGTCACGGGCGGAGGGGCCGGGGTGTCATAGGAATTCCCTATGGCACCTGCTCACATTTCGTCTTTGCCTCTCGTTCTTTTCTGGACGTAGCGTGAAACAGCTCGACGAGGTGCTCGCCGCGATTTCTCCGAATAATTCGCGCTCTGTGCACGTCGATTCTTCTTTTGTCGAGCGGAAAAACACACGATGGAGAGGGCCGGTGGCATGACCACGATTGAGAACGGATCGGGAACGCGAGAACTCGCGGGAAAGCGGGCTCTGGTCACGGGTGGTTCTCGCGGAATCGGAGCGGCCATCGTGCGCCAACTCCTGGACGCGGGCGCCGAGGTGCTCACGACCGCCAGATCGGCGACGAGCACGGTGCCGGAGGGGGCCACCTTCGTGGAGGCCGACGTGCGGACACGGGCTGGAGCGGAGGTGCTCGCCGCGGCCGCGCAGGAGGTGCTCGGCGGGGTGGACGTCCTGGTCCACAACGTGGGTGGGGCGCGACCGTACAAGGACGCTTCGGCCATCCCCGACGAGGAGTGGCAGGACGCGCTGGACCTGAACTACCTGGCGTCGGTACGGCTGGACTCGCTGCTGACACCGGGGATGCGGGAACGGCGTTCGGGGATGATCGTGCACGTCTCCTCGGCCGCGGTCCGCACCACGGTAGCGCCGTTCCTGCACTACACGGCGGCGAAGGCGGCGCTGGAGAACTACAGCCGGGGACTGGCCTTGGAGCTGGCCCCCTTCGGAATTCGGGTCAACACCGTGACTCCTGGCAGAGTCGCCACCCCCGGCGGCGAAGCAACGCGGGAGCAGTGGGCGCGCCTGGACGCGGCGCCGGGCCAGATCAACGCCGCCGTGCCGCTGGGGCGCGATGGTCGGCCCGACGACATCGCCCACGCGGTGCTGTTCCTCGTGTCCGACCGGGCGAGCTGGCTGACCGGGAGCAATCTCGTCGTGGACGGCGGCGAGTTCCCCAGGGGTTGACGCCGACGGCATTCCAGAACGCCGGTTTCGACAGAAAGAATTCAGTGGCGCCCGCCTCCTTCTCGGCCGTCAGGACACCGATGAGAAGAAGGCGGACTCGCACCAGGTCTCCTGACGCAGGAGTTCGAGCAGGGCCGTCTCCGCCGGGCCTGCGCCCTGCCGGACCACGGCGATGACGGGCTGGGACACGACCGGGAACACCGGGCGCACGAGGTGCTCGTGACCGGGGGGCACCGCGGAGGCCGGGACGAGCGTCACCCCCAGCCCGTGGGCGGCCCAGCGCACGGCCGTCGCCGTCTGGGACACGCGGGCGACCGTGGTCGGGCTCAGCTTGTTGTCCCGCAGCGCGGCCAGCAGCACGCCGTCGAGCGCGCTGTCGCGGTCGAACCTTATCCACGGCTCCTGCTCCAGTTCGCGCAGCTCGACCCGGTCCGCGGCGAGCTGCCGGTGCCCGGCGCCCAGCACCACGACGAACTCCTCGTCGCCGAGGTGGTGGGCGTCGGCGGGGCTCTGCTCGCACGCCGCCATCAGGGCGAGGTCCAACACGCCCCGGCGTCCCAGCCGCTCCAGCTCGGCGGAGCTCGGCTCCTCGAAGACGGTGACCTCCAGCCGCGGGAAGCGGCGGCGCAGCGCGCCCAGCGCGCCCGGCAGCTGCCGCGTGCCAAAGCCCAGCTGCACCGCGACCACCAGCTCGCCCACCAGCTCGTCGGCACCGGCCCGCGCCGTCGCCCTCGCCCGCCGCGACGCGGTCACCGCGACCTCCGCCTCCCGCAGGAACGCGCGGCCGACCACGGTGGGCACCAGTCCGGTCGGTGTGCGGGCGAACAGTCTCACGCCGAGTTCCCGCTCCAGGGCGAGGATCTGCTGGGACACCGACGGTTGAGCGACGTGCAGCAGCTCCGCCGCCGCCGTCACCGAGCCCTCCTCGGCAACGGCCAGGGCGTACTCGTACTGACGAAGGCTCATCGGCTCCCATCCCCTCCCTGCGGTGGACCGCGATCCACGCCGCTGTAATCTTGTAATCACAAGACTACGCCACGGGAGGCGGCGCGTTTCCTCCACGTCCGTCACCGAGCATACGGACGTGACCGAAGGATCGACGGGCGGAGACGGACCTCTCCCCACCGCGGGTGCTGCAGGAATGGAAGCGCCGGCGGGAAGGTTCGGGTCTTAAGGTTCTGAAGGCCTGGGCAGGCTGGCAGAGGGGCGGTCTCGCTCTTCAGGATCTCCCTGATGTGCTTCCTGGCCTGCCGGACGCGGCGAGCGCGCCGATGGTGATGATCAGCTGTCGCGCCACCCGAGTGATCACCCCGTGCGATTCCCCGGACTGCTGGACCATCCGGACAGCACGCTGCTTCAGCTCCGGCGGATACCGGCACTGCGGGGGATGCGAGGAAGAAGAATGGGCTCCTCGGTCAGAGAACGAGAGCCGACGGGCGACCCGTCGGCTCTCATTCGATCTTTCTACCACCAGAAGAACCGGCGGCGGAATCCACAGCCGCCCCGGCGGAATCCGCAGCGGCGGCGTCCGCACCATGTCGAGAAACCGGCTGAGGCGTATGGAGTGACCATTGCTCCCTCCTCATGCGCGACTTTCGTACAAAACGGACGCTAGCACCGGATCTGCCATGAATCGTCGAATATTGCAGGGGTTGGATGAGACTTGACGCGGCGTGCCAGGCCGTCGATGGTGCCGTCATTGCGGGTAAAGGTGACGTGAAGCGGCGTCGAGGCCGCCGCTGCGCGGTTCGCCATTGGTCAACGGGACGGAAACCCGGACCCAATGCGGCCCCCACCCACCTCCGAATGGCCACTCTACGCACTTAGATAGATGCTTTCCGTTGCATATGAGCCCCTTGTCAGCCTCCGGGCCGAACACGGCGGTCGAGGTGGCCGAGGTCGGCCATCAGCCGCAGATTCTCCCGCCCGGTCAGCAACTCGTCCACGGCGGAGAACTGTCCGGTCACTCCGATCGACGCGCGCACCTGGTCGGCCTCGCGGCGTACGTCGTACCCGGCGACCCGTGCTTCACCCGCTGGCGGGGCTCGACCCCTCCCTGACCCGCCACCGCCGCGTCACGGGGATCCGGACAGGCCCCCCGTGACAGCCGCGCGGGTCGGCATGCCATCAAGCGGCGTCGAGGGCCTCGGTGATCTTGCGGGCCATCTCGGCCAGGGTGGGGCTGGGCTCGCCCTGGTGGGTCCGGGCCGCCGCTTCGATGGCGACGATGACGGTGCTGCGGAAGTTGTCGGCCTCTGCCTGGTCCTGCTGCTTGAGCAGGGTCATGGCTGCTGTCAGGGCCGGCAGTACCTGGTCGGCGAGTTCGGCTACGGTCTTGCCGTACTTCACGCCCTTGGGCGCCTTGGTGAGCACGTGCCCGACCAGGCCGGTCGCGGAGGTCAGGGCGATGGAGCCGTGGGTGGCGACCTTGTGCGCCGAGCCGGCGGCGCCGGCGGCGGACATCAGTGAGACGGCGCCCCACGCGGCGATCCGCAGGGTGAGCTTGTCCTGGTCGGTAAGGGTGACGGACATGGTGGTGTGCTCCTTTGAATCTGTGAACGGCGGATGGTGGGATGCGGTCCTGTTGGTGCCCGGGGTATCTAGATCGGGTGCCACCGGAATCCGGCAGAAGCGGGCTGCGGTACCGGGCCCGGTCAGCCTCGGCGGTGGGGGCCGCGGCGTTCTTGCCGGCGGGTGAGACGCGGGTGTAGCGGGCAAGGTCGGCGACGGAGGCGTGGCCTGAGCAGGCCAGCTGTTCTCGGCAGCGTGGGTGAGCGACGGAGGGCGGCGGGAGACTGTCGCCGCCATCGGCGGGACGCTGCGGCGCGGGGATGGGCGAAGGCGCGTTCCGCCAGGTCGGCCCGCGTGCCGCGGTCAGGATCCTGTTCACCGTACGGCATGGCGCAGCGGTGGCGGGTGGGCCGGGTGCGGGCTCACCCGTCACTGGCCGGCGGTCAGGCGTCCCAGGTGACCGGGAGGCTCTTGACGCCGTAGACGTCGGCGGTCTCGGGGCGCAGGGCGACTTCTTCTGCCGGTACGGCCAGGCGCAGCGTGGGGAAGCGGTTGATCAACGCGGGGAGCGCGACGCGCATCTCGATGCGGGCCAGCTGCTGGCCCAGGCACTGGTGGATGCCGTGGCTGAAGGCCAGGTGCCCGCCGTCCTGCCGGCGCAGGTCGAGCACGTGGGGGTCGGTGAAGCGCTCGGGGTCGCGGTTGGCGGTGTTGTAGGACAGGATGACCGTCGTGCCGGCCTTGATGGTCTGGCCGCCCAGCTCGACGTCCTCCAGCGCGACCCTCGCGAGCTGCTTGACGACGCTCAGATAGCGCAGCAGCTCCTCCATGGCCCCGTCGGTGAGCGCGGGCTCGGCGCGCAGCGCCGCCAGCTGCTCCGGATTCTGCAGCAGGGCGAAGGTGCCCAGCGCCAGCATGTTCGCGGTGGTGTCGAACCCGGCCGACAGCAGTATCAGGGCGATCCCCCGCAGCTCCTCATCGGTCAGATCGCTGTCGAGCAGGTCGCTGAGCACGTCGTCGGTGGGGTTGGCGCGCTTGGCGGCCACCAGCTCCGCGAGGTACTGCTGGGTCGCGGTGTAGGCCGCGATCAGTTCCTCGTCGCTGACCTCCCCGCCGAGGAACTTGTCGATCTGCTCCTGGAAGCGGCCCCGGTCCTCGTACGGCACGCCCAGCAGCTCACAGATGATCACGGAGGGGATGGGCTTGGCGAACGCGGTCACCAGGTCCGCCGACGGCCCAGCCTTCTCCATCGCGTCCAGGTGCTCGGCGGTGATCTGCTCGACGCGCTCGGTGAGCAGCCGCATCCGCCGTACGGTGAACTTGCCCACCAGCGGTTTGCGGTAGCGGCTGTGCTGCGGATCGTCCATCAGCAGGAACTCGCCGGGCGGCGCCGGGGGGACCTCGATGTCGCCGTAGTCGACCAGCGGGTGGTGGCGCATGAGCTCCTTGCGTGAGCTGAACCGCGGGTCGGCCAGGACCGACCGGACCAGGTCGTAGCCGGTGACCAGCCAGCCCTGGTGTCCGTCGGGGAAGGGGAAGCGGCTGATGGGGCCGTGCTCGCGGGCCTCGATCAGCTCCTTGGGCGGGTCGAAGGGACAGCCGGGCTGACGCGCCGTCGGCATCGTGGTGACGGTGTGGAGGGATTCTGAACCGTTCATGTCATCCACCATCGCCGACCGCTCTGATACCGGGCTGTTGCCGTGCTGACACGGCCGCTGACACGACACCGCATCAGACCTGATCGCCGCCGTGCGCTGCATCTGGAGCAGGCGCGGCCGTGATGGGAGACGGAGCCTGCCTACGCCGACGCGTACTTCGGGAACGTGCCACGGCCGAGGGATGGCTGGGTGAGATCGAGACCACGCCCAGCAAGGTCCCACACGGGTAGCGCGTCTCAACGCCGGTGTAGCTCGGGACGCTTCAGCGGCTGCCGATTCCTTGCTGCGGTGGCCGAGGTCTACATGGTCGACGGTGCGGCCCGCCGAAGAGGCAAGCCGAGAAAGAGAGCTGATTGCCGTGAGCATTCCCGCCACCATGCGCGCCCTGCAGCAGACCTCGCTGAAGGGCACGCAGGACATACGTTTGATCACCGACGCGCCGGTACCGAGCCCTGGCCAGGGCGAGGTCCTGATCCGGGTCGCCGCCGCCGGTGTCAACTTCGCCGACATCTCGAAGGCCAACGGCACGTTCCTGGGCGGCCCGCAGCCACCGTACCTGGCGGGTTTCGAGGCCGCCGGCGAGGTCGTGGCGGTGGGCGAGGCGGTGATCGGCCCACGACTGGGGACTCGCGTCATCGGCGTCGGAGACGGGGCTTTCGCCGAGTACATGGTCCTGCCCGCGGCCGCGGCGATGCCGGTGCCGGCCGGCTGGACAGCCGAGCAGTCGCTGGGCCTGGTCGTGAACTGGCCCACCGCACTTGCCGCGCTCAAGTCCTTGGGCCGCATCGCCACCGGGGAGACCGTGCTGGTCCACGCTGCGGCCGGCGCGACCGGCCAGGCCGCGGTGACCATGGCCAAGTACTACGGCGCGACGGTCATCGCCACCGCCTCGCCGAGCAAGCACGAGACAGTGCTGGCACTGGGCGCCGACCACGTCCTGGACTCCCTCGACGGCGACCTCGCCGCCGAGGTGCTGCGGCTGACCGGTGGCGCCGGTGCCGATGTGGTGCTGGAGTCGGCGGGCGGCGCCACCTTCAACGCCAGCCTGGCCGCGGCCAAGCCGGTCACCGGCCGGGTCATCGTCTACGGCGTGGCAGGCGGGGAAGCCGCGATCACCAACTGGGAGTTGGTATACAAGCACCAGATCCACATCATCGGCTTCAACATCGGCGTGCTGATCCAGGCCGCACCCCAGATCTTCGGTGAGCTCATGGGCGAGCTGTCCGCCCTCATCGCCGCCGGCGTCCTCACGCCCGCTCGCCCCACCGCCTACGACTTGGCCGACGGCCCAAAGGCCCTCGCGGAACTGGAAGCCAGGGCGACCGTCGGCAAACTGGCCCTGCGGCCCTGACAACCCGGCCACCGCCCGGATGTCCTTCGCAACGGCGTCCCGGTCGTCATGGGCGACGGTTCCGACCGGTCCGGACAAGGAGCAGCGCATGGCAAGCAAGCAAGCCGCGGCGGCAGTGGAGCCGTACCAGCGGTGGTTGACGGTTCCGGCGGCGGACCACCAGCGGACGCCGCCAGACAACCGCCCGTCGACGGACGACCGGGATGCTACCGCGCATCTGGCCGACTGGACGCGGCCTAAGCTCGCGGCATGACGGCGCACGTGCGAGCGGCAGCGAACCAGGACCAGTTCGCTGCCGAGACCGAGCGGTTCCGCCGTGAGCTGTTGGCGCACTGTTACCGCATGGTCGGCTCGGCGCATGACGCCGAGGACCTGGTGCAGGAGACGTATCTTCGAGCATGGCGTTCCTACGCCGGCTTCGAGGGACGTGCGTCGATTCGGTCATGGCTCTACAAGATCGCCACCAACGTCTGCCTGACTGCGTTGGAGCCGCGCCGGATCCGGGTGCTGCCCTCGGGTCTGACAGGCCCGTACGACGGACCCGATCGCCCGCCGAGTCCCGTTGCGCTGGGCGAGGTCTCGTGGCTTGAACCGCTGCCGGACCGATGGATCGCCCCGGCCGCCGACGATCCGGCCGCGGCGGTGATCGCGCGCGAATCGCTGCGGCTGGCGCTCATCGCGAGTCTGCAGCACCTGCCCGCCCGCCAGCGCGCCATCCTCATCCTGCGCGAGGTGCTGGCGTTCTCTACAGCCGAAACCGCGGAGCTCCTCGGCACCACTACGGCGGCGGTGAAGAGCGGTCTGCAGCGCGCCCGCGCCCGGCTGGACGAACTGGAGCCAGCGCCCGAGGAATTGCTCGAACCGACCGACCAGCGGGCGCGTGCGCTGCTCGACGGCTACATCGCAGCCTTCGAGCGCTCCGACGCGGGCCTGCTGGAACAAGTGCTGCGCACGGACGCCACGCTCGAGGCGACGCCGTTCCGAGATTGGCAGGTCGGCCGGGTGAAGTGCATCCACATGCTCGACGCGTACGTGCTGGGCGCGCCGGGCGACTGGCAGATGATCGCTACGACAGCGAACGGCCAGCCCGCCGCCGTCGTGTACTACCGGGAGGCGGACGGCGCGTTCCGGGCAAACGGCATTGTGGTGCTGGCCCCCACCGCCACCGGTGTCTCCCGCGTGATCGCGTTCCACCATTCGGCGCTGGTCGAGATGTTCGGCTTCCCGGACGTGCTCACAGACTGATCCCGACCGGGCGTGTCATGGGCACGCCGAGTGCCCTCAGGAGGCTTGCTCGGATCAGGTCATGTGGTGTGGCTAGCCGTGCGGTACCGCGCGCCCGGACGGGGACGCAAAGGACGCTGCGGTGGCCCGTCGACGTATGACATCTGTCATGCGTAAGTCGTGCGGAACGCCGGCGAAGTCATTACGGACGACACTGGGGAGCGAACCCGTGCGGCGGGAGTGTGGAGACATGACCCTCGCTCGAGGCTCCAGCGGCGCAATGAGAGGCATGGGAGAGTGGCCGGTGGTGAGCGCGCGCCGGTTCGAGAGCTTCGTGCGCTGGTCGACATACGCCGTCGTCTCCACCCCGATCTCCACTCTCCTCGGCGGCCTCGTCAGCGCCCAGCCGCTCACCAGGGAGAGCGTCGCCGTGGTGAGCGCGGTGGCGGTCGCCACGTTGGCACTGGTGTGTTGCAACATCGCGGTCAGTCGATGGAGTTTCAACGCCCTCGAAGGACGCGGCAAGCGCCTCCCGATCGCTCTCGCCGTCACATGGCTGCTCCTGGTCGCCGCCGTCCTGGCGGGGGCCGCCGTCCTCCCGATACCGGCCATGCGGGTGGCGGCGGCCGCTGCGATCGCCTCTGCGGCCGCGAGCATCGTCCCCATCCTCAACGCCCGCCGCACGCTCCTTCTGAACGTCGCGATCCTCGTGCTCGCCACGCCCCTCGTGGCCGTCTTCCAGGTCGCGTTGCTCGTGGTCTGCATGACGCTGGTCAGCGCCGTCCTGTGGATCTGCTGGTCCAGCGTGTGGATGCTGAGTGTCCTCCGCGAACTGCAGGACGCGCACGAGGACCGTGCTGCACTCACCCTCGCGGAGGAACGCCTGCGCATCTCCCGCGACCTCCACGACGTGTTCGGCCGCACGCTCACCGCGATCGCCGTGAAGAGCGAGCTCGCCTCCGAGCTCATCCGCCGCGGCCGAGACGACCGCGCGGCCGCGGAACTGAGGGAGGTGCGACGGCTGGCCGACGAGGCGGGCACGGAGGTCCGCAGGGTCGTCCGAGGCGACCTCCGGACGACGTGGGAAGGCGAGGTCTCCGGCGCCCGCGCACTCCTGGGTTCGGCCGGCATCACCTGCACGGTCACCGGCGAAGCAGTACCGACGCCCTGCGCAGAGGCGCTTGCGTGGGTCGTCCGCGAAGGCATCACGAACGTCCTGCGGCATTCCTCGGCGACGCAGGTGACACTCACCACAACGATCGACGCCGGCGAGGTCCTCCTCACGATCGCGAACGACGGGGTCAGCGACAGCGGACCCGCCCCATCCACCACGGATGATTCCGCACCTTCGGCCCCAAACATCGGCACAGGACTTCGGGCGATGTTCGACCGAATCCGCGCAATCGGAGGGCGCGCCGAGACCCGGCGGGACGGGAACCGGTTCCTGCTGGAAGCCGCCGTCCCCCTACCGAAAGAACGCGAATGATCCGCATCCTGATCGCCGACGACGAACACCTGATCCGCGAAGCGATCGCAGGTCTGCTCGAACTCGAGGACGACTTCGACATCGTCGGCCAGGTCGCCTCAGGCGACGAAGCGCTGAAGACCGCGCTGCGCCTGCGCCCCGACGTGGCTCTGCTCGATCTGCAGATGCCTTCACCCGACGGCATCGAGGTCGCCCGGCAGCTCTCCAGCAGGCTGCCGGAGTGCCGCAGCATCATCGTGACCTCCCACGGTCGACCCGGGTACCTGAAATCCGCGCTCTCGGCAGGCGTCCGCGGGTTCCTGCCGAAAACCACCTCATCGCGCAATCTCGCACAAGTCATCAGGAAGATCGCCGCGGGCGGGCGGCACGTGGATCCAGAACTCGCAGCCGAGGCGATCGGTGCGGGTGACTCGCCTCTGACTCCGCGCGAAGCCGACGTCCTCGCGCTCGCGCGCGACGGTGCGCCCGTGGATGAGATCGCGCAGCGGGTGTCCCTGTCACCGGGGACGGTGCGCAACTACCTTGCCGCGGCCATCGCGAAGCTCGGCGCTTCGAACAGGCACGAGGCCGCGCGCATCGCCGCCGAGCACGGCTGGATCTGACGGCCTCGAAGATCGCCCAACCTGGCGTCTCCTTCCGGCGTGCCTGTCAGTCGCCGTGGCCGACGATGGCGGTGACGCGGATCTCAACGCGCATCTTCGGGGCGCCAAGGGCGGGAACACCGGTCTCGGTCCAGATGGGTGCGCGGTCGCCCATGCGCTTGCGGAACTGCTCCACCATGACGCGGTTGTGGACCTCGCCGATGAAGTCGGCGGAATCGGGGATGTGGTAGGAGTTCACGGCGATGACGTCACGCCACGTGGCGCCGGCTGTGGCGAGGGTGCGCTCGACGTTCTCGAAGGCTTGAACGATCTCGTCTTCGAGGGTCTCGGGAAAGTTCCAGTCATCGTCCCACCCTCCCTGGCCCGAGGTCTCGACGCGGTCGCCGATGCGAACCGCCTGGTTGTAGTGCATGTTGGCGAGCTGTGTCGCGCCGTACCCGGGGGTGGCGAAGAACTCGGGCCTGCTCATGGTGATCCTTTCGAGACAACTTCACGCGTGAAGTGAATCTATCAGCCTTTTACTTCACGCGTGAAGTCGCGAGCGCTCGGTATCGTGTCCCCATGGCCATCACCGCGACCCCGAACCCCGGCGAGGACGCCCCCGACGAGCCGTTGTGGCTGGCCGCGGACGAGAAAGAGGCCTGGACCGGGCTGGTCTCGCTGGTCCTGCTGCTGCCGGGGCGGCTGGAGTCGCCACTGCAGCACGCGGCCGGCCTGACCCTGTTCGAGTACCTGACCCTCAGCCACATCTCGGAGGCCCCGGAACGCCGTCTGCGGATGAGTGACCTGGCCTACCTGGCCAACGGCTCCCTCTCCCGCCTGTCCAACGTCGTCAAGCGGTTCGAGCAGCGGGGCTGGGTGGAGCGTTCGCCCGACCCCGATGACGGCCGATACACCATCGCCGCCCTCACCGACATCGGCTACGAGGTGGTCGTCGCCGCCGCGCCCGCGCACGTACGCTCGGTCCGGCAGTTCGTGCTCGACCCGCTCACCGCCGCCGATCAGAAGGCGCTGGCCCGCATCGCCGCCAAGCTGCGGGTGCGGCCCGTCGACCTGGCCTAGATCAGCGACCCGTGATGGCCTCCGCCTCGGCGGCGTAGAGCTGGGCCGGGTCGAATCCCATGCCGGCGAATTGACCGGCGAGTTCGAGGGAAAGCACGCCGTGGAGGCGGGTCCAGAAGGTGAGGGCGCGATGCAGCGTCGACGGCGGCGCCGGGTGCTGCCCGGCCCAGGCCCGGTGCTCGTCCAGATGTGTTTCCACCGGTGACGGCGGCGTGACGGGGAGCTGTTCGGCGGCGCAGGCGTCGAGGAGGACGGCCATGATCTCCGAGGCGATCTGGGTGGTGTCTTCGGGGGCCTGGTAGCCAGGCACAGGGGTGCCGTAGATGAGGAAGTAGCGCTGGGGGTCGTCCAGGGCCCACCTGCGCAGGGCCTGTGCCAGGTCGCTGAGATCGGCGCCGGCCTCGGCGCGGGCGCGGATGGTGTCGGCCAGGCTGCGGTAGGCGTCCCTGATGAGCTCGGTGATCAGTTCGTCGCGGTTGACGAAGTACCGGTAGAGGGCCGGCCCGCTCATGCCGATCTGCTTGGCGATGGCGTTGAGGGACAGGGCGGAAGCCCCGGCGGTGGCGATCTGCTCCCAGGCGTGCTTCTTGATTTCCTCCCGCACCTGCGCGCGGTATCGGTCCCTGGGAGTCTTCGCATCCGGCTTGCTCACGACCTGTCTCCCGCTCTCTCGCCGTTCGGTTAGAGGCTATCACGAACACTATTGACCATCGCATGCGAGTGTTATAGCTTCTAACTAACGAGATATCTTCTAAAGAGAGGAGGGTGGTCGTGAACAGCGAGCGCCTCTTCCAGGTCGTTCTGCCAGGCATCGTGGCCCCGGAAGACCTGCAGATCCGACACGCGGCCATGCCGGATCCCGGCCCGGGACAGATCGTGATCGCCATGGAGGCGACCGGCGTCTCATTCGCCGAACAGCAGATGCGCCGCGGGCGGTACTACGATCAGCCGCCGTTCCCGTTCGTGCCCGGCTACGACCTGGTGGGCCGGGTGCTGTCGGCCGGCCAGGGAGTCGACCCGGACCTGCTGGGGCGGCGGGTCGCCGCGCTGGTCAAGGTCGGCGGCTGGGCCAGCCACGTGCTCGTCGACGCAAAGGACGCGGTCGAGGTCCCGGACGGCCTGACCGCGGCACAGGCCGAGACCGTCGTGGTCAACGGCATCACCGCCTGGCAGATGCTGCACCGCATCGCCCGAGTGCGCGCCGGTCAGACCGTCCTGGTGCACGGCGCCGGCGGCGGCGTGGGCGTCGTCCTGGTCCAGCTCGCCCGCGCAGCCGGTGTGAAGGTGATCGGCACGGCCTCCACCCGACACCACGACGCACTGCGGGAGCTGGGCGTCACGCCGATCGACTACCGTGCCGGAAACGTGACGGCCCGGGTCCGGGAGCTGGCCCCCCGTGGAGTGGACGCCGTCTTCGACCACGTCGGCGGACGCAGCGTCATCGACTCCTGGCACCTGCTCGCCCCCGGCGGCACCCTCGTCGCCTACGGCAGCGCCTCCACCCGCGACGACACCGGCTCCAAGCAGTGGCCCGTGCTGAAGATCCTCGCCCGCACCTGGTTCTGGAACACCCTGCCCAACGGGCGCCGCGCCCACTTCTACAACATTTGGGCCGGCCGGACGCTGAACAAGGACCGCTTCCGCGCCCGGCTGCGCAATGACCTCACCGAGGTCTTCACCGCAGTCCGCCGCGGCGACGTCACCGCCGGCATCGCCGCCCAACTGCCGCTCGCCAGGGCCGCCGAGGCCCTGCGCCTGGCGGAGTCCGGCACTGTCACCGGCAAGATCATCCTGACTCCCTGACCGCAGGGTCCCAGGCCGACGCCTCCGGGACCGGCCCTCACCCCCATCAGACGAAGGTGCAGGTCATTGACGGCAGAATGTGGTTTATGGGTGATTGGCCGGCGGTCAGCGCACGACGGTTCGAGACCTACGTGCGCTGGTCCACGTACGGCGCCGTTTCGACCCCGATCGTCACCCTCCTCAGTGGAGCGATAAGCGACAACCGACTCATCGGGCCGCACCTCATCGCGTTCTTCGTGGCCGTCGCGCTCGCGCTCGCCCTCGTCACCGGGAACATCCTCGTCAGCCAGTGGAGCTTCGACGTCCTCGGCGGCCGCGCCCGGCGGTTCGAAGCCGGCGGTGCCATCGCCTGGGGGCTCGTCCTCGTGGCGTTTGTCGCCGCGACCCTCACGATTCCGATCCCCGCGATGACCGTGACGGCCGCGACGGCGATCGGGTCAGTCGCCGCGAGCTTCGTGCCTGTGCTCGACGCGCGACGCACGCTTCACCTCAACGCGGCGATTCTCGTCCTGGCTGTCCCGCTCGCGGCCGTCGCGAACATCCCGCTCCTCATCGTCGGGGCGGCGGTGATCAGCGTCATCCTGTGGGCCTGCTGGTCGAGCGCGTGGATGCTGCGGGTCCTGCGGGAGTTGCAGAGAGCGCACCAGGATCGCGCCGCCCTCGCGCTCGCCAACGAACGCCTGCGCATCTCGCGCGACCTCCACGACGTGTTCGGCCGCACCCTCGCGACGATCGCGGTCAAGAGCGAACTCGCGTCGGAACTCGTTCGCCGCGGCAGCGACGAAAAGGCAGCCGATGAGATCACCGGCGTCCGGCGGCTCGCCGAGGAGGCGGGAAGCGAGGTCCGTCGCGTCGTGCGCGGCGAGCTCCGCGCGAGCTGGGACGGCGAGGTGTCGGGCGCGCGTTCGCTGCTCGACTCCGCCGGCATCCGCTGCACGGTGACCGGTGACCCCGTGCCCGAGGAGTGCGCCGAGGCGCTCGCGTGGGTCGTCCGCGAGGGCGTCACGAACGTGCTGCGCCACTCGGCGGCGACGCAGGTCACGCTCGCGACGACGCACCAGGACGGGCAGGTCCTCCTCACGATCGCGAACGACGGGGCCGACCCCGTCGACTTCGTGGAGAACGACGCGGCCGACGGACCCGCTGCGGCACGCCCCGACGCCGGAACAGGACTGCGTGCCATGTCCGAGAGGATCCGAGCGCTCGGAGGGCATGTCGCAACGCGCCGCGACGGAGACTGGTTCCTGCTCGAGGCCGTGATCCCGCTCCCGGAGGGAGACCGAGCATGATCCGCATCCTCCTCGCCGACGACGAACATCTCATCCGCGACGCCATCGCCGGACTGCTCGACCTTGTTGACGACTTCGAGGTCGTCGGGCAGGCGGCGTCAGGTGACGAGGCGATCGCGACGGCCCTCGGACTCCGTCCCGACGTGGCCCTGCTCGACCTGCAGATGCCCGGGCCCGACGGCATCGAGGTGGCCCGACGGCTCGCGACCGAGCTGCCGGACTGCCGCTGCGTCATCGTGACTTCGCACGGTCGTCCCGGCTACCTGAAGTCGGCACTCGCTGCGGGCGTGCGCGGCTTCCTGCCGAAGACCGTTTCCTCTCGCACCCTCGCACACGTCGTGCGAAAGGTCGCGAGTGGCGGCCGGTACGTCGACCCCGAGCTCGCGGCCGAGGCGATCGGCGCGGGCGACTCCCCGCTCACTCCGCGCGAGACCGATGTTCTCGCCCTTGCGCGCGACGGCGCGCCCATCGACGAGATCGCGCAACGCGTCTCGCTCTCCCGTGGCACCGTGCGGAACTACCTCGCAGCCGCCATCGCGAAGCTCGGCGCTGCGAACCGGCACGAGGCCGCGCGCATCGCCGCCAAGCACGGCTGGATCTGAACGACGCGCGCGGGTGCTCGCATCAGACAACCCCGGCAACCCTGCTCGTATGGCAAATGTCATGCCCATGCCGTGCAGATCACATGGGAACTCATGACCGACGGCACTGCTGCCGCCACGAGTGCCGGACAAGGGTGGAAGCATGCACTCCAACTCCCCGGCCTTCAACCCGGGCTCCCTTCCGCCCGACACTGCGCCGACCGTCCTCCACGACACGTCACAGCGTCGCCGCGGTCCGCGACCGATCCCGCCAGGCATTCCCTACCACCGCGTGCTGGCCGGTGAGAAGCGCCGTATTGGACGCGGCATTCTGGCGCTCGTGCTGCTCCTTGTCGGGCTGTTCGGCTTCGGCGGTGTCCTCAGCGCCCTCGGCTCCGCCATCGACCAGGCGCAGGGCAGGGTCAGCCCGATCGCGGGCGGTACGGAGTTCACGCCGATCTTCCACGCCGCGAACCTCATCTCGATCGCGCTGATGATCCCATGGAGCATGTTCATCCAGCGCTGGCTGTACGGGGTGAAGGGGGCGTCGCTGCATTCCGTGCTGTCTGCGTTCCGGCCCGCCGTGTTCGGTCGTGCAGTGCTGACGCTCGTGCCGATCTGGGTGCTCTACATGACCGTCTTCTTCCTCCTCTCGCCGTACACGAAAGGATCGTGGCGATTCTCCGACCTGATCGCCGTGTTGGTCATCACGCTCCTGCTGACGCCTCTGCAGTCGGCGGGCGAGGAGTACGGCTACCGTGGAGTGGCGTTCCGGGTGGCCGCGAGCTGGGGTCGCGGGCCCCGGACGGCGATGCTCCTCGGCCTGGCCGTGTCGAGCGTCCTGTTCGCGGCCATCCACATGTCGACCGACCCGTGGCTGAACGTCTACTACCTCACCCTCGGCGTCACCTTCGGCCTGATCACCTGGCGGACGGGCGGTCTGGAGACGTCGGTCGTCATCCACGCGGCCAACAATACGCTCGCGTACCTTCTAGGGATCGTCACGCACGCCGACCTTCTCGCGGGCTCCGATCGCTCTGCGGGGGTCGGGTCGATCGTGATGCTCATTCCCTGCGTCCTGCTTGTTGCGATCACCGCCGTCATATGGGCGCGCACGCGACGGACCGGACCGGCCCTGACGCCGCAGAACAGTCCGTCCGCCCGATGATCGGCCGCAACTAGCAGGCCGGGCTCGCTCGTTTGGCCGTGTTCACCGCCACCTCCCTCTGCTGCCCGCGCCGAAGCGGTCGGGTGAACCTGACCGGTCTGATCCGCATCCGGCCGTGCAGCGTACCCGGCTGACATATCACCTGGCGGCGTCGAGCACGGCGTTGAGAGACGCTTCGAGGATGTCCACGCCGGTGTGTAGTTCGTCGTCCCTGATCGTGAGAGGCGGGGCGATGCGGAAGATGCCGCCCATCCCAGGCAGCTGGACGACGTTCATGTGCAGGCCGCGTTCGAGACAGGCCGAGGTGATCGCGTTGCCCAGCGCATCGGCGGGCGCCTTGCTCTTCTTGTCCTTGACGAGCTCGACACCTTGGAGCAGGCCACGGCCGCGAACGTCACCGACGACTTCGTAGGTGTCGCGAAGCGCCAGCAGGCGGCCGGTGAGCTGATCGCCCAGCGTCGCAGCACGCTCTGTGAGGTTCTCGCGGTCGATGACGTCAAGGACCGTCAGCGCGACGGCAGCCGCCAAGGGGTCGGAGACGTGGGTGGTGTAGAAGAGGAAACCCCGGTCGTGGCAGACCTGCTCGATTTCGGCGGTCGTGACGACGGCCGCCACAGGCAATCCAGCTCCCAAGGTCTTCGACAATGTCAGGATGTCGGGTGCGACCCCGTCGCGCTCGAACGCGTACATCGCTCCGGTGCGGCCGAGACCGGTCTGCGCCTCGTCCAGGATGAGCAGCATCCCGCGTTCGTCACACATCTCTTTGAGGCGACGCAGATACCCGGGCGGCAGGTCGATGATCCCGCCTGAGGACAGGATGGGCTCGATGAGGCAGGCGGCGAGACTCCCGACGGATTGCTGGTCGACCAGGGCAAAGCCGTAGGCGAGCTCAGCCTCCCAGTCGTGTGACCCGTCGGAGGACCGGAACGGCGAACGATAGGCGTTCGGCGCGGGCAGCGCGAGGTTTCCCGGTGTCGGGGGACCGTAGCCGCGCCGCCCGGCGGAGAAGGTCGCGGCGGCGGCCCCTTGGGTCATGCCGTGCCAAGAGCGGTCGAAGGAGACGATCTCAAAGCGGCCGGTGGAGAGCTTGGCCATCTTGATCGCGGCCTCGTTCGCCTCGGCTCCCGTGGTGAGCAGCAACATCTTGCCGAGTGTTGGGGGCAGGGTCGCGGTGAGCCTGTGGGCGAGCTCCAGCACGGGAGTGCTGAGCATGCCGCTGAAGAGGTGGTCCAGCGACGCGACCGCGGACGAAACCGTTGCCACGATATCCGGGTGTGCATGGCCGAGGATGGAACTCATCTGTCCTGAGGTGAAGTCGAGAATCGGCGTGCCCTGGCGATCGAAGACATACGCACCAGAGGCGCGTTCGATGACCCGCGGGGTGAAACCGGCTCCGTAGCGGATCAGGAGGCGGTCCGCCTCGTCCCAAAACGTCGTGTCCATGGCCAACCCTCTCTCACCGCCACCGATCCTCTGTTCGATGCCATCTTCGATCGATGACAAAACCCGCAACAAGCGAACAAATACGACTCATCATTCGGCATCGCCTTACTATCGACGCATGCTCAACCCGCAACGCCTCGCGATCCTGCGCGCGGTCCTGGCAGCTGGGTCGATCAACAAAGCGGCGCGGAACCTCAACTACTCTCCCGCGACGATCAGCCAGCACATGACCACCCTGGCGAAGGAGACCGGACTGGTCCTTTTCGAGAAGCAAGGACGCGGTATCAGCCCCACCGACGCCGCACGGCACCTGGCAGATCAAGCTCAGTCGCTCCTCGCCGACTTCGGACGCCTTGAACGAGTCGTCGCAGACCTCCGGGGCGGTCAGGCGCAGCATCTGGCGATCGCCTGCTTCGCTTCTGCGGCCGAGCGCTGGATCCCAGAGGTCGTGCGGACCGTTCGCCGACACCAACCGAACCTCACCGTCGAGATCAGCCTCAACGAACCCGTCGACGGGCGTGGCCGCCGACGACCGGACCTCGACATCCGGACTGAGCCCGCCGACGGAGCCGAAGTACACCTTGACGGCTACCAGCGTCATGAACTCACCATCGAGGAGCTCGTCGCCGTGCTCCCCGGTGCCCACCCCCTCGCCGACGCCCGCGAACTCGCTTTCCGGGACCTCGAAGGTGAGCCCTGGATAGACCACGACATCTACGACAGCCCGATCGGACAGATCATCTTGACCGCGTGCAGGGCCGCCGGATTCACGCCGCGCTATGCCGCCCGCTTGGACGATCACCGGGCGGCGCTGCGACTGGTGGAGACGGGCATCGGCGTCACCGTCCTGCCGCGCCTGGCCGTCGCGGAGCTCCCCGACGGAGTCGTCGCCAGGCCCGTGGTTCACCCCACCGTCCAGCGGCGCATCGTCGTCCACGCCCGCCAGGATCGACGCCGCAGCGACCTCATCGCCCGCGCGGTGGCACAGCTTCGCGACAGCGCCCGCAAGGTAGTACCGGCGTAGCCTCAGCAGGCTGATGAGTCCCGCCCCGGCCTCGCCGACCTCGTCGTCTGCGCTGGATCAGCAGATGCCGGGCAGCTCACATACCTTGGCGGCCATCTTCCTGGCGTCTTTGGTCAGTCCGCCCGGCCTGTAGGGTCCCTCGTCGGTCGTGTAGATCATCAGTGCGCTGCCTCTGCGCGCGACGATTCCGGTGCCCGTCTGGTTCACGTCGCCGTCCTGCCGGGTCTGGTATCCCATGCCCATGGCCTCGTCACCCGCCTTGGCCTTGCTCGTCCGCCACTGGATCGTGAGTTCTGGCGTCGAGGGGTCGCCCTTGCGCGCGCACCGCTTGACCTCGGCACGCAGGCGGGCGAGCGCGGCATGGGCGGCGCGGGAGCTCGCGTAGAGGACGAGCTGTTCGGAGGAACTGCTAGGGGCGCTGGTCCCGAGCGTGATCGTGCGGGCTGCCACCCGGCCGCGGTCGACAGCGCGCCGGTACCCGCAGGGGTTCAGCTCCAACGGCCTGGTGAGCTTGTCGCTGATCTTGTACTCAAGTTCTTGCGCCTCCTCGGGGTCCAGGTGCCTGCGCGCGTCGTGTTCAGTGAGCAGGAAGTTCTTCGGAATCTCGGTCACAGCCGCCGGGGACAGGGCCAGCAGCAAGGAGAGTGCCACGCTGATCATGAAGTGTTGGACGGCGGGGGGCCAGGTTTGGTTCTCAACCGGCGGCGCCCACCAGCCGAAGCACCCCCGCCAGAGATCTTCTGACGGGGGTCCCGTGTCATCCGGAGCGATGATCCTTCGCGGTGCTTCACCCGCCCCTGCGGGCTTCTCGTCCGCTGTATCGCTCAGCTTCGGACATGCTCGGCTTCGCTCAGACGGTGACGCTCCACGTGTCGAGGAAGCCGGTGTCGAACTGGTAGTTGTCGGTCACCTGCAGCGTCCAGGTTCCGGAGGCCTGCTGGGTGACCGGGACCGAGTAGGTACGGGTGCCGTAGGAGGTGCAGGACGTGCCGCCGCTGCTGTCGATGGTGTAGTACGTCCCGCTCGGGCCGCGCAGGCGGATCTGCAGGTCCTCGGCGCAGGTGTGCGAGATCGTCACGCTCACCTGGACCGGCGACACGGCGCTGCCGGTCGCGGTCGAGGTGACCGAGCTGTTGATCGTCGCAAAGTCGTTGATCGTGAAGTTGGTGTCGTTGGTGAAGGTCCGGTTTCCGCCGGTGCCGTTGACCGTCAGCGTCCATGTCGTGGCATGGCTCGCGGTCTCACCGGCGCCTGTGATGGTGATGGCGTAGGTGCCGCTCGGTGTCGACGTCGAGGTGGAGAGCGTGAGCGTCGAGGAGCCGCCCGAAGTCACCGAGGCCGGGTTGAAGTTCGCCGTGGTGCCGCTCGGCAGCCCGGACGCCGTCGTAAGGTTCACCGTCTGCGCGGCGCCCGACGTCGTCGTGGTGTTGATCGTGGTCGTGGCCGTCTGGCCCGCCTGCACGGAGCCCGACGCGGGGTTGGCGTTGATCGAGAAGTCCCTGCCCGTGGGGGTGCCCACGGCCTGGGTCCAGATCGCGTACGCCAGGGCGTCACCCGCCCGGTCCAGGATGGTGTCGTTGATGTTGGCCGTGGTGTCGCACGACCGGTGATAGCAGGAGTCGTACGCCCGTCCCGCCGTGCCGCCCCACTTGGCGGCCTGCGCCGAGGTCTTGGTGTCGCTGGCGCCGGCCGCGACACCGGAGGTGGCGATGCCCGCGTTGCGGAAGGAGGCGTCGTCAGAGCGGTTGGCGCCCTCGGTGTTCTCCTCCGGCTGCAGGCCGAGGTTGTTGTAGAACGCGCGCAGGTCGGCGGCGGCCGCGGTGGTGATGTTGTTGATGAAGTAGCCGCCGTTGGGAGAGCCGACCATGTCGAAGTTGAGGTACTGCTTGATCTTTGATCGATCGGCCGAGCTGAGCGAGTTGACGTAGGCGCGAGAGCCGAGAAGTCCCTGCTCCTCGTCGCTCCACCACCCGAATCGCACGTGCTTGGTCATCGTCGGGTGCTGCGCGGCCAGGGTCAGCGCGACCTCCAGCAGCATCGACGATCCTGAGCCGTTGTCGTTGATGCCGGGACCGGCCGAGACGCTGTCCAGGTGGGCGCCGGACATGATGACCTGGTTCTCGTCCCCGCCAGGCCAGTCGGCGATCAGATCGGGCCCGGCGCCGCTGCTGCAACCCGGCGTGCAGTTCGCGCGCCGGGTGGTGTAGCCCGCGGCCTGCAGTTTCTGCTCGACGTAGGAGACCGATGCGGTGTAGCCGGCGCCGGTCGACCTGCGGGTGCCGCCGTTGGAGTTGGCGATGCTCTGCAGCTGGTCCAGGTGGGCCTTGATGTTCTGCAGGCTGATGTCGGGGGGCGCCAAGGCGGTGAGGGGCGCAGTGGGGGACGAGTTGTGCCAGGTGCTTCGCGGTGGTGCCTGCGCGGTCGCGGGGGTCGCGGACGCTACCAGGCCCATCAGGGCCATGGCGACGGTCGCTGTGAGGACAGCTGTGCGCCTCATGTGCGTTTTCCTCTCTCGGCATCCCACTGCTGCGCCTTCGCGATGGACGCGGGCAGCGCTGATCGCGCCGTCACGATTCGCTGGACAGCGCGATCGGTGTGGGAATGGGGGGTGGAGAACTGAATGCTCACATGCCGGATACGCCGACCGGTGGCCGAGACTCGTCCGGCACCATGACTCCCGGGGCTGGGAGTGGCGTCACACCGTCAGGGCGGGTACGACATGGCATGGCGCTCCTGACCCGGTCGGGATGGGCGAATCGACTTGTGCGTGACGGTAGGGCCGACGGAAGGCGCTGTACATACGTAGCGGCATCCGTACATGTACCGAAAAATCGTGAGACCCGGTGCTCTTCGAGCCTCACCGCCTCGCCGGCCCGGCGAGGAGATCATCGACCATGTCGAAGGCGATCACGCTGTCGAGCGGGTTGGAGTAGTTGCGCGACCAGGTGATCAGCCCATCGCGCACTCGGGCGACCATGATGATCTGATGGGTGAACTGCTTTCCCGTCGCGGTGACCCGGCTGTGGAGCCGGTACTCGAGCACCACCACGTCCGGATCGGTCGTCTCGCGGATCTCGACGTTGTCCACCGACTCGAAGCGCTGAATCAGGGCACCCACCTTGAGGTGGGTGCGGAAGGTCGCACGGTTCTGCTCCTCCTGCGGCATGCCCGGCGGCAGAAACGGAAACTCGAAGACGGCGTCCTCGGCGAACAGGTCGGCCATCTCCTCACGAGGTCCGGTGGCGGTCAGGTGGAGGAGCTGGGTGACGACTTGACGTGGCGTGGCAACGGACATGGCATACTCCTCAAATATCCGGGGCGATTGCCCCGGTTAATATACGGGGCAGTCGCCCCGGTTGTCTATCGCGAGGAGAGACGAGCATGCGGGCCGATGCGCGAAGGAACAGAGCACGGGTCTTGGAAGCGGCAAGCCAAGCCTTCGCCGCCGAAGGTCTCGGCGTGTCACTCGACGAGATAGCGCGCCGAGCCGGAGTCGGTCCGGGCACCGTTCACCGGCACTTCCCCACCAAGGAGGCGCTCTACGAGGCTGTCGTCGCCGACCATCTGGAGCAACTGACTGTTCAGGCGCGCGAGGCGCTCCTGGCCGACCAGGCCGGATCGGCGCTCTTCCCCTTCCTGCATCAGCTGGTCCGCGAGGCGACCACCAAACAGGACCTCACAGACGCGCTCGCCAGGGCAGGCGCCGTCCTGACGGACTCCACCCAGCAGGCCGCCGTCCAGCTACAGCAGATCTTCGCCGAGCTGCTGGCACACGCTCAGGACGCAGGCGTGGTGCGAATCGACGTGGACAGTGAAGACGTGCAAGCCATCGTCCTGGCCGCTGTCGCCGGCGAACGCCGCCGCGCCGACCCCACCCGGCCCGGTCGACTTGCGAACCTCGTGCTCGACAGCCTGCGTCCCTAGCCGTTCCTGCCCGGAGCGCCGCTTCAAAAGCTGCGACCACGAATCCGATCACTGGCGAGCGGCCGCGAGGGCTGTTGTGCTGCATTGCCCATCAGGGCGTTGTTCGTATTAGGTTTCAACTGTGACGGCTAGGACGACGCGCATCGGCTGGATGCTGACCGCTGTCGTTCTGGCAGTCGCGGCTGTCGCGATCACCGTTGAAGTGCTGCCCACGCTACGAGTCGGGTGGTGCAAGCTTTTCCCCGAAAAGCGGTCCACTGTCGCCGTTCCGCCTGCGAACGCCGGTCCACAACAGGTTGTCGTGGCATATCTCAACGCCGTGGCGGCCAGGGACGACGACACCCTGCGCATGCTGGCGGCGCCCTCCTTCCTGGACAGGCACGGCGGCAACGGCATCGGCTGCTACTACCGCCGTCTCGACCTGACCTGGGTGGGCGAGCCCCATGCCGACAGTTCCGCCTACGCCCGCCAGGTGTTCGCCGTCCCCGCCCGATACACGGTCGAGATGGAGGAATCGGGACCAGAATCGGACGGGGAACGCCGTTACGACGTCCTGGTCGGTAGAAACGCCCCTTCGGAACGGTGGCGGATAATCGACTACGGAAACGGATAAGAAGACGCCGACCCCGACTCCTGAAATGCTGGAGACTCGATTTCCTTAAGGAACCCTCGCAGGCATCATGGACGCCATGCTGAGGTTCATCGATCCGGCCGCCCAGTTGCGAACGTCGTTTCTGGCCGCGGTGGCCGAGTTCCGCGCCGACCCTGACTATCCGGTCCCCTGGTTCGTCGACGATGTCGACCCGCAGGCTCTGGTCGCCCCGGCGGCCTTCGAGACGTACATCGCGCGTGTGCTCGGCGAGCGGACGCCATCGGGCGGACGGCGCGGATTCGTGCCCGCGCCGCCGTGGTGCACGACGGCGGCCACCTGCCGAAGCCCACGTACACCGCCGGCGTCCGACTCGGCCGGCAGTGGGCGTTCGTCCGGCCGACGTCAGGAGCTCGTGAGGATGACGAGTTGCTGGGTCGCCCGGGTCATCGCGACATAGCGGTCGACCGCTCCTTCGATGCCCTCGCCGAACGCCTCTGGGTCGACGAGGACGACCAGGTCGAACTCGAGCCCCTTCGACAGCTCCGGGGTCAGCGACCGGACGCGGGACGTCTCCTGGAACGTGGGATCGCCGATGACGCAGGCGACCCCGTCGGCGTGCGCGGCGAGCCAGGTGTCGAGGATCGAGCCCAGATCCGCGGCAGATCCGTGTACGACGGGGACGTCGCTGCTGCGGATGGAGGTCGGCACGTTGGCGTCCGGGAGCACGGCCCGGATGACCGGCTCGGCTTCCGCCATGATTTCTTCCGGCGTCCGGTAGTTGATGGTCAGGGAGGCCAGGTTGATCCGGTCGAGCCCGATCCGCTCGAGCCGTTCCTGCCACGACTCCGTGAACCCGTGCCTGGCCTGGGCGCGGTCCCCGACGATGGTGAAGCTCCGGGACGGGCACCGGAGCAGCAACATCTGCCACTCCGCGTCGGTCAGCTCCTGAGCCTCGTCCACGACGATGTGCGCGAACGGGCCGGCGAGCCGGTCCGGGTCGGTGCTGGGCAGTGCGGTCTCGTCGACCAGGGAGTTCTGGATGTCCTGTCCGCGCAGCATCGTCACCAGACCTTCACCGTCGTCATCGGCCTCGACCAGGTTGTCGACGACCTGCGCCATGCGCTCGCGTTGGGCGGCGACAGCGGCGTCATGCCGGCGCTTACGTCGCGACGCCTCCGGGTCGCCGAGCCGCTGCCGTGCCGCGTCCAGGAGCGGCAGGTCGGACACCGTCCAGGCCTGGGCGTCCTCGCGCTGCAGCGCCTGAACGTCGTCGCGGCTGAGCCAGGGAGCGCACTTCCGCAGGTAGGCGGGTACCGACCACAGGTCTCCGACGAGGTCAGCCGCTTCGATCAGCGGCCACGCGCGGTTGAAGGTCGTGAGCAGCTCCCTGTTCTGCAGCAGCGACTTGCGAAGCAGGTGAGCCGGGGCGTCGTCGTCGTGCTTGTCCATCAGGATCGTGAGCAACTCCTCCCAGATCTGGTCGCGGGCCTCGTTGTGCGGAGTGCCGGGGTCTGGCGCTTCGAACGCCTCGGCCCAATCGTCGGCGCTCAGCCAGATGTCCGACCAGAGGGTGGTAACCGTCATCCCCTTGGTGGGCGGGTTCTCGTAGAACCTGACGGCAGGCTCGATCGCCTTCATCAAATCCGCGGACGACTTCAGGCGGGCCACGTCCGGGTCGGTCTCGATCGCCGCCGCGGCTCCCTCGGCGACGAGGTCCCGCAGCGTGCAGGTCTGCACGCCCTCCTCTCCGAGGCTGGGCAGGACGTCGGCGACGTAGGCCAGGTAGGGCTGGTGCGGGCCGACGAACAGCACGCCGCCCCGGTGGTGGCCGAGGCGAGGGTCGGAGTAGAGGAGGTAGGCGGAGCGGTGCAGAGCGACGACGGTCTTCCCCGTACCCGGACCGCCGTCGACGACGAGAGCGCCGCGGGATCCCGCGCGGATGATGGCGTCCTGGTCGGCCTGGATGGTGCCGAGCACGTCTCGCATCCGGGCCGACCGGTTGCTGCCCAGGCTGGCGATGAAGGCCGACTGGTCGTCGAGCGCGGCGTGCCCGGCAAGCCCGTCCGGGGTGAACACCTCGTCCCAGTAGTCGCTGATCCGGCCGCGGGTCCAGCGATACCGGCGGCGGCTTGCCAGACCCATCGGGTTGGCGTGGGTGGCTCCGAAGAACGGCTCAGCCGCGGGGGAGCGCCAGTCGAGCAGCAGCCGACGACCCGCGCTGTCCGTAAGGCCAAGTCGTCCGACGTACACGGGCTCGGGGTTGTCTGCGCTGACCATGTGTCCGAGGCACAGGTCCAGACCGAAGCGACGCAGTGCGCGCAGGCGAGCGGTCAGCCGGTGGATCTCCATGTCCCGGTCCATCGCCTGCCGGCCTATGCCGCCGGGCGCCTTGCGCTCGGCGTCGAGGCGGTCGGACAGTTCGGCGATCGACTGCTCGAGGCTCTCCGCGATGGCCGCGAAGTGCTGCTCGTCGCCGGCGATCAACGTCGGGTCGGCCTTGGGGGAGAGGTGGTCGGGAAGGTCAAACGCGCTGGTAGTCAGCGGGTTCATGGCATCGGCTCCGATCTGAGGTCACTTGCGACCATTGCGCGCAGCAAGGCGCAGGTTCTGGCCTCGGCCGACGATTCTGCGGCACGACCCGGGTCTTGCCGCAAGCCCCCCGGTGCGCTATACGTTAAGAGTGGAAAGGAGCGGGTACTCCCCTTTCCCTTCATCGCCCATGTGGACGCCGCCCTGGCGAGTGCGTCGCCTGGAGCCCACCACGTCAGAAGCTGCTGAGCCGCCAGATCCTGGGCGCGATCGCGGAGTTCAGCTGGAGCAGGACGATCAGCAGGATGCTGACATACGTGTTGATCGCCGACAGCGCCACGGCCACCGCGTACAGCACCTGGTAGATGACGATCCGACGCCGGTGCGCCAGGCGTATGTGGTGGTCCACGTCCGCCTTCAGCAGCCCGGCCCGATGCCCGTACGTGATGCTGGCCAACAGCATCAGACCGAGCAGCAGCAGGTTCAGCCAGTAGACGGCCAGTGCGAGCCGGTAGTCGATGTACTCGCCGAGCAGCGCTGTGGAGAACGGCATGAGCGAGACCGAGGCCAGGAACGCAAGGTGGATCCACGTCAGATGTCGGTTGACCCGCTCGAACTGGTTGAGCTGCGTCTGCTGCCCCACCCAGAAGATGCCGAGAGTCAGAAAGCTCATGAAGTAGGCGAGCAGTTTCGGCGCGAGCAGCACCAGCGCCTGCCACAGCGCCTGCTCCGCGTCGAGGGCGCCGCTCTCCCAGATGGGGCTCTGGTGGTGTATGGCCTCGACCACCGGCGCGTGCAACTCCAAGACCAGCAGTGTCATGGCGATGGCGAACACGCCGTCGCTCAGTCCGGCCAGCCTGCCGATGTTGCCGCCGGAGAAGCGGGAGTAGGAGGCGGGCATCAGGTGGGCTGGCCGGTGGGGCGCACGACCACCGTGTTGACGTCCACGCCTTCGGGCTGGGCCAGCGCCCAGGCGATGGCGTCGGCGATGTTGTCCGCGCTGAGCAGCGGCCCGGCGGGGCGGCCCTCCGGCCAGAACGAAGTGTCGACGCGGCCGGGCGCGATCAGCGTCACGCCGACGCCGTCGCCGGTCACGAGCATGCGGGTGTTCTCGGCGAGTGCGGTCACCGCCCACTTCGTCACCGAGTACATGTTGCCTGGCGAGTGGATGAACCCGGCGACGCTGCCGACCAGCACGATCCGGCCGCGGGTCTCGCGCAGCGCGGGCAACGCGGCCTTCACGAGCAGGGCAGGGCCGAGCACGTTGGTGAGGACCATGTCGCGCAACCGGTCCGGGGAGCTCTCGGTGAGCGGGCCATGAGTGGAGAAACCGGCGTTGGCGACAACGTGGTCGAGCCTGCCGTACTCCTTGACAGTCGCCGCCACGGCATCCCGTACGGCGTCATAGTCGGTGGTGTCCCCGGGCAGCCGTAACACGCCAGGCACCTGGGCGAGTCTGGCCTCATCGCGGCCGGTGACGGCGACCGCCTGCCCGTCGGCGACCAGCCGCTTGGCGAGCGCCAATCCGATGCCACTCGCTCCGCCTGTGATCAACGTTGTCTTCATGGCCGAACAGTAGGGGCGCAGCCGACCAGCGACCAATAAGTCCGCTTATGGCAGACCAGAAAGCAACCAATCAGAAACAGTCGAGCTGGGGACGGTAGACGTCCCGGCGGCCGGCAGCAAGCGGCAACCTGTGCCGATGCGGCCGCGGCGAGAATGAGCACGATGGCCGCAGGATGCCACCAGCACAAGGGTCCCCGCCTGGTTAAGGGCTGCGCCTCCTTCAGGCGATCTTCGGTGTCGCCCGCATGCCGAAATAGACGTAAGGCGTGCCATCTGGAAGCGTCCCGAACACCAGTGGCAGCCACGGCGCGCTGACGGGGCCGATACCCGGCATGGCGAGCACCGTGTCGGACACCGGCACCAGGTCGCTCTCGATCGGCGGTGAGTACTCTGCCATCCCGCCGGTCAGCTGCAACCGCAGACGCGGCACACCGTCCCGCTCGTCGAGCGTGATGCGCACGCCTTCGCGTTCATACGTGCCCGCGAGCGCGGCGACATCGACCGGCCGCGGTTCCGCGGCGGGAGCGAAGGCGTCGGGCATCCGCACCCCGGCGAGCTCACCGAGCAGCTCCTGGAACAGGTCGACGAACAGACCGGTCGCGCCGCCGCCATTGGTCAGCAGCGCGGCGACGACGCCGCTGCCAGGCACGACACGCAGGTACGAGAACTGCCCGAGTACCGCGCCGTCGTGGCCGTAGCCTGCGACACCGTCCCAGTCGTACAGCGCCCACCCGTGGCCCCATCCGTCCGCCATGAACGACCATCCGTCCAGGCAGTCGACCACGCGTCGCCGCATCGTCGCCGCCGACTCGGCGGACAGCACGCGCCTGCCGTCGGGCGCGGTACCGCCGTCGAGATGCATCCGCGCGAAGCGGACGACGTCGGCGGCAGTGACGAGGACGCGACCGTACGGCCCGGCCGAGCGCGGCAACATGTCCCACACGGGCGCCGGCTCCGGGTCGTTTCCCAGCTCGCCGAGATGGCTCATCGCCACCCGGAACCGCAGCGCCTCCTCCGGCAAGGTCATCGAATGCTCGAGACCAAGCGGCGCCAGCAACCGGTCGCGCAACGCGTCGTCCCAGGTCTGACCGGTGATCACCTCCACGATTCGGCCGAGAATCGCGTACCCGGTACTGCAGTAGGAAACGACGGTTCCCGGCGGACAGTCCTGACCCACGTTCGCGCACGCCTCCACGTAACGGGCGAGGCAGTCATCACCGCGACCGGTGTCGTGGGTGAAGTCCCCGGCGATCCCGCTGGTATGGCTGAGCAGTTGCCCGATCGTCACGCTCTTCGTGACCTCGTCATCGGCGACCGCGAAGCCCGGCAGCACGTCGACGACCTTGCTGTCAAGCCGCAGCGCACCGGAGTCGACGAGCTGCATCACCAGCGTCGCCGTGTACACCTTGGCGATCGAACCGGACTGAAACACCGAGTCCGTGGTCATCTCCACGCCGGTCCCTCGGTGCAGCACGCCACTGGCCAGCTCATGGATTCTCCCGCCGGTCAGCACCGCCAGGGCGGCCCCCGGTACGTGATGGGCGGCGCGCAGCTCATCAAGCCTGGCCTGCCAGCGATCGGCGTCGAATGGCGATGACGGCATGAAGACAGCTCTCCTTTTCGCGAACGAGCCGCACACTGTGCGGCGCTCCGCACACTGTACGGAGACCGTATATCGTTCGCAAGCCGTACACTGTTCGGCGAGGTTCGTCGTGAAGGAGAACGCATGCCGGCCGACAATCAGCCGTACCCGTCGGTGTGGGCCCGCCCGCAGCGGCCCCGGCGTGAGCAGCCGCCGCTGAGCCGGGAGCAGATCGTGTCCGCGGCGCTCGAACTGCTGGACGCCGAGGGCATCGACGCCCTGAGCATGCGTAAGCTCGGCACCCGCCTGAACGTCGGAGCCACCTCGATGTACACGCACGTGGCCAACAAGGACGAACTGATCGAACTGGTCGTTGACGAGGTCTACGGCGAGGTCGAGGTGCCGGCCGCCGACGATCCGGCGGGCTGGCGCGCGGCCATCACCCGCTGCGCCCACAGCATGCGGGCCGCGCTCCTGCGCCACCCCTGGATCGTCTCCGTGCAGGGCGAGGCCGGCGTGGCCTATCTTGGGCCGAACGTGATGCGGCAGAACGAGGCCATCCTCGCCGTGTTCGAGCAGGGGGGCTTCACCCTGGAAGCGGCCGATCGGGCCCTGAACACGGTCGTGGCGTACGTCGTCGGGGTGTCGACCAGTGAGGCCGCATGGTTGACCAGACTCGCCCGCAGCGGCCAAAGCGAGCAGGAATGGGCCGAAAGCCTGTGGCCGGCCGCCGAACAAGCCGCACAGGACTACCCGCGGCTGCGAAAGCTGTACGCCGCCCAGCGAAACCAGAACGTGAGCGCCGCCCGCGACGACGAGTTCGACGCCGGACTCGAGTGCATCCTCCACGGCCTGGCCGCCCGCTTCGCGCCCGGAGGAGATTCGTCATAGCCAAGCGCCATCGCGGCGGTAGGTGACTTCAAGGGCAAGAACTGGCCTCAGGTTCTCTTCGCGCGAGTTCTGGCCCCGCTTCGGCGACGGTCACGGCTCTTTACCGCCGCCCTCCGAAGTCCCAGTCGTGGACCTCGATGTCGGCGTACAGGTCCGGAGTCAGGACCGCGCGTGCCGTATCCGGGTCCGGCGCCCGGACCAGTGCCGCCGTGCCCAGCCAGGTGGTGCCGTCGTCGGACAGCAGCGGCCCATACGCGATCAGCTCGTCCCGGTCGGGTGGTGGGGCAAGGTCGGCTGCCTGCCCCGAGCCGAGGCCCAGCACGAGATACCGGTTGCCACCGTCCCGGTCACCGGGGAAATCCCACATGGTGCGCCCCAGCACGTTGCGCCACCGGCGCAACAGCACGTCCCGGTACGCACCGGCCTGGTAGTTGGGCTCGTCGAAGACGAACGCACGCGCAGTGGGGAGATCTGGCAGGTCGACGATGTGTACGCTGCCGGAGACCGTGCCGCTGTCGCGGTCGAAGGTCGGGCCGCGGGCGATCATCTCTGCCGCGTACCGGTCCATGTAGGACCAGTGCGCTTCCAACAGCTCGTCTCGCAGCGCCGCGGAGCCAGGCCGATCGCGGTGGTAACAGAAGAACTCCATGCCGAGAGTAATTACCATGTCTGTGGGCGGGCCCGTGGCCGGTCGCCGGGCCGAAGGACCGGAACGCGGCGCGGTCAATGGGAGTCTGGTCTGGGGATATGGACGCCGGCGGCGCGGAGTTCGGCCTCGAAAAGGGCGGCCAGCCGCGCCGCGGCCGGCCTCTGCTCTTCGCCGTGGTGGGCGATCAGCGTGTACCGGGTCGCGGCCTCGGTGCGGGCTTGCAGGCCGGTCACGGTCTTCAGCAGTGCGGGGTTGGCGAGGTAGTGGTCGGCCGCGGCGGTGGCGAGCTCGGCGATGCGGGGGTCGTCCGGTTCCCAGGCCACGGCTTCGGCTACACGCTTGAACAAGGCGACGAGCCGGGTGTCTTCGAGGGCGTGCTCGAAATCGGTGAGATAGTCGTCGAAGCCTTCTGGGACCAGGGCCCTGGCCAGCACCCAGCCCTCCCTGGTGGCCGCCACCTCGTCCGCGGGGAATCCGAGGCCGAGCATCCGCTCCAGCAGCGCCACAGCGCGGTCGGGCAGCAGAGCCCGGTCACCATCGGCGAGCCGATGCAGCGTGTCACGCCGCGCGATCAACTCCTCGATCCGTTCGGTGAGCTGCCGCGAGACGTCGGCGAGCGCGGTGGCGAACAGCGCGGCATCGGCGTCGAGCAGGGGCCGGATCTCGGCCAGCGGCACCCCGGCGGCGGCCAGCGTCCGGACCTGCACCAGCCGCAACAGATCGGCCGATCCGTACCGCCGGTAGCCGGAGCTGTCGCGTTCCGGCTCTTCGACCAGGCCGAGCTTGTGGTAGTGCCGCACCGTCTTCACCGTGACGCCGACGAATGCCGCCGCCTGCCCGATCGTGACTCCGTTCCTCATATGCTCAGCCTGCCTTGTGCTCGAACTCGGCGACTACGCACACCACAGCCGAGCATATGGACGGGCCACGCCGAGCCCGTTGAGCTCGACGTGGCCCGGTTCGCGTGCTACCTGATGCACGACCGGAGCCCCTCGAGACGTACGGGTCACAGGTGCTCAGTCCGTCGGCTGAGCCGGATCGGCCTGCCCACCGCAGAACACCTCGTTGACGAGTCTTTGTTGGGCGTTCTGGAATGCTGTTGCGATGGCCAGGTCGGCGTCGTCCACGCAGTTCAGCGCGGCGGTCAGGGTCTTGCTGCCGTCGGGTGTGCCGTACATCAGCGCCGCGTGGCCCACGGCGGCGCCGTTGTGGGAGATGACGGTGCCGCCGCCGTCCGTTTTCACCACGAACACTCCCAGGCCGTAGTCCATGTTCGGGATGCCCGTCGGGTGCGGGGTGCACATCTCGGCCAGCAGCGGGGCCGGCAGGAGCTTGCCGCCCAGCAGCGCGGAGATGAACGTGTGCAGGTCCTGGGTGGTCGAGATCATGTCGCCGCCGCTGGAGATCCAGGAGGGGTTCTGGCGGGTGATGTCGATCGTCTTCTGCTCGCCGGCGTCCTCGTACCGGTAGTAGGCGTGGGCGTGCGGCTCGGGGATCTCCGGCGAGGCGTCCGGCACCACGGTGCCCGACAGCCCGAGCGGCCCCAGGATCAGCCGGCGCATCTCCTCGGCGACCGAACGGCCGGTGACCTTCTCGATCAGCAGCTTGGCCAGCACGTAATTGGTGTTGGAATAGCTCCAGCCCGTCCCCGGCTCGAACCGCGCCGGCTTGGACAACGCCAGCTCCACCAGTTCCTGCGGCCGGTAGGTCTTGAACCGGTTGTCCATCCACTCCTTGCCCGTGGTGCTGTAGGGGATGGGGATCCCCAGCACGACCGTCCCGTCGTCGTAGACCTCGCCGCTGAAGTTGAACAGCCCGCTGGTGTGCTGCAACAGCATCCGCACCGTGATCCGCTCGTCCAGCCCGAACTCGGGCAGGTAGTCGGCCGCCGGGGTGTCCAGCCCGACCTTGCCCTCGGCCACCAGCTGCAGCACCAGGGTCGCGGTGAAGGTCTTGGTGCTGCTGCCGATCCGGACATGCCCGTTCGTCGGCGGCTTCGCGGCCCCGCCCAGCTCGGCCGCCCCGGCGCTGCCGACCCACTCGCCCCGCTCATCGTGCACGCGCAGCGACACCCCGACGAAACCGGAATCGACGATCTCCTCGATCGCCTTCTGCAGCTCCGGGCGATCCTGCCCGGCAGCCCCGCTGTCCGCAGTGGCCGCCCCGGCGGCGTCGAGGGCGGCGGTGATCTTGCGGGCCATCTCGGCTGCGATGGTGCTGGGCTTGCCCGGGTGGACCTGGGCGGCTGCGACGGCGAGGAGGATGGTGCTGCGGAAGTTGTCGGCTTCTGCCGGAGCTTGCTTGTCGAGCAGCTCCATGGCTGCGGTCAGGGCCGGCAGTACCCGGTCGGCGAGTTCGGCGACGGTCTTGCCCGTCAGTTCGATGTCCTTGGCCTTCGCGGCGAGCACGTGCCCGACCAGACCGGTCGCCGACGTCAGGGCGATGGAGGCATTCGTGGCGGCCTTGTGGGGCGAGCCGGTGGCGGCGGCCATCAGCGACAAGGCGCCGTACGCGGCGGTCCGCAGGGTGCTCTTGTCCTGGTCGGAAAGGGCGATGGACATGGTGGTTTGCTCCTTCAAATCTGTTTTGTCCGGTCGGCGTCGTGCCGCTGCGAGGAGCTTCCACCCTGACCCATGGTCAACCTCAACTGTGATCTAGCTCACAGCCACTCTTTGGGGGTTTGGGACAGCGTCGGGAGCAGGACAGGCGAACCGTTCCGCGCGGGATACTGCCGCTGTTCCACCGACCAACAGGATGTCGAGCTCCAGACCGATCAACTACTGAAGCTCGGCGTCCCGCGCGAGCGGATCTTCATCGACAAGGGGTTCTCCGGCCCGACACGCAAGAACCGGGTCGGGCTGGAGAACGCGCTCGCTGCGGATACCTCCGCTGTGGCGGCCGGGGTTTTGCTCGGCGAGGGCGGCGGTGGATCGTCTACCTCGTCCTCGCCGAGGATGACACCAGGGAGCCCACGGCCTGGGGATTATCGTTGAGCTCGATTAGCTGGTGGCGATCGCGTCGAAGCGGGGCGCGTCGGTGGGGTATCCCCAGCGGTGGCACTCCCAGGCGATGCGCCGGGCGCGGAGCCGTAGTGCGGTCGGGGCGCGGTCGGCGCGATACAGGTAGCTTTTCGATCCGAGTCCTCTCCCGAGCGGGGCGTCGGCGCGCAGGACTTCCTCGGCGGCCGAGGGGTTGCCGGTCAGCAGCCGCAGGAGGGCGCGGCGTACGTAGCCGAAGTCGTCGTCGGGGCAGTACGCGATGTGCTCCTCGGTCGCCGCACGCGCGTCGTCCAGCCGGCTCTGCATCAGGAGCAGCTCGACTCGCAGGCGGCGCAGCCGCGCGCTGTCGAAGGGCCAGCCGCACCGCGGGATCGTGTGTTCCACGAGGGTAAGGGCGTCGGCGACCCTGCCTTCCTCGCGCAAGAGCACGGCCTCCGCGAGCGCGATGCGCACCTCGTAGTCCGCCGGAGCGCCAACCGCGCGGGCTTGGGCGAGGAGGTCGCGCGCGTCGTCGTGGCGGTGTTCGTAGAGGGCGGGGTAGGCCCGCATGAGCAGCCGTAGGACCCTTACCTGCGGCTTTTCGTCGCCACCGGCGGGCGGCTGTGGGAAGAGGCTAAGCAGCCGCCGGTCAATGCTCCAGCCGGTCTCGTCGTGCACGGTGGCTTTGATCCGGTCCCCTAGCACCTCTCGCAGCGAGCGCTCAAGCCAGCCGTGGTACCACGCGCCGAACGACTCGGCCTGGGGGGCAAGCACTTCACCGACGCACGTCCAGTCGCCCCAGACCTGGCCTGCGGCGGGGCCGTTGACGACGAGGTGAGAGCGGTAGCCGCAGCCGTGCTCGGCGACCGGCAGCAGCCCCTCGAACGCGGCTTCCATGACGTCGTCGTAGTCCTCGTCGTCCGAGTCGGGCGGCTCCCACTCCTCCATGAACGGGAACGGGTGGAACCGCGCCCAGGCGCCGTCCGGCCGCAGCCCGTGAACCCCGTAGTACGGACCGGCGCCGCCGTTGCCGAGCCGTGTCAAGAATGTGCGGTAGTCGGCCGGAAAGCGCACCCCGGTCCGCGCCTCAACGGCCTCCAACGCGGCCTTGTCGAGCGGCGGCATGAACTGGTAGCGGTGCTCGTCGGCGCCGAAGAGTTCGAAGTTCGTGTCGTACTCACGGAGAGCGTCGATGCCGCGCCGGATGATGGCCAGATCCACTGCGACACCCTACTTGGGGCGGCGTATATAAGGGGCTGCGGATGTGAGGAGCCCAGGTCAGCGTGATGTGATGGCCCGGGACTCCCGAAGCCGTCGACCATGGCGGGCCGGTCCAGCTCCAGGTAGTGATGGACCGCGGCGAGCGCCTCGTAGGAGATCCAGGTGATGCGGAACCTGCGTCCCTTGGTCACCCCGCCGGGACCGGGGACGGGATCGGTGCCCGCGTCGCCCGGACCGGCAGGGGCGGGATCTCGTAGATGAGCAGCGAGCTGAACTCCTGCAGCCGCAGGCCCGTCGCCAGGGTTGGTTCCCCGATTCCGAGGCGCGCGAGGCCCTTCTTCTTCGGTGAGATCCGGTTTCGGTGTGCCGGTGGTCAGGACCGGGCCCGAGCGGCCTGAAGCCGGCCTGGACCGACAGGTGAGCACGAGCGGGTCAGCGCGGAAGGAGCGGATCATGTCAGCAGGCTCTGTCCGATCCAGCCGCCGGGCGGGCAGCCTGGCGGGATGGCGAACACGGCCGAGCCGATCGGCGTGGTCCATTCGTTGAGCAGGTCGGCCTCGGCCAGCCGCCGCTGAATGGGCAGGAACTGGGCGGTGATATCGGCCTGGTAGGAGGCGAAGAGCAGACCGCTGTCGGCGTGCCCGGCTGCGGTCAGGCCTTCGTCGTAGTTGTAGACGCGGCGGAAGATTCCCTTGCCCGGGTCGGTGCTGTGCGCGCGCCTGATGTGCGCGTATTCGGAGATGACGGGGAACCCGACCCCCGTCAGTTTGGCGAAGTCGGGAGGGTCGTGTTCGGCGGTTCCGGTCAGCGGGGCGCCGGTGTCCAGGCGGCGGCCGATGGTGAACTCCTTGGCGACCCGGTCGGCTGCGTCCCAGGTCTCCAGCTCGGCCTGGATACGCCGTAGCACCAGTGTGGTCCCGCCGTGCAGCCAGGTCGGCGCGTCGTTGCCGGCCCACACCGCGCGGTCGAAGGTCGGAGTGCCGGGGACGGGGTTCGCGGTCCCGTCGAGCTGGCCCATGATGTTGCGCTGGGTCAGTCCGGGGGCCTGGACGCCGGCGGCGCGCCGGAATCCGCGCTGGATCCACCGGACGCGGGTGAAGGCGCGGGCGTCCTTGATGATCATGCGGAGGGCGTGGGCAACGGTCAGCGGGTCATCGGCGCAGATCTGCACCAGCACGTCGCCGCCGTTCCAGCGTGGCTGCAGTTTGTCGATGGCGAAGCGTGGGAGAGGTTCCACCGATGCAGGGCGCGAATCTGCCAGGCCGGTCGCGGCGAACAGGCCGGGGCCGAATCCGAAGGTGACGGTCAGCCGGGCGGGCAGCACCGCCAGTTCCGGTTCGGTGTCGGCCAGGGCGGCACTGCCCTGACTCAGGCGGCGGGCGTCATCGCTCAGCAGCCGCATCATCCGGGCCACCGCCTCACGGCCGACGCCGCTACGCAGGTCCAGGCCGACGAAGACGGCGTGGGCCTGTGGGGTGGTGGCGATCCCGGCTTGGTGCGGGCCGTGGAAGGGCTCCACGGCTGAGCCGTCCACCTGAACCGGTGGAGCCGCCTGCGCGTCGGCCGGTGCGGCTTGGCGTGTCGCCAGGACGCCGGCTGCCGCGGCGGCGCTTGAGGCCAGCAGGCCCCGCCGGGTCAGGCGAGGTCTGCTGCCGGTGTGAGCATCCATCAGCTCTTGTCCTCGCCGCCCATGTCCATACCGCTCTTGCCGGGCCGGTAGTCCTCCTTGCCCCCGGCGAACTCCTTCCCGATCGCGGTGAACTGGACGGTGCCGCCATTGGCGAGAGTCAGGGTGAAGGGCACCTCGGCACCGGGCTCCACCTTCCCGGTGATGCCGATCAGCATGATGTGGTCGCTACCGGGCGCCAGCTGGTGGGAGCCGTGGGCGGGGACGACGAAGCCGCCCTTCTTGGGGCGCATCACCATCTTGCCGCCGGAGTCCACCACCTCATGCAGCTCGACCTTGGGAGACAACGGCGAGGCTCCGGAGACGACCGTCAGTTCGGTGTCGGTGTTGTTGACCAGGGTGCCGAAGGCGGCGGTCATGCCCTTCTCGCTGGTCTTGACCCAGGGGTCGGTGATGGTCAAGGGGGTCGAGGCAGGCGCCGCGGCGGCCGCGCGCGACGGCGAGGCGGACGTGGTGGCCGAGGTCGAGTCCTGGCCGCCGCAGCCGGACACGAGCACAGCGGCGGCGAGCGCCGCGGCGGGAAGGAGGAGGGTACGCGGACGCGGAGAGTACATGGTGGGGCCTTTCACGGCAGGCCTCGGCGGCCGGTGGCGTTGCCACCGTGCCGTAGGCGGATCACGCAGGGTCGCTTGACGCGGCCGCGACGACGGCGGCCGCACGGGCCCGGCCGGGGCCGGGCATGGTGACGGCCTCCAGCCTCACCGCAGAGATCAGCTGGAGAACGCGAGGACCTGCGTGGACGGTGGGCCGCGCCGGGGCGCGGCGTGCGCCAGTGCTACCGAGCGCAGCCGGCCCGGCTCGGACGCCGTCACCACGGCGACCGGCTCGTGGACCGGGTACAGGAAGGCCACCAGTACCCGGCACAGCCGCGCGGCCATCCGGTGCAGCAGCCCCCACAGGGCGGCCTCGCCACGGGCCAGCCACAGGGCGATCAGCCCTGCTGCCCCGGCATGCGCGACGAGCATGCCGGCGCTGGTCGCCAGCCCTTCGTGGGCGTGGCCGAGCGCCGCGTGTGCGGCAGGAGCGTGGCTGAGGGAGAACAGCGCGTGCAGCACCGCCTGCATTCCTGCCAGCAGCGGCAAGATCACCGCCAGCGGGCGCTCGCGCCCTGAGACGGCAGCCGCCGCCCCGAACGCCAGCAGCAGTCCTCCGACCATCACCGGCCCCGCGACCGACCCCCCGCCCAGGAGGTGCGCCAGCACACTCAAAGCCAGGCACACCACGGCGAACACCGCGGCGCGGGCTAGGCGAAATGGCAGGGAAGCGGTCATGGCAGGCTCATCATCCCATTCCGCCCCCTCGCTCCGGAATCCACCACCGTGCCCTGCCGCCGGTGCAGCGTCCTCAGGTCAGGGTTGGGTCCCGGGTTTCCTGCCTTCTAGCGCTCGTTTCCGGCGCGCAGCCAGGCCAGGTAGTCGGCGACCGCCCGCTCGGTGTCGTACTCGGGCTCGAAGCCGGTGTCCTCGCGCAGTCGGGTGGTGTCGAGCCAGATGCCGGGCGCGGCGGAGTCGCGGCCCTCGGGGAGGTCGACGCGGGCGTCGGGGACGAGCTTCCGGATCGCCGCGACGACCTCTGCGTTGGTCGTCAGCCTGCCCGAGGACACGTTGTAGGTGCGATGGGCCAGCCGGTCCGACAGTTGGAGCAGGGCGATGGCCCGGCCGCAGTCCTTCACGTAGCACAGGTCGATCCCGTCGCCCGCGTGCGCACCGGCCCGCAGCGCCGACAGGTCGGGGACGGCGCCGCGGGCGGCGGCGTGCACGAGTTGGGGCGCGGCGAAGAACGGCGAGTGGGGGTGGCCGAGCGGGCCCCAGATGGCGGCGATGCGGTAGTTCACCACGTCGAGCCCCAGGGCGCCGGCCAGGTGGTCGCCGAGCAGTTCGCCGATCTTCTTGAACGCCGGGATCGGGTGAGGGGACGTCATCGGCAGCGGCACGTCCTCCTTGAGCGCGCCTTCGCGGGCGACGCCGCCGTACACGCCGATCGTGCTGGCCAGCCCGAGCCGCGTCACCTGCCACTCACTCGCGGCGCGGAAGACGTTCAGGAGGCTGCGCACGGCCTTGTCCGCACCCTCCAGGGGCTGGTACGCCCCCAGTGGCCAGGGGACGGAGCCGGCGAGGTGCACGATGCCGGTGATCTTGTGACGCTCGCCGAGCGCGAGGAGGGCCGTCTCGTCGGTGAGGTCGAGTTGCTCGACGACGACGCGGTCGTCGGCGAGCAACTCGGGCGCCACGGGGGCGCGGCGCTGGACGAGCAGGCAGGACTCGCCCAGGTCGAGCAGCGCCCGCGTGGTGTGCGTCCCGATGAAGCCCAGTCCGCCGGTGATCAGAATCATGTCAGCTCCACAAATCATCAGCTCTGCTGACAATCAGTCTAGCCCCGGAAAAGGTGATGGAGAACCACGTTGCCCTTCGTGACAGAGCCGCCATCCGCGGCCACTAGGAGAGGTCTTTCACCAGCGGAAACGGCCTCTCGTGGCGTTCGGCCGGCCACGATCCACCGGGCTGGACCCGGGTAATGGCCGCAAGCGCCGCATCGGGTACGGCCCGTGAGGCGGCATCCCCGGCGGTCCGTACGGTGGTGGGCCTGCGTGAGGGCGCCGTCTCACTTCCCGGTGGTGCGGGAGGCCAACTGCTTGGCAACGTCCTTGAGCGGAGTCAGCACCCGCTCCACGCCGAGCGCGGTGGTGTCGGAGTCGGGGCCTGTGGTCGTGGCCACGGTGGACAGGCCGCCGAACGTCACCTCGACGACCTGGCCGCCCACGCGGTAGACGATGGTTCCCTCGCGCCTGTTGACGATCTGTGTGTCGGTTCTGAGCTGCGCGAAGGCCTCCTCGCCGATGCCGGTCAGCGTGATCGGCCTGCTCTCCTTCGCCAACTGCTCCTGGGACGCACCGGCGGATACGGCCGCGGCGGCCTTCTTCTTCTGCTGGAACGTGGCGCGGGCCGCGGCTGCTCCTTCCTTCATGGTCGTGACGTGCACCCGTAGGTTCACCAAGTCGTACGTGGTCTCGCCGCTGCCGTCAGGTTCGAAGATGCTGCTCCAACTGCACGTCGCCCAGCGTTCGCCGGGGTTGTCCTTGTTGCGGCCGCTCGTCCGGGCCTTGCCGACGTATTTCCGCACGGTCTGCTCGGGGAGCGCGTTGCACACGTCCTGGCCTTTGGAGGCGGCGGTTATCCGGGTGACCTCGCCGTTCCTGTCGTCGCGCTGGACGTCGCCCTTGAGCAGGGCGGCGGACAATGCTTTCGCCGCGTCCTGCGCGGAGCTCATCACCTGCGATTCGGAAAGCTGTTCGTAGCCGCCGTTCAGGCCGGGCAGGCTGTCGTATCCACCGTAGGCGACGGTTACCAGGGCCCCGGACAGCAGAAAAGTTATCTCGGCGTCCACGCCTTTCGTCCGTGTAGCCGTGCTCACGGACGTGAACGCGTACGACGCCTCACCGAGGCCGGGAACGCCGGCCAGCTTGCCGAACCTGGACCCCGCAGGCGGAGCGCTCAGCATTGCCTGGACGTTCTCCTTTTTGATGGCGAAGTGTTGTTTCGCGTCGAAGCCCTTTCGGGTCTTCTCGTACGTGGTCACGATCACTTCAAGGTCGCGTTTCTGCTCGACCTTGCCCTGCGGCTGCTCGCCCGACTCCCAGGTACAGGTGCTTTCGGTGGACGACATCGTGGAAGTGTCGTCCGCAGGGTTTTCCTGCGCGTTGCGCACGAGCTTCTTCAGGAGGCCGGAGGGGAAGATCGAGCAGAGGTCCGCGCCCTTGAACGAAGCCAGCTTGGCGGCCGCCCGCTTGGTTTCGGAGGTGGTCCCTACCGTCTGCTCGCCGTCCTCGCCGTCGGAGGACAGCAATGCGAAGGCGCCGGCGCCACCGCCGCCGAGCAGGACGAGGGCGAGGATCCAGGCGATCAGGATGCCCGGCCGGGTACCACGCGTCGGCCCACTCGCCGGTCCCTGACCACCGGCACGCCCGGGACCGCCCGCCCAGCCTGCTCCGGGACCGCCCGGTCCAGGAGCACCGGCCCAGCCTCGGCCGGAGTCTCCGGGCCCGCCGGGACCACCGCGCTGTGCGGGGTGCGGCGGGCCCTGGCCCGGCCCTCCCCACTCCGGTCCCGCGGGGCCGTGCATCGGGTCGCCGGGGCCTCCTGGTCCTTGGGGCGGATACGACATGGCCGTCGATGCTACGGGACCGGGTTGGCATGAACTTGGCGTCCGCGACGCGGGCGAAGCCGGTTGGATTCCCAGTCAGGCCTTGAGATAGGCGAGCACGGCCAGCACCCTGCGGTGGCCGCTCTCAGAGGGTGGCAGGTCCAGCTTGCTGAAGATGTTCCTGATGTATTTGTTGACCGCGCCGTCGCTGACGACCAGTCGCTCGGCGATACCCGTGTTGGAGTGGCCCTCGGCCATCAGCCCCAGCACTTCCCGTTCGCGAGGCGTCAGCCGGTGCAGCGGGTCGTTCGCGCGGCGCCGTACCAGGAGTTGGGCGATGACCTCGGGGTCGATGACGGTGCCGCCGCCTGCCACCCTGCGCAGGGCGTCGACGAACTCGTTCACCTTTCCGACACGCTGCTTGAGCAGGTAGCCGACCCCGCCGGCGCCGTCCTGAAGGAGCTCGGCGGCGGAGCTGTCCTCCACGTACGACGACAGCACCAGGATCGGTAGACCCGGCACCCTGGTCCTGGCTTCGACTGCGGCGCGCAGCCCCTCGTCGCGAAAGTCCGGCGGCAGCCGCACGTCGACCAGGAGGGCGTCCGGTGCGTGTTCGGCGACGGCCTCGAGCAGGTCTGCGGCGTTGTCGACGGCCGCGGCCACCTCGATGTCCTCGCTGGCCAGGAGCATGGCCAGGCCCTCGCGCAGCAACGCGTCGTCCTCGGCGATCACAACCCGCACGGCAGCTCCACTTTCACCACGGTCGGCCCGTTCGGCGGGCTGGTCAGCATCGTACGGCCACCCAGAGCGGCCACGCGCCGGTCGATTCCCGCCAGCCCGCCGCCCGGTCTGGCGCCGGCACCGCCGCGACCATCATCCTCGACCTCGACCACCAGGAACTCGGCCTCGGTCCTGAGGCGCACGCGGGCGGAGGCGGCGCCACTGTGTTTGGCGAGGTTGGTCAGCGCCTCGGCGACGGCGAAGTACGCGGCGGTTTCCACCGCGGCCGGCAGCCGCGGGAAGTCGTCGACCGCGATGGCGCAGGGGACGGGAGAACTCGCGGCCAGCGCCGCGATGGCGCCGTCGAGGCCGCGCTCGGTCAGGACGGGCGGGTGGATGGTCCGCACCACCTTGCGCAGGTTGGTCAGCGCGTCGGAGGCCGCTTCATGCGCGCGTACCGCCAGCCGCTGGGCGGGCTCGGGGGCCTCGGCCAGCGCGCGTTCCAGCATGCCGAGGTTCATGAGCACGGCGACCAGGCGGTTCTGCGTCTCGTCGTGCAGGTCCCGTTCAATGCGTTTGAGCTCCAGTTCGTGCGCCTCCAGCGCGGCGGCGCGGGCGGCGCTCACAGCGGCCAGCTGGGCCCGCTTCGGCGGGCGGAGCAGGACGCGGCTGAGCCGCGCGGTCACCTTCGCCAGCGGTACCGGCACAAGAAGGCTGAGCAGCGCATAGCCGAGCCCGATGACGATCCCGCTCAGTGCGGCGGGCCAGGAGTCGATGGAGTAGCCGAGCAGAGATGTGCCCGGCACCACCTGCCACCACAGCGGCACGGTGAAGGCGTTGACAGCGAACAGCGGTAGGGCCAGCGCGAGATATCCGGCCGCCGTTCCTGCCACTCCGTGCACGAACAGCCAGGAGACGTCGCGATAGACCGCCGGGTCCGACAGCGCGGTGCGTATTCGCCGCGACAGCGCCCCCTCCAGCGGCTGGTACCGCTCGGGCACCGGGGTGCCGAGCAGCGCGGCGGCCCTGTGCCGTTGCCTGGAGGCCAGCTTGCGCGTCCAGGACGTCAGCGACGGCACGACGGCCAGCCCAACGCCGGTCGGGATGAGCGCGGCGGCCACCATGACCGCGGCGAATGTGATCAGCGCGAGCAGTCCCATGGCCAGGTCGGTGACCAGGTAGCGGACCGCCCTGCAGGAGGCGAGAAAGCGCGTGCGGACGTCCACGACCGACATTGTGCTGGATATCGCGGACTGCGATGTCAGGGTGGTGCCAGCACCACCCTTGGTTCACCCATCGATGGGATATCGGCATCCACGCGGCCGAACGTACGTTTTCGTCCGTGATTCAGGTTGAAGAACTACGCAAGACCTACGGCAGGGTGGACGCTCTCGCGGGGGTCACCTGCGAAGTGGGTGCAGGCGAGTTCGTGGCGGTCATGGGGCCTTCCGGATCGGGCAAGAGCACGCTGCTGCAGTGCGCCGCCGGGTTGGAACGGCCGACGTCCGGCAGGGTCAGGTTGGCGGGTGTCGAGGTCGGCGAGCTGGACGAGAGCGGCCTGGCGGCGCTGCGCAGGGAACGGCTCGGGTTCGTCTTCCAGGCGTACAACCTGCTGCCCGCCCTCGACGTGGCCGACAACATCACCCTGCCGCTGCGGCTGGCGGGGAAGCCCGTCGAGCGCCGCGATGCGGCCGAGGCGGCGGCCCGGGTCGGCATGGCCGACCGGCTCACCCACCGCCCGTCCGAGCTGTCCGGAGGGCAGCAGCAGCGGGTGGCCCTGGCCCGTGCGCTGATCACGACTCCCGAGGTGATCTTCGCGGACGAGCCGACCGGCGCGCTCGACACCCGCAGTGCCCGGCAGGTTCTGGAGTTGCTGCGCGAACTGGTCGATCAGAGCGGGCAGACCGTGGTGATGGTGACCCACGACCCGGTGGCCGCCTCCTACGCCCACCGGGTCGTCTTCCTCGCCGACGGCCGCCTGGCCGGGGAACTCGACGCGCCGTCGTCGCACCTGGTGGCCGAGCGCATGACGAAGCTGGGGGACTGGTGATCTGGCAGCTCGTCAAGGCGGACAAAGGCGGCCTGGCCGGATCCTTCATCGCCCTGCTGGCCGCGTCCGCGCTGATCACCGCCTGCGGCGTCATCTTGGCGTCAGGCCTCGGCGGCGGTGTCGCGCCCGAACGCTACGCCGCCGCGCCGATCGTCGTCGGTGGCCTCGACTCTGTGGACGGCAAGCCGCTGCCCGAACGCGCCCCGGTACCGCGCTCGCTGGCCGACAGGATCGCCCAGGTGCCGGGCGTCCGCGCGGCCGTCCCCGATGTCGGCTTCCCCGTGGACGTGGTGGGCGAGGAGTTCGTCGCCGCCCAGGGGCACGGCTGGGCCTCGGCCGCGCTCGCCCCGCTGCGGCTGCGCTCGGGCCGCCCACCGGCGGCCGACGGCGAGGTGGTCGTCTCCGAGACGATCCCCGCCGACGCCAAGATCGGCTCCTACCGCGTGGTGGGCGTGGTCGCGGGCGCCGCCCGACAGCCGCTGGTGTTCTTCACCGAGGACGAGGCCGCCAGGCTGTACGGCAGGCCGCACCAAGCCGACGCGATCGGCGTCCTGACCGGGCCGGGCGCGCCGGACGCCGACGACCTGGCAGGTCGGATCGAACAGGCGCTGTCAGGCCAACAGGTGCGTGTCGTCACCGGCTCGTCCAGGAGTGGCGTCGAGTTCGGTGACGTCGGGCAGGCTCGCGGCGACCTACAGGCGATGGCAGGCTCCTTCATCGGCGTGACCGTTTTGATCACCATGATGGTGGTGACGGGCACGCGTTCGCTGGCCGCGCACCGCAGGCGCCGCCAGACCGCGCTGCTGCGTATCGTCGGTGCCTCGCCGAGCCAGGTGAGCAAGATGTTCGCGCACGAGATGCTGGTGATGGCGCTGATCGCCGGACTGCTGGGCGGCCTGCCCGGCGCGATGTTCGCCAGGCTGCTCCTACAGGCGCTGGCCTGGGCCGGGATGGTACCCGCCGACTTCGCGGTGTCCTCAGGGCCGATCCCCTACGTGGCCGCGGTCGCCGCCTGCGTGTTGATCGGGCAGTTCGCCGCCTGGGCGGTCAGCCGCCGCGAGCTGCGCGTTCCGCCCGCCCGGGCCCTGGCCGAGGCGTCGCTGGAACAGCCACGCATGAGGCCGGGAGCCGTGGCGGCCGGGACACTGCTCCTGCTCACCGGAACGGCGGCGGCGCTGCTGCCGCTCTGGCTGCACGGGATCTTCGGGGTGGCGCTGGCCGCCTCGGGCGGACTCATCATGATCATCTCGCTGGTGATACTCGGACCGCCACTGGTCCGCGGCGGCGCCCGTCTGCTGGGGCCGCTGCTGCGCCGCAGGTTCGGTGCCGAAGGGTACTTGGCGGCTGCGAACTCGCTGTCAAGCTCGCGCCGCCTGGCGTCCGCCGTGTCGCCGATGATCCTCGCCATCGGGTTCGCGCTGATCCAACTCGGCACCGCCACGACCGCGGCCGCCGGAGCCGAGCGCGACGTGGCGGCAGGCGTGCTGGCCACGCACGTGCTGCGCGGCGGGCCGTACGGGCTGGATCCGGCGGTGGCGGCCGACGCGCGCACCTGGCCGGGCGTCGAGGCCGTCACCCCGGTGGCCCGTACGGGCGCCCTCGTGGAGACGACCATGCTGGACAGCCCGGAAACGCTGGAGTACCAGGCACAGGGAATCGGCTCGGCGCAGGCGCTCGACCTGGGCGTCACCGAAGGCAGCCTGGATGCGCTCGGGACGGGAACGGTGGCGGTCAGCGTCAGCGCCGCAGAGACGCTCGGACTGAGGCTGGATTCCACGATCAGAATCCGGCTCGGCGACGGCACACCCCTGCGCGCCCGCGTGGTGGCCGTCTACCGGCGCGGGCTCGGGTTCGGCGATCTCACCCTGCCGCGTGACATGATCCTGCAGCACACCGCGTCTCGCCGGGACGACTCTGTGTTGCTGCGGGTGCGTCCCGGCGCTGACATCTCGGCCATGATCGCCCGGCATCCGGGCGTGACCCAGAGCGACATGTCCGCCGCCGCGCAGCGCGACCAGGCCGCCGGCCTGCTGACCAGCGCGCTGCCTCTCGTGCTCGTCTTCGGATACATCGCCGTGTCCGTCGGCAACTCCCTCGTGCTGTCGGTGAGCGAGCGAGGCAGGGAGTTCGCGCTGATGCGGCTGGCGGGAGCCGCACACGGGCAGATCATGCGGATGATGCGCGCCGAGGCGTTGCTGGTCGTGGCGCTCGCCGTCGGGCTGGGCACGCTGGCGGCCGCGCTACCGCTGGCGACGGTGAGCTACGGCCTGACCGGTACGGCGCTGCCGTACGTTCCGCCGTTGATGTACCTGGTGATCGTCGGGGCGACGTCGTTGCTGGGCGCGGCGTCGATCCTCATCCCTGCCCGGATCGTCCTGCGCGCTGAGGGGAGGTCGTCATGAGCAAGTGGACGTGGATCCTGCTGATCCTGGCCGTCATCGTCGTCATCAACGTCGCGCTGACGGTGTGAGCCCGTCAGCCTGGAATCGCGCCCCACAGGAGGGCACTGCGCCCACGACGTCGAGCACGCCGGGTTGTGGCAACCAGCAACCTCCAACGCGTCTGGGTGGCCGGTGTGGCACCCCATCCACCATGATGACGATCCGCAACCAAGAGACTGCGGACTGTCGTCAACGAAGGAGCGTGGACACGTGGCGCGAAAGCCGAACGTCGAGATCGGGGGAGCGGAGAGCCGTCGCGGTGCGTACGGCGACGTCGTCGAGGCGGACGCGCACGACCTCCCGCGCCGCGACTGTGGTTACGACGCGTGGCGGTTCGCCGCCGGTCTGCGCGGCGAAGGCGGGGAGCGGCACCGGCTGATGATCACTTTCCTCGTCCACCGCACCACCAGGCCGGACGGCAGCCCGCTGCTCTCCCACGGCTGCGGCTGGACGCACAGCGTGCCCGAGAACTCGGCGTACCGGGGTCAGACGTGGCGCGATGCCGGCGCGGTGGAGCTGATCTGCCTCGACACGTCCAGAGGGTGGGACCCGTCGGTCGGCGAGGCGGTGCGGGAGGCGTGTTCCGGCGGGCGGTCGATCGCCCCCGACCGCCTGCTGCCCGGCCCGGTCACCCTGGCGGATGACCGGCTGCACCTCGACTTCGGCGGCGTCGCAGCGGTGTCCGCACCGGCCGACGGCGCCTACCACGTCGTCCTGCGCGACGACCACGAGACCTGGGAGCTGCGGCTGAGGGCGCTCAAGCCCGCCCTACGGGAATCGTTGCACCTGGGGGCGCCGCTCGGCGTGGACGAGACGCGCTCCACCTTCCTCGTGCCCCGTCTGGCGGCCGACGCCACGTGGAGCCGTACGGGGCATCCGGCGGTCCGGATGACCGGCCTGGCCCTGTACCAGCGGGCCTTCGGCGCGGCCGAGCTGCCGCAGGACGGCACCGCCCCGCAGGTCGACCACGACCGGACCTGGGTGGCGCTGCACCTCGACAACGGCTGGGACGTGGTGGCCTTCCAGTCCGGCACCGCCGACGTCGCCGGCGGTCGGGTGGCCCGGCGACCCGCGTCCGCGGTGCTGGTGGCCCCGGACGGCACCCGGCAGGAGGTGCCGGCGCGCCTCGACCCGGGCGAGTCCTGGACGTCCATGACCACGCTCACCTCCTATCCCACCGTCTGGCGGATCGACGCGCCCGAGGCGGGCCTGTCGCTGCGGGCGGCCGCCTGCTTCCCCGAGCAGGAACGCCACACCTTCGTCGGGCTGGGAGCCCTGCTGGAGGCCGCCGCGACCGCCGAAGGAGAGCTGCGGGGCGTGCCGGTGCGCGGCGACGGCCGGCTGGAGGTCCAGCCGGTCAACCGCATCATCGACTTCGAACGCCACATGGAGGGGCTGCGTGACGTCACCCACGCCGAGGTCGTACGCCTGTATCCCGACGTCCCGGAGCACACTTCCATCACGGCGCTGGCGGGGCTCGCCCCCGGCTCCCGGTGGCCGGTCGACGTCGTCGCCGAACCGCTGCACCGCTCGCTGGTGGCGCCCGTCCGGCACCTGGCCGACGCCATGGGCAAGGGCTGGCGCAGCTACGCCGCTGTCGCCGCGATGGAGATGCAGGGCGTCGACAGCCGGCCGTACCAGGCGCTGACGGCGCTCGCCGAGCTGATGCACACCGCCAGCCTCATCGTCGACGACGTCGAGGACAACGCCCCGATGCGCCGAGGACGGCCCGCCGTCCACACGGTGTTCGGCCAGGCCACCGCCATCAACACCGGAACGCACGCCTACCTCGTCTTCGACCAGGTCGTACGCCACCTGCTGCCCGACGACCCGGAGCGGCGGCTCCTCCTCTACCAGGCGTACCTCGACGGCATGCGCCGCAACCACGCCGGCCAGGCACTCGACATCCTCGGCCACCACGACGTCATGGAGGCCGCCGTAGCGACCGGCGACGCCGCCGCCGTGCTCGAGCGAGTGCGCACCACACACCGGCTCAAGACCGGCGGAATGGTACGCGGCCTCGGTGAGTTCGGGGCGATCCTCGCCGGCGCCGACGGCGAACTGCTGGCCGCGATCGGCTCGTACTTCGAGACCGTGGGGCTGGCGTACCAGATCAGCGACGACGTCGCCGACCTACGCGCCGTGCTGGCCCCTTCCGACGATCCCGGCTCCCGAGTCGCCAAGCTCCCTGGCGAGGACATCCGCGAAGGCAAGGTCACCCACCCCCTGGCGCACGCCGTCACCCTGTTGCCCGGGGCCCGGCTACGGGGAATCTGGGACATCGTCCGCGCGGGAAACGCCGACCCGGCCGCCGCGGCGGAGGTCGCCCGGACCCTGGACGCCTGCGGCGCCACCGCGGCCTCCCTGGCGGAAGCCCGCCAGGCCATCGACCTGGCGTGGCGGCCGCTCCAGGACCTCCTGCCCGTCAACCGCCACACGGTCATGATCCGCGCCCTGGGCCTGTACGCTGCCCGACGCCACCTGGACGAGTGAATCCGGGCTGGGCATGGGAGCGCGGGGGGCCGGGAGGAGGCGTGCCAGAGGGGCGGGCAGCCACCAGTTGCTCGTGCCGAGGATGCGCATCAGCGCGGGGACCAGGGCGAGCCTGATGACGGTCGCGTCCAGGGTGATCGCGGTGGCGACGGCGAGGCCGAGCTGCACCAGGTGGTGGCGGTCGGCGGTGAGCAGCGCGGTGAAGGTGGCGACCATGACGGCGGCGGCCACCGTGATGGGGCGGGCGGTGTGCCGCAGGCCGTCGATGACGGCCGCGGTGTTGTCGCCGTTGGCGTGGTAGTGCTCGCCGATGCGGTGGATGAGGAAGATCTCGTAGTCGATGGACAGGCCGAACACCAGCGTGAAGGCCAGGAGCGGGATCAGCGTGTTGACCTGGCTCCCGAACAGGTGCGGCAGGTATCGGGTGGCCAGGGTCAGCAGGCCGAACGCCGCGCCGACCGCCAGCAGGTTCATCAGCACGGCTTTGATCGGCAGCAGGATGCTGCGGAAGGACACCAGGAGGAAGAGCAGCGAGCAACCCAGCACCAGCAGGATCACCATGCCCAGCTGGGCGGTGGTCTCGTCCATGAGGTCGGAGAAGATCGCGTTCGGGCCGGTCACGAAGACGTGCCGGCCGGGCGGCAGCGTCGCGGGGCCGATCTGCTGGGTGATCTGCCGCGCCAGCGCCGTGGTGGCGGGTTCGTCGATGTGCGTACGGATGATGACGATGACGACGGTCAGGTCCCTGCCGTTGTCGACGGACGTCGTCAGAGCCACCCTGGCGTCCTCTTCGAGAGCGGTGACCAAGGCGGCGGTGTCGACGGGCCGCGCGCCGACCGGGTGGGGGAGCACCACGGCCAGGGCTGAGGAGATCTGGTCGGCCTCCATGTACGCCAGACCGCGTCCGAAGTCGGTATCGGTGATCGAGGCGCGGTCCAGGTCGAAGCCCATCCGCATGCCGGTCACCGGCGCGGCCGCGGCCAGCAGGACCCCGGTGCAGGCCAGCGTGTACGCGACGGGGTGGCGCATGAGATGCCGCGCCCACCGGCCCCACCCGCCGGCGTCGCCGGAGCGATCCTGGCGGCGGGGGTGTGGTGGGCGCCGCTGGGTCAGCCATCGGTCGGCGGCCACGAGGACGGCGGGGAGCAACGTGACGGCCGCCGCCGCGGCCACCACCGCCGACAGGCTCACCGCCGCCCCCATGGTGCGGATCATGGAGGTGCGTACGACCAGCAGGGCCGCCGCCGTCAGCGCGACGCCCACGGCGCACCAGGTCGTGGTGCGGCCCGCGGTGCTCACCGCGAGGGCGGCGGCCTGGCACCGGTCGTGCCCGGCAGCTCGTGAATGGCGGTAACGGAAGAGGGACAGCAGCGCGTAGTCGAGGCCGAGCGCCAGCCCGACAGTGGCCGCCACGGCCAGCATGAACGTGTTGACCGGCACGCCGAACCGGCTCGCCGCCGCCATGACGCCGAGGGCGGTCACCGTGACCGTTCCGGCGACGGCCAGAACCGCCAAGGCCGCACCGGCCGACCCGAGCCCGACCAGGAGCACGACCATGGACAGGGGGACCGCCAGCAGTTCGGCCCGTTGCAGGTCGGCCAGGTCGGTGTGCTTGGTCTCAGCCAGCAGGGCGCTCTCGCTCACCAGGTGGGCGTCGACGCGCGAGCCCGACGCCCGGCTCGCGGCCTCCTTCGCTGCGCGGAGCAGCACCGGCAGTGCCGCCTGGCGCGCCTGCTGATCGCCGTTGACGCCCACGATCGCGTACACGTGCCGTCGGTCCTGGCCCGGCACGAGGGGCAGGAGCTGCGCGCCGCCCACCTGGGGCTGCGCCGACACGGCCCGCAAAGCGTCGTGGAGCGCACGCTGGTACGGCTCCTCGCCGTCGGACAGCGTGGCGGAGTCGAAGATCAGCATCATCTGCTCGGTGCCCAGTTGCGGGAAGCCCTGCTCCAGCAGCCGTGCCCCCGCGAGCGAGGTGGACCCCTCGACGCGTATGGCAGGTGCGATGGCACGCTCGACCAGGCCGGGGATCATGAGCGCCGATCCGGCCACGAACGCCAGCCACACGGCGAGGACCGCCCGGTGGTGGCGGGCCGCCATGTCGCCCAGGCGCCACCAGACGGAACGGCGGACCGTGCCGGTGCGTGCCCCGCCCGCCGACGCTCGTGATGACACCGCCATGGAGCCGCCTCCCGCTGTGCTACAAAGAGTGGTCGCGATATTACCTTCAGTGACAGACGTTCGGAGGACCTGATGATCTGGCAGTCACGTCTCAGCCGTGCCCACGGGCTCGCGATCGGCGCCGCAGCCGCGGCCCTCGCGGTCCCGCTCCTGGCATCCGCGGGCTCCGCTCAGGCTGCGCAGGGTGCGGCGGCGCCGACGGCCACGGCCCGCGACGAGGCCGCGCTGACCTGCGCCCTGCGCACCGCCCCGAAAAACCCCATCGCCTTCACCCCGGCACTGCGCGATGCGGCAGCGCAGCAGGTCAAGGGGCAGGGAGTCGTCCTCCTCGAGAACTGCTCCTCACCCAACGGCACGGTCACCGACATCGCCTCCGGCAGGCTGGAGGTCAGCGGCACGGCCACCGCCAACTGCCGAGGCGCCGCCGACCTGAGCGCCAACGCCACCGTCACCTGGCGCGACGCCAAGGGCCAGGTCGTGGGCACCTCCAAGCTCACCTCCGCGCACAAGGGCAGCGTCAGCCTCACCGACAGCCTGTTGCAGGGCGACGTGGTCTCCGGCCGGCTCAAGGGCCGGCACTTCAACGGGAGCGCGACCACCATGACATCCGACCTGCGGCAGTGCACCGCCCCCTCCGGCTTCACCGAGCTGGCCGGATCTGGCCAGCTCTCCTTCGCCTGACCGACGCGGCGCAAGGTCGACGTGCGCTCTTCCCCGCCGGGCGGGATGAGGAAGCACGGCGGTCGCGTGCCGAGCCGGAAAGCCTGATCGTCCCGCGGCCCAGGGGCCGGAGACGAAGGTCGTTCTCCCAGCGGGAACTCCACCTTCACCTCCGGCCCCTGGGCCGCTTCACTGACGGGCGGGATGACGGCGACGGGACGATCAGGGCGTGGGGGCTCGCCGTGCGACAGACGTGCGGCGAGGCGCGCACAGAGCAGCCGCGCCGCACGCCTGACCTCGCCTGTCGTGTGTGGGGAGCGTCCACACGGGCCGCACGTCGGTGCCCCCTGGAAGACGGCGCCATGCCCGAGCGTGCGGTGCGCTTCGCGGCCGTTGGCGCTCGCCGCCGGAGCGGCGGTTGAACTTTCCGCACAGTAGCGGCATCTATGTGACTGAGGATCACCCCGCTGCGAGATGAGGCTGCGATGGCGACACCTTTACTTCCCGGCGATCCCCGGCAACTGGGCTCCTACTGGCTGGCGCGGCGGCTCGGCGCGGGCGGGCAGGGCGTCGTTTACGAGGGGTACGACGGCGCGGGCGGCAGGGTGGCGGTCAAGGCCCTGCGCGGCGACGCGGTCACCGGCGACCACGGGGACCAACTGTTTCGGGAAGTGGAGGCGCTCGGCCAGGTGCCGTCCTACTGCACGGCACGGATCATCGACGTCGTCCTCGACCACGAGCCGCCGTACCTGGTCAGCGAGTACGTGCCCGGCCCGGATCTGCAGAGCTGGGTGCAGGAACACGGGCCTTGCGGTGCGAGCGAGCTGATGCGTCTGGCGATCGGCATCGCGACCGCGCTGTGCTCCATCCATCGGGCGGGGGTGACGCACCGGGACCTGAAGCCGGCCAACGTGCTGATGGGCCCGGACGGCCCCCGGGTCATCGACTTCGGCATCGCCCGCACCGAGGAGATGTCCAGCAGCACGACCGGGCAGATCAAGGGCACCGTGAAGTGGATGGCGCCCGAGCTGTTCCGGGGCCGGCGTCCCTCACCTGCCGTGGACGTGTGGGCGTGGGGCGCGATCGTGTTGTTCGCCGCGACGGGCACATCGCCGTTCACCGGCGAGGCCTGGCCGCAGCTGGCCCACCAGATCCTCACCCACGATCCCGACACCTCCCACCTCGACCAGCCACTCCGCGCCCTGGTGTCGGCGGCTCTGTCCAAAGACCCCGCGGGCCGGCCGGAAGCCGAAGAACTGCTTCTCGGCCTGGTCGGTGTCGCGAACCTGGCCGAGGCGGAGCAGAGGGCCGCCCTCGGACCCGCGTCCCCGCCGCTTGCGCCCTCCCGTGCCGACCTGGCGGAAGAGGCGTTCGCCCGGCTGGACACCAGGGCGCAGGAGGCCGTTCCCCGAATCTTCTTACGCCTGGTCGCCTCCGGCGAACGTGCCGAGGACGTGCTGCGCGCGGCGCGCAGGGCCGAGTTCGCCGACGGCCAGACCAGCGAGCCGGACATCGAGCAGGTGCTGCGGGCCTTCACCGAGGCCGGGATCCTCGCCTGGGAGGAGGACCTGGTCACGCTCTCCAGCGCCGCGCTGATCCGGGCATGGCCTCGCCTGCGAGTGTGGGTGGAGGCCGACCACGACGGTTTGGGCGTTCATCAGGGCCTCTCCACCGCGTCCCGGCTCTGGGATGATCACGGCCGTAAGAGCAGCGATCTGTTTCAGGGAACGGCCCTGGCTCGCACGCAATCCTGGGCCGCCACGCCCCACCGTCTCACCCTCAACCGCACCGAACAGGCATTTCTCGCTGCGTGTGCGACGCTGACTCGCCGCAGGGGCCGCCTCCGCGCCGTGCTGAGCGCGGTGCTGGCCATCCTGCTCATCGCCGCCACTGGTACGGCTGCCATCGCGGTCGTCCAGGGACGGAGGCTGCAGGACAGGAACCTGACCATCTCCCGGCAGCTGGAGCAGGCTGTCGGCGCCCGCCTGGCGGGGCTGGCCACCGCGATGCGCCGCGCCGATCCAGCTGCCGCCAAACGGCTCGCCGTCGCCGCGGCGAGCCTGGCGCCCGGCAGCTACGAGGCCCACCACGCCCTGCTGACTCTGCACAGCCAGGCCGAGCAGTACACCTACCGCCCCCCAGGGGTCGACGGGAGCTGGCGCACCGACGGCGACAGCACCGGCCACCTGCGGGTCTACGTCCAGGGCAACCGGGTGAAGGTCGCCGACGTCGACGCGCGTACGGTGGTCCGGTCGTTCACCTTCCCCGGCAAGCCCCTGGACACCCGGCTCTTCGCCGCGCCCCTGCTCAGCGGCGACGGCAAAGTCCTGGGGGTGCCTCGGAAGGACCGCACCATCGCCCTGTTCGACACGGCGACCGGACGCCCCTGGCCGGTGACCTTCCGCGCTCCCACCCCCTTCTTCGGCCTGGATGCCAAGGGGGAGCACCTGCTGCTTTCCGAGCCTGCCGGGACCAGCGTGTGGGAGACCTCCTCCGGCAAGCGCCTGGTGAGCATTCCCTACCTTCTGGGGGCGGCCGAGTTCACCCCCGATGGGCGGTATCTGATCACCCCGAACGAGACGTCGCTGGACTTCTGGGACCTGCGCACCGGCCGCAAGGCACGTACCCTGCGGCTGATCACCGGCGGGGAACGGATCTCACAGATCACGCTCAGCCCCGACGGCCGGCTCCTCGCCCTGATCCAGGGCAACCGGCTGGGGGTCGTCCCCTTCCCCCGGCTCGACCCCTCCGAGGTGAAGTGGGTGACCATGCGCAGACCCGCTGCCAACGAGGCGCTCATCTTCAGCGCCAACAGCAGGTACGTCTCCCTCAACGGCGTCATCTGGGACACCAAGGAGATGCCGTTCTGGAGACCCTCGAGCGATCAAGCGATCTTCCAGTACGCCAACACCGACTGCTTCCACTACGCGTTCGGGCCCGGTGACCGCACACTGCGCTGCGTCGAGAGCTCGGGGGGCGGCACTACCACCGTCGTCTCCCTCGCCGCGGTCCTCGATCCGATCACCCTCCAGCCCGACTCTTACAGCGTCGACGCGACGCTCAGCGACGACGGTTCGACCCTGGCGCTCGGCTCCGGACAGGTGGAGATCTGGGATCCCGTCAAGGTGGTCCGCCGCAAGACGCTCGACGTCAGCGCGAGCGGCGTCGTATATGCCGACCCCCGGCTGTCGGAAGACGGCCGTCTCCTGGCTGTCAGCCAGGGCGACGGGGAGATACAGATCTGGGACGTGGCCTCGGCGACCAAGAAGACGACCCTGGCGACCCGGCGCCAGCTGAGCGACTCCCCCCTCGCGTTCTCGCCCGACGGCAAGACCTTGGCCCTGCTCACCAAGCAGAGCAAGAACGTGTCCCTGCTGGAACTGTGGGACATCGCCTCGGGAACCCGTCGCGCCGCGGTCACCGGACAGCCCGCCCCCGGGACCTACGAGCCCTTCGGCATTCAGACCTCGGTCTATCGGGTCCTGTTCAGCCGCGACAGCCGTACCGTCATCTCCGCCCCGGACCAGGGCGTCGTCGACACCGCCACCGGCAGGCGGCTGGTCCCGCCCAACCCCGGCGTGAGCGACCCCATGGCGCTGAGCGCGAACGGGCTCGTCGCGAACAACAACTACAGCGGCAAGCTCACGCTCTGGGACGGAAAATCCCTCCAGCAGGTAGGAACACCGAACGTCGGCGGCGCCCCCGCGGCCTTCTCACCCGACGGACGCCTGCTGGCCGTGGCAGACGACACCAACCAGGTCCGCCTGTGGGACGTCAGCACGAGCCGGCCCCTCGGGCTCCCGCTCAGCGGCTTCTTCCGCCCGAAGGAATCCCCCTCCCTCGGGATCAGCTCGCTCAAGTCGCTGGCCTTCACCCCGGACGGGTCGGCCGTCCTCGCCCTCGACCGAGGACGCCTCCGCACCCACCTCATCGCGCCCGACAAGATCAAGAAGGCGCTCTGCGGCGAGGTCGGCCCGCTGTCCGAAACGGAGTGGAAGGCCCACATCCCCGAACTTCCCTACCGGAAGACCTGCTGACACCCCGGCGCGCCTGCGTCGAACTCTCGCGTGGCCAGCACCCGAGACAGGGGGGTTCAATGTGCCAAGCGGCTGAGTGAGGGAGGCGTTCCGGGGCCGGGTTTGTTCGCGAACACCCAGCGGTTGCTCGCCAGGGCGTCGTTCGGCTCGGGCAGCGGGCCGCGGCCGTGGCGGCGGGTGAAGTCGAACGGCGTGTGGATCGCGATGGACCAACCCCGCTCGCTCAGGGCACCGGCTGAGTCGGGGCGCGGCTCACCGTCGAACAGGGCGAGCAGGTCGACACCGATCTGCTCGCTGGTCGCGACGTAGACGGGGCTGGCGCGGACCTCCGGAGACTCCACCCCGAGCTTGACTTCGAAGGCCAGGGTGCTCCCACCGGCGCTCAGGTGATCCACGGTGTCGATGAGACACCGCTCGGCGGCCGGCGGGAGGTAGAGCAGCAGGCCCTCGGCCACCCACGCGGTCGGCACGTCGGCGTCGAAGCCCGCGTTCACCAGCGACGGGGCCCAGCCGCCGCCCAGGTCGGCCGCGATCGGGCGCCGCGTGGCCGTCGGGACGGCGGCGAGGCCGTCGAGCACGCGGCTCTTGAACGCCAGCACGCCGTCGCGGTCGATCTCGTAGATCACCTGGCCTGGCGGCCAGTCGAGCCGGAACGCCCGCGTGTCGAGGCCCGCGCCGAGCAGGACGACCTGCCGGACGCCCGCGCGGGCCGAGCGGATCAGGAAGTCGTCGAGGACGCGGGTGCGCAGGCCGAAGTAGCGCCCCAGCCTTCCCCAGAGGGGGTTCGCGTCTCCGTCCGGCACCTCCGCCGGGTGGACCGGCCAGGCTGCGGATGCCCGCGCGGCGCGCACGAAGTGCTCGGCGTAGGCGTCAGCGGCCAGGGCATCGGGCCGGTCGGTCTCGATCGCCCGCGCGGCGGCGACCATGAGGGCGGTCAGGCCGACGCCGCCTTCGACACCGGTGCTCGGCACGGGCCCTCCTCTCCCGCGGGTGGCGCCCACCCATGCGGGTGGTCGTGGGTGGTGAGGTGGGCGCCGTAGACGACGGCCATGAAGCGCAGGATGTCGGTGTCCGGCAGGTGCAGGCTGGTGGTGCAGTCGGTCAGCACGGTCACGTGGAAGCCCTTCTGGAACGCGGTCCGGGCGGTGGAGTCGACGCACACGTCCGTGTACAGGCCCGCGAACACGAGCCGCTCGATGCCGCGGTGGACGAGGTGCTGCTCGAACCCGGCGCCGAGGAAGGCGTCGAAGCACGCCCGTTTGGTGACGACGCGCTCCTCCGGCATGGGCGAGACCTGGTGGAACTCCGCGCCCCACGTGCCGTCCAGGCACTTGGGCCGCTTGCCCTGCGCCCGGTCCCGGCGTCGCCAACTCGGGCCCTGGTGCTCGGCGTCGCCGACGAACCGGACGAAGATCACCTCCGTGCCGCGGGCCCGTGCCCGGTCGACGGCCAGCGCGGTGTTCGTCGCGACCGCGTCCAGCGTCGCGGGATCGCCGGAGTAACGGGCGAGGGCCGTCGGCCCAGCGCAGAAGTCGTTCTGCAGGTCGATGACGACCAGCGCGCCGGTCTCCACGGCGGTCACGAGTCGGCCAGCACGGCCGGCCGCCCGTCGGGCTCCAGCGCGTCGAGCAGCGCGTCCACCACGGCGGTGGTGGAGTGGTGCCCGCCGGCGTCCGGGGTGGCGACGCCCCGGCGACCGAGGGACGCGAGGCCGCGCTCCACCATCCGCACCGCTCCGGCGCAGCCCGCGTGCCGCTCGGCGATCATCGCCGCGGCGCGTACGGTCGCCACCGGGTTGACCACGTCCGTGCCCGCCAGGTCGTCGGCGGAACCGTGCACGGTCTGGTACTCGACCAGCCGGGCCGCGTCGGGGTGCAGGTAGATGTTCTCGGTGCAGCGGCTTTCCTGGCGTTCGGCGCCGAAGCGGTCGAGCAGGACCACGTGCATGATGTCGGCCCATTCGTTGCCCGCGATGATCATCGTACGGGGACGCGGGCCGCGTTCGATCAGGTTGCGGTTGACCGTGTCGGGCTGGACCAGGGAGATCTCGACGCCGTGCCGCGCGGCGCTCTCGGACACCCACGCGTCGAGGGCCCCGTCGAGCAGGTGGAACTTGTACGCCATGACGATCTGGTCGGCTCCGCCGTCGGGCCACTCCTCGCGAGCGCGCCGCACGGCGAAGTCGATGACCTTCTCGGTGATCTCCCGGCTGAACGCCATGGTGCGGATGAGCGCGCCCGGGGCATGGGTGTTGTCGCCGGTGTAGAAGCCCTGGGCCTCGTCCCGGACCAGCAGCAGTGACGTCTCCGGGGTGGCGATGACGTCGACCTTCACCGCCTGAAGACGCCGGCGGACCAGGTAGAGCGACTGGGCGTTGATCGCCGTGCGGAAGACGGCCGGGACGCCGCGCGCGGCCCGCGTGCGGCAGAACTCGACGTAGTGGTCGGCGTCCTCCCGTGTGAGCTCGCGGACCCGCTCGATCCCGGCATCGGCCTTCAGCGACAGGTACGAGTGGTAGAGCCTTTCCGACCGGGTGACGCCGATGCCGACCGCGTATGCGTCGGCGATTCTGGCCAGCGCCCGTTCGAAGACGGCCGCGAGTTCGGGGCCCGTTCCCCGGCCGACGGCAAGTCCGATGACTGGTGCCACGTACACTCCTTTGTCGTCGAAGGCCGATGCGTCAGACTGCCGAAATTCCGATCAGATCGGCCCGCCGACAAGGTGATCGCCCGGAATTCCGGTCTTCTCCGGGCTGTAGTAGTCCTTGATGCCGGAGGCCCAGACCGAGACCGCTATCTGGTCGTCGTCCGACGGCCCGAACGCGTCGAAGAGCGCGTCGATGTTCGCGGGCTCGAAGCCGATGGCCGTCATGAGCGCCATGAAGACGCGCCGTTCGATGAGCCCGTCGCCGTCCGGGTCGCCCAGCGCGGCCAGCGCCTCGGCGAATTCCGTGACCGCCGCGTCGAAGCGCTCGGGGGAGAGCACGCACGCGGCGTACTCCTCGAAGGTGATGCGGCCGTCGCGGTTGGCGTCGAGCTCGGCGGCCAGGGTCGCCCAATAGCCCCGGAAAGCGGCGATAATGGTGGATTTGTCCGTGTCGCTGGAGTCGGGGGAAGCCGCGACGACATGGGCCGCCATGAGTTCGAAGTTGTCGGAATCGAGATAGCCGGTGCCGTCGGCGTCGAACAAAGTGAAGATGAGATTGACTCGATCGATGGCCGCTTGCTGCATTCCCTGCCGCCTTTCTTTGGTCGCCACTCGAAATGAGGGCAGAAATGAGGAGCTCGACCGGATCTGATTATGCCAGGCTATGACCCGAAAGCTAGTGCCGCATTTTGCAGCAAAATGCCTCAAAAAGGACCAAAGAAACAACAGGATAAATAATCTGATTTAGCCCATGAATGTCGCTTGGCGGAGCAGTTCGGGGATCGCGGGGCGACGAGGCTGAGTAGACCGGCGAACGTGGTGAACACCGCAGAGCAGGGGCTGGCGGGCCGAGAGTCGCTGCGCTCTCTCGCGGGTTCGGCGTGATCGCCCTGGAGTCGCCGGGCCGGCTTGTGCGTCGGCCGGATCTCAGACGTGATCCGGCCCGCGCGTGGATTGATCGGCTGGTGGATGAGGTCGTCTACGACGCAGCTGTGCGACGGCTGTGGGTTTCAGCAGGACGACGATGAAAGCCGAACCGTCCCGGAGGCGGCTCCGCCTGGACAACGGCTACCTGATGACCGGCCGCGGGGGCGCCAGCGGCGCGACGCCGCCCGCGAACACGGGCGCCGGCTGGTGAGGCCGGAGTTCACCAGCCGGCCGTTCGTGACGGGAAAGGGCCGCGAAAGGACGGGTGTCAGCGGGCCGTCATGGCGCCGTCCACGGCCATCGGCAGGCCGGTCACGAACGACGCGGCATCGGAGCTGAGCCAGGCGATCGCCTCGCCGATCTCCGGAGGGTTGGCGTACCGGCCGACCGGGTGGTAAGCCGCCGTCTGCTCCAGCGTCATGATCCCCTGCTCGATGAGGTCGTCGACCATCTTGGTGCGCACGGCGCCGGGGCATACGGCGTTCACGCGGATCCCCGAGGTCGCGTACTCCAGGGCGGCCGCCTTGGTCAGCCCAACCACCCCATGCTTCGCGGCAACGTACGGCGAGACGAACGGGGCCTCGATGCCGACCAGGCCGGCCACCGAGGCCACGTTGACGATCGAGCCCGAGCCCTGCTCCAGCATCTGGGCGATCTCGTACTTCATGCACCACCAGGTGCCCTTGAGGTTGACCGTGATCGAGGCGTCCCAGGCTTCCTCGTTCACCTCATGGAGCCGGCCGTCGCCCGCGGTGTCCACGCCGGCGTTGTTGATCGCGCAATCCAGGCGCCCGAACCGCTCGACCGTGAAGTCGACCATGTCCTTGACCGCGTCGGCCCGCCGTACGTCCACCCAGACGAAGGCGGCTTCGCCGCCCGCTGCCTCCACCTCGGCGACCGTGCGCTTGCCGCCCTCCTCGTTGATGTCGGCGACCACGACCTTGGCCCCGTGTCGGGCGAACACCAGCGCCGTCGCAGCTCCGATGCCTGATCCGGCGCCCGTGATCAACGCTGCTTTGCCGTCGAGAAGTGAACCTGCCATGGGGGCCGCTCCCAGTCCTGCGTAGAAGGGGGATAGGAAGTCGCACCGTACTGGAGGGGTGATCAACATGTCGAGTTTCGGGGAGATTTGTGCTGTTTGTCCAGAGATTGTGGCCACGGCGGGCCGCCGCCGACGTGTCCTTCAGCAGGAGATGGCGAGGTCGCGGCGTGATTCGCCGTGCCGCTTTCGTAACGTTGAGTAAATTGTCGTAAGATCTTCGTGCTCGCCCCGCGATCAAGGAGATCGGCCAGAAGAGGTCCGTTGTCGCGCGTTCGGCCCCGGTCGCGTCGCGTTCGCGGTGACCGTGCTCCACACGCCGACGAGGAGCTCATTGATGTCAGTACAGGTACACACTCGCCATCGCGCGGCGCGCCCACCACTGGGTGAATCCCTGGTCGTACTGGCGACCACGGCCGTTGTCACGGGGGTCGCGTCGCTGACGGCCGTGCTCAGCGCCCCGACCCCGACCCGGACATTCCTGGCCTGGACCCTCGGTGTCGCGGCTGTCCTGGTGTGCGGTGCGGTCACGTTCGCGGTGTACGGCAAGCAGCAGATCCGGCAGCTGCGTAGCCGGCTCGCCGCCGGCGACGCGGAACTCTTCCGGATGGCCGGCGAGACGATGCCCGGAACGGTGAAGCAGATCCGGGAGGGGGCATCGGCGGAGTCCGCGCTGGCGGCGGCTCCGCGGCCCGCGAGCAACGCCCAGCAGCACATTCTGCGGGTCTTCGTCAACGAGGTCAGCAGAGAACAGCGGATACGCGCCGCCACGACGTCCGCGTGTGCCAGTGCCGCCGGCCGGGTTCAGGCATTGGCCACCAGCATGTTGGCCGACCTGCGCGAGATGGAGGACAGGCACGATCAGCTCAGTCTCGGCGACCTGCTGAAGCTGGACCACACGACCGCGCAGGCCGGCCGGCTCGCTGACAGCATCGCCCTGCTGACCGGGGCGCGGTCAGGGCGACGCTGGACCAAGCCGATCGTGATGGAGAGCATCCTGCGCGGGGCGATCGGCAGAATCAGCGCCTACCAGCGGGTTCGGGTCCACTCGGCCAGCACCGCCGCGATCGCGGGGCACGCCGCGGAGGGTGTCATGCATGCCCTCGCCGAACTGATGGACAACGCCACCAGCTTCTCCCCGCCCACCGAAGAGGTGCACGTGTACGTGGAGGAGGTCAGCACGGGAATCGTGATCACGATCGAGGACTGCGGCCTGGTGATGAGCCCGGCCGCGCTGGCCCGTGCGGAACGCGCCGTCTCCGCCGAGCCGCTGGACTTCACGACGCTGTCCGGTTCCCGGCTCGGGCTGGCGGTCGTCGGCTGCCTGGCTCGCAAGCACGGGCTGACCGTTTCCTTCCGTCCGTCCTCGCGTGGAGGCACCGGCGTGGTGGTCATGATTCCGCAGCAGCTCATCAGCCAGAACGTCCAGGCGCCGCGGGCGACGCAGCCTCCCCCGCCAGTCCCGCACAGCCCACGCAGTCAGCAAGCCGCACCGCAGGCGCGCCCCGAACAGGACGGGGAGCTGCACGGGCTGCCGCGACGTCGTCGGGGGCAGACGCTCGCGGCCGCCTCGTCCGCACACACGGCGCCGCAGCCGGCTGTCGGCCAGGAGCCCAGGGCCACGCGGCGACCTTCCGACGCCGGAGCCAAGTTCACCGCCTTCCATCAGGCGAGCAGGGCACGACAGATTGGTGAGGACGAACCTCGATGAGAAGCTCAGATCAGGAACTCGCCTGGTTGCTTGAGAACCTCCTGGAGAGGACTCCACAGACCAGACACGCGTTGGTGCTGTCGAGAGACGGCCTGCGCCTGTCCCACACCGCCGCGCTCTCCGTGGACCGCGCCGACCAGCTCGCCGCGATCGCCTCGGGTATCCAGAGCCTGTCGTACGGCGCGTCCATCGAGTTCGGGGACGGTACGGGAGGCCTGCGCCAGTCCATGACCGAGTTCCACGGTGGGTTGCTGTTCATCGTGGAGGCGGGAGAGGGCGCGCACCTCGCCGTGGTGGCCAGCGAGGACGCCGATCCGGGTGTCATCGGCCACAACATGAACGAACTGGTGGAGCAGATCGGTGAATACCTGACCGCGCCACCCCGCGCGCCCCAGCAGAGCAGCCGCCTCTGATGTCGCCGCGCCTGGAGGACGAGAACCCGGACCGCCTCTACATGGTGACCGGCGGGCGCAGCAGCGTGACCGACGACGCTCTCGACATGGTCACGCTGATCGTGAGTGAGTGCGACCCTACTCCGGGCATGCAGTCCGAGCACGTCCGGATACTGCAGCTCTGCAGGAGCCCGACGGCGGTCGTGGAGATCGCGGCGGAGTTGCGGATGCCGGTCAGCGTCGTCTGCATCCTGCTGTGCGACCTGCTCGACACGGGGCGCATCACCGCCAGGAAACCGCGTCCGGCGCCTGCCGAGACGCGTCTGCCCGACCCCGAAATTCTGAAGCAGGTGCTCGTTGGACTCCAGAAGCTCTGAACCGGTCGCGCGCATCCCGTTGCCGAGCTCCGCGACCACCGGGCTGAAGATTGTGATCGTCGGCGGGTTCGGCGTGGGGAAGACGACCATGGTCAAGTCGGTCAGCGAGATCCGTCCGCTGAGCACCGAGGAGACCATGTCACGGGCGGGGGTCGGGATCGACGACGCGCGCGGCGTGGAGGCGAAGTCCACGACCACGGTGGCGTTCGACTTCGGCCGGATCAGCCTCAACGACGAACTGGTGCTCTACCTGTTCGGCGCGCCGGGGCAGGAGCGGTTCTGGTTCCTGTGGGACCGCCTGTTCACCGGCACACTCGGCGCCGTCGTCCTGGTGGACACGCGTCGCCTGGCCGACTCGTGGTACGCCATCGACCGGCTCGAACATCACGGCATGCCCTTCATCGTGGCCCACAACCAGTTCGGCGAGTCCACGCACTCGCTCGACCAGATACGTGACGCGCTCGACCTCGCCCGCGACGTACCACTGATCGCGTGCGACGCGCGGCAGCGGGAGTCCAGCAAGGCCGTACTGATCACGCTCGTCAACCACCTCTTTGCTCTGTCCTCCGCCCGGCAGGTGACCTCATGACCGACGCCACGCATTCCTCCGACGCCGCCTACTGGTTCGCCGCCCGGCCCGCAGTGCCAGAGCCGAACGCATTCGACGGCGCCTTCCCCATGTACGGCAGGGCGTACCACCAGAATCCCGCCCGGGCCTTCGAGGAGATGCGAAGGCACGGTCCCGTGGTTCCGATCCTGCTCGAGGGCGACGTACCGGGCTGGCTGGTCCTCGGCTACCGCGAGCTGCGTTACGTGCTCAGCAATCCCAAGCTGTTCATCCGCGACTCGCGCCATTGGAACCAGTGGCAGAACATCCCGCCCGACTGGCCGCTCAGGGCGTACGTCAGCTACCAGCCGTCGATGCTGTTCGAGGTCGGCGCGGCACACGAGCGCCGGGCGGGCGCGGTCAGCGACGCGCTTGCCGCGGCCGACCAGTTCGAACTGCGGTCACGCTGCGAGCGGGTTACCGAGGGGCTGATCAACACATTCATCGGCTCCGGCCGGGCGGACCTGATGGCGCAGTACGCCAACCCGATCCCGCTGCTCGTCCTCGCGTCGTTGCTCGGCCTGCCGGACTCGGACACCCGCGCGCTGGTCGGCGAGGTGGCCACGACGCTGAACGGTGGCCCGGCCGCGATGGACGCCTACCAGCGGGTGCAGACCGTCATGAGCCGGCTGCTGGAGATGAAACGGCAACACCCGGGGCCCGACCTCCCGTCCAGGCTGCTCGCCCATCCCGCCGGGCTCACCGACGAGGAGCTCACCCAGGACCTGCTCCTGACCCTGACCGCCGGCTCGGATCCGACGGCCACCTGGATCGGCAACACGATCCAGCTCATGCTGACGGACGACCGGTTCGCCATGACGCTGTCGGGTGGCCGGCGCAGCATCGGTCAGGCACTGAACGAGGTGCTGTGGAAGGAGGCGCCCGGGCAGATCGCCATCGGACGGTGGCCGGTCATGGACACCCAGCTCGCCGGCCGCCGCATCCGAGCGGGTGACCTTCTCGTCTGCGGTCTGGCCGCCGCGAACCTCGACCCTCAGGTACGCCCCGACTTCTACGGGGATTCTGTGGGTAATCACGCGCACATGTCGTTCGGGTACGGTGCGCACGGTTGTCCGCATCCCGCGCCGGAGCTCGCGGAGATCATCGCGCACATCGCAGTGGAGATGCTGCTCGACCGGTTGCCGGACGTGGTGCTCGCGGTGCCGCCCGAGTCGCTGGAGTGGCGGGCGTCGATCCAGATGCGCAGCCTGGAGGCGCTGCCGGTCGAGTTCACCCCCGGCTATCCGGTCTGACGCGCGGGCCCTCCGAGGCAACCCCATGGAGGCCGTGGTCGAAGCAGCGACATGCGGCAGGTCCGCATCGTCGGATGACGACAGATCGACGACCCATGGATGGACACGAAGTGTCAATGTTTGAAGTTTCATGACCCGTCCATGCCTTATATGGGGTTTTTCGAGGCTTGTCGTTTTACGCTCCGCGGCATGCGTGTTAAGTCCCGGGCTCTAGCGATCCTCGTCGCGGCCGGCGTCGTCGCCGGCTCGATCGCCGTCCTTTCCTCACCCTCTGCGGCCGCGGCCCCCGGAACCGTGGTCATCAGCCAGGTCTACGGCGGGGGCGGCAACTCCGGCGCCCCCTTCACCAACGACTACGTCGAACTGTTCAACCGCAGCGGCGCCCCCGTGTCGCTGGACGGCTGGTCCGTGCAGTACACCAGCGCCGGCGGCACCGGGAACTTCGCCACCAACAAGGCCGACCTCTCCGGCACCCTCGCCCCCGGCCAGTACCACCTCGTGCAGCTCGCCGCCGGCAGCACCCCCAGCGGCGCGCTGCCCAAGCCCGACAGTGTCGGCTCCATCAACATGAGCGGCACCGCGGGCAAGGTGGCGCTGGTCCACTCGCCGGACGGCCTGGCCTGCAACGGCTCCTCCGCCCCCTGCTCCGACGCCCAGCTCGCGCAGCTCGCCGACCTGGTCGGGTACGGCAGTGCGAACTTCTTCGAGGGCTCCGCCGCCCCCGCGCTCACCAACACCACCGGCGCGTTCCGCAAGAGCGGCGGGTGCGCCGACACCGACGACAACGGCGCCGACTTCGAGAGCGCGGCCCCCGTGCCGCGCAACAGCGCCACCGCCCCGGCCCCCTGCGGCGGCGGTGACCCGTCCCCGACGCCCACCCCGACGCCCACCCCGTCCGGGACGCCGACACCAAGCCCCACCCCGACCGTCACGCCCACCGAGAACTGCGACACCGCGCCCACGCACCGGATCTCCCAGGTGCAGGGCAGCGGCGAGGCCAGCCCGGTCGAGGGCCAGGCCGTCCGGGTCGAGGGCGTCGTCACCGGCTCCTACCAGGGCTCCGGCCAGTTCGGCGGCTTCTACGTACAGGAACCCGCCCCCGACACCGACCCGGCGACCTCCGAGGGCCTGTTCGTGTTCTCCTCCTCGCCGGTCAAGGCCGGTGACCGGGTGCTCGTCTCCGGCAAGGCGATCGAGTACAACGGCCTCACCGAGATCTCGCCGTCCACCGCGGTGACCGTCTGCGGCACCGGCTCGATCAAGCCGACCGAGGTGAAGTTGCCCCTCGAGAAGGGCGACTCTCTTGAGCGCTACGAGGGCATGCTCGTCACCTTCGACGGCCACCTCGCCGTCTCCGAGATCTACAACCTGGGCCGGTACGGCGAGATCACCCTCTCCAAGGGCGCCCGGCTGTGGCAGCCGACCGACCGCAAGGGCGTGGACACCGAGAAGGACGCGCGGCGCACGATCCTGCTCGATGACGGCTCGAACGCGCAGAACCCGCCCACCCTGCCGTACCACACCGGGGGGTCGAACACCGTCCGGATCGGCGACGAGGTGAAGGACCTGACCGGCGTCCTCACGTACGGCTTCGGCGGCTACCGCGTCCAGCCGACCGGGCAGGTGGTCTTCAAGGCCGAGAACCCGCGTCCCGCCCAGCCCGCGAAGGTCGGCGGCGACGTCCGGGTGGCGAGCCTCAACACTCTCAACTGGTTCACCACGCTCAAGTCCCGGGGTGCCACCACCGCCGCGGAGCGGGACCGCCAGCTCGCCAAGCTGGTCGCCAACATCACGACGCTCGACCCCGCCGTGGCCGGGCTGATGGAGGTCGAGCGCAACAACGACGTGGCGCTCAACAGCCTGGTCGACGCGCTCAACGCCAAGGCCGGCGCCGGCACGTACAAGGCGATCACGCACCCCAACCCGGGCACCGACCTCATCCAGACCGCGCTGATCTATCAGCCGGGCAAGGTCACCCCGATCGGTCCGGCACGCTCGTCGTCCGACCCGATCTTCAACCGGCCGCCGCTGGTGCAGACCTTCGGCAAGGCCAACGGGGCCGGCGAGACCTTCACGGTGCTGGTGAACCACTTCAAGTCCAAGGGCTGCAGCGACAGCGACGGGACGGCCTCCGGCCCCGACGCCGACCAGGGCGACGGGCAGAGCTGCTACAACGCCAAGCGCGTCAAGCAGGCCGAGGCCGTGCTGGCCCTGATCGACAGCCTCAAGGTGACGAACGCGCTCGTCCTCGGCGACATCAACGCCTACGGCGAGGAGGACCCGATCCACACCTTCGAGGAGGCCGGGCTGACCAGCCTGAGCAAGAAGTACGTCAAGAAGGACGACCGCTACAGCTACGTCTTCGGCGGCCTGTCCGGTGAGCTCGACCACGTGCTGACCGACAGGAGCGCGCGCAAGCTGGTGACCGGCGCCACCATCTGGCACGTCAACGCCGACGAGGGCCGGTTCATGGACTACAACACCGAGTTCAACCCGCCCTACCTCTACCAGCCCGACCCGTTCCGCTCCTCCGACCACGACCCGCTGCTGGTGGGTCTGAAGCTCTGAGAACACGCGTGGGCCGCGGCGGAGAACCTCCGCCGCGGCCCACGCCGCACGGGGCCCGGCCGGGTCAGATCAACGGGAGGCGGCGCACTCCTGTCATGCTCGGCGTGGGCATGAACTCCACGGGGTCGTCCGGATCGGTGCGCAGAGGGTTGAACCGTTCGAGCAGGATGTCCAGGGCGACCCGCCCCTCCAGCCGGGCCAAGGGGGCGCCCAGGCAGAAATGGATGCCGCGGCCGAAGCTGAGGTGCGGGTTGGGGTCGCGGCCGGGATCGAAGACGTCGGGGTCGGTGAACTGCCGGGGATCTCTGTTGGCCGCTCCGAGCCAGATCAAGACGAACTGATCGGCCGGTATCGTCACGCCGCCGAGTTCGACCTCGCGGGTGGTGGAGCGGCCGAGCATGGCGAACGGGGTGAACAAGCGGAGGGACTCCTCGATGACGGCCGGGATCGAGGCGCGGTCGGCCCGTACCTTGTCCTGCTGCTCGGGGAAGGCGTCCAGGCACAGCACCGTGTTGCCGAGCAGCATCGTCGTGGTGACGTGCCCGGCGAGCAGGAGGACGATCGCGAAGTTGACCACCTGGTCGTCGGGCAGGCGTTCGCCGTCCACTTCGGCCTCGACCAGCTTGGTGAGCAGGTCGGCGCGCGGCTGTCGCCTGCGTTCCGCGGCGTGACCGGCGAGGTAGGCGGACATCTCCCGCCACGGCTTCATCGTGGCCTCGATGTCCACCGTCTGCTGCTCGGCGGGCTCGGCGAGTGAGATCTTGGTGTCACGTTGGAACAGCGCGTCGGCCCACTGCTTGAACAGCGCGCGATCGCTGCTGGGCACACCCAGCAGCTCGGCGATGACGATGACCGGAAGCGGATAGGCCAGATCGGTCACGAGCTCCAGCCGGCCGCGATCTTGCGCTGCGTCGAGCAGTTCGCGGGTGACGGCGGCGATCCTCGGCTCGAGGTCCGCGACGACCTTGCGGGTGAAGGCGCTGCTGACCAGCTTGCGCAGCTTGCCGTGCTCCGGCGGGTCGATCTGGGTGATGAAGCCCGCCAGCGAGAATTCCTCGGCGTCCGGCATCAGGCCCTTGGGGACGACGCGCATGGTGTCGGAAGAGAACGTCGCGGGGTCGCCGAGGACCTCCTGCAGTTCGGGGTAACCGTAGACGTTCCACATTCCGGTGCCGGCGTCGTACTCGACCGGCCGGCCCGATCGCGGCCCGTGCAGCCAGAAGAGCTGTTCGGGGATGTTGTACCGCTCGACGATGTCGGACATCGCCTCTCCCTTGGTCGTAGGTCCCTTGAGCGGATCGGTCGCCGTGCGGACTACCGCGCACTCAGCACGTGAGCTCAGGTTCCGCAGCACTGGCACGGCGGCTCTTGTGGTACTCCTCCCAGCGCTGAAGCATCTCGTCCCCGTCGCGCTCGGTGAAGGCGAAGAACTCTTTGGTCTCCTCCAGCCGCGCCCGCTGTTCGGGGAGCTCGTCGCCGATGACGGACAGCCCGAAGTCCAGCACCTCCACCACCGGTCGCAAGAGGGCCAACTGGACCCGCAGGACCTGCGCCCAACCCCCTCGAACCACCCGATAACGGTGCTGACGGTTGGACGTGGGGACGCGCTCGAGCATCCCGGCGGTCTCCAGTTGCCTGGCGACCGTGCTGATCGCGGTCTTGCTCACGCCGAGCTCGGCGGCCAGATCGGTGAGCGACTGGTGCGGCGGGTCACAGATCATCAGCCACGCGTACAGGCGGCCCATCGTCCGCGTCCCGCCGAGGCGCTCCATGGCCAGGCCCATGCGGTCGACGAACTCGCTTTCCCGGGCATCCATCTATGTGAACTCCAGCAGCATCGTGAAGTACGTACTTTACGAACGGTACGCCAGTCCCTGGCGCTGAGCAATGGCCAGGAAGGGCACGGTTGATCGTGTGTGGCCCGCTGTGAGCGCCTGCTCCCCAGTGATCACTGCCACTTCAGCGAGCTTCGGGTCGTCCAGTAGGTCTGGGGGGTCTCGGTCAGTACGGCCAGGCGCTCGTCCAGTTCCGTGTCCCAGCCGACGCGGGTCGCGGTCAGGTTGCTGCGGAACTGATCCACCGAGGCGGCCCCGCTGAGCACCACCCCGGCCCACGGCTGGGCGAGGACGGCGGCCAAGGCCAGGGCGTCCGGCGTGACGTCGCGTTCCCGGGCGGCACGGGCGAGCGCGGGAGGGGCGGCGTGGGAGGTCAGGCGGCCGTTCGCCACGCCCTCCTTGACGATCACGCCCAGGCCGGACCGGTGCGCCCGGGCCAGAGCGGAGCCGGCGGAGCGCTCCAGCAGGTTCCAGGTGGCCTGGACCGTGTCGAACAGGCCGATCTCGATCGCCCGGTCGATGGTGTCCGCCTGGCGCGGGCCGGTCGTGGACAGACCGACCGAGACACCCCCGGCGCGCAACTCGCGCAGTTCGGCAAGGACGTCCTCGTCGTCGAGCACGCCGCTTTCGACGGTGGCCGAGTGGATCTGGTAGAGCGACAGGTGCTCGCCCAGCAGCGCTCGGGTCTGGTCCAGCTGTTGTCGCAGCCGGTCGGCGGACAACTCCTTCACCTCGTACCGGTCGGCGCCCATCCGCCAGCCGCCGACGTAGGCGTACCCCCACTTCGACCCCACGGTCACCGACCCGGGCGCGATGGCGCGCTCATGCAGCCAGCCGGCGAGGAACTCCTCGGCTCTGCCGTAGGAGCGGGCCACGTCGACGTACCGTACGCCCGCCGCCGAAGCCGCATCCAGCACCGCCCAGGTCCGCGCCCGCATCGCGGCGACGCTGCGATCATCGCCGAGATCCTCCTCCCGGCCGAGCGTGATGTACGCCGGTCGGCCCAGCGCGGCCAACCCGATCCCCACCGGTGTCACCGGCAACCCGGTCCGGCCCATCGGCCGCACCACCAGCTCATCACCCATCTCGGCGCCTCTGCTCTCTCCGTCGATGCCGTCCGTCCACCACATACTTCCCGCGGCACTGGCGCAGCTCCTTGGCGGCCTCCCAGACGCTTTCAGAGGCCGATGACGACCTTGCCGAACGCCTTGCCGGAGGCGTAGTAGCCGTAGGCCTCGCGAGCCTCGTCGAAGGGGAACACGCGGTCGATGACGGGCCGGAGCCGGTTGACGTCGATGGCCCGGTTCATCGCGAGGAACTGCGCTCGGCTGCCCACGGCGACGGCGCGCACCGTGGCTCCTGAGGCGAACAGCACGCGCGGATCGAGGGGTGGTGCGGCATCGGAGACGAACCCCACGCAGGCGACATGTCCGGCTATCGCCACCGCCCTGAGCGAGTCTTCCAGCAGACCGGCGACATCGACGACGCGATCCGCGCCGAGCCCGCCGGTCAGCTCCCGGATCTTGCCCGGCCAGTCCGGTGTGGCCCGGTAGTCGACGACCTCGTCGGCGCCGAGTTCGGTCAGGCGCGCCGCCTTGGCCGGGCCGCTGGTCGTGGCGATCACCCGGGCTCCGAGGGCCTTGGCGAACTGCAGCGCGAACAACGACACCCCGCCGGAGCCCTGCGTGACCAGGGTCTGTCCCGGCCGCAGGCCGTCGCCGTCGCCGGTCAGGGCGTTCCAGGCGGTGAGCGCGGCGCAGGGCAGGGTCGCGGCCTCCTGGTAAGAGAGGTGGTCGGGGATCGGCACGAGCGCGTCCTGGTCGAGCACGGCGAGTTCGGTGAGCATGCCGTCCAGCGAGCCGCCCAGCTGCGGCAGGTGCTGGACGCCGAACGGGCCGTGCTGCCAGCTCGGGAAGAGCGTCCCCATGACCCGGTCGCCGACCCGCGCGGTATGCACTCCGGGTCCGACCGCGACGATCTCGCCCGCTCCGTCCGAGATCGGGACGACGTCGGGCTTCACCGGCAGCACGTAGTCGCCACGCAGCACCATCAGCTCGCGGTAGCTCAGCGAGACCGCACGCACGGCGATCAGGACCTCGCCCATGCGGGGTACGGGGGCCGGGTGCTCCTTGATCGACAGTCCGGCTATCCCGGCTCCGCTGTCGACGTGATAACTGCGCATGAGAGGTTCCCTTTCCGTCTTCGATCCGTTGCGCTCAGCCGTCGAGGCCGGTCTCGGCGGCCAGCGGGACCTCGCCCGCGGTCTTGCTGTAGCCCAGGGCCTCGACGATCAGGCCGTCGCGGACGTGCATGAGGTTGACCCCGCGTACGGAGTCGGCGGGGCCGTCGCCGAAGCGGTAGCGCCAGCGGATCGTCGCCCGCTCGCCGGCGACCAGCACCTCTTCGGGCTCGAACTGCGTGGTGCGGTCTTCGGCGAGCGCCTGCCAGAACGCCAGGCAGGCCTCCCGGCCTTCGTAGCGGGCGCCGTCGGGGGCCGGCTGGATCGCCTCCATCACGCAGTCGTCGCCGATGAGGTCGGTGAGCGCGGTGGGGTCGTGGTCGACGAAAGCCTTGTTGAAGCGGGTGATGACATCGGTCGTCGTGCGGAGCGCCATGTGAGTTCCTCCAAGGGATAGAACGTTCGGTCTATGTATATCGACCGGTTGTTCTACTCGTCAACCGATGGCAAGCTGAGGGGCATGGAGACATCCCCTCCGCGATCGGCTAGCTTGTTCAGCACTTCCAGAGCGTGCGGCTGCTCGCCCAGGACGAGGAAGGTTCCGAGCTAGTGGGGAGCGTGCGTGATCTCCGAGCCTGAGAACCTGCCGCCCAGGCTGGCGCGCGCCATGATGTGGGCCACGCTCGGCCTGCTCTTCCTCGTCCGGCTGGTCGACGGACGGGCCAACGGCGTCACGTGGCCGAATCTGCTGGTCACGATGGCTCCGTATCCGGTGCTGGTGGCGATCCTGGCGCGGCGCCACCGGCGGCAACGCGTCCGGTGCGGGCTGCTCGCGGCCGTGACCGTGCTCTACGGACTGCCGTTCCTCGTGCTGGGGGCGGAGTGGTCCTGGCTGCCGTGGCCGGTGGCCGCCGCCGTGCTCTGCCTGCTCCCAGGCCGGGTCGCCTGGCCGCTGCTCGGCCTGATCCTGGCCGGTACCTGGGCCGGCGGCCTGCTCCAGAGCGACTCCGCGCTGATGGCGAGCTGGCGGGTCAACGCCACCGCCACCGACGCGTTGATCATCTTCAGCCTGTACACGCTCGCGAACATGGTCCACGAGCTGCACGCGGCGCGCACCGAGCTGGCCCGGCTCGCGGCGGTGCGGGAACGCCTGCGGCTGGACGGTGAGCTGCGCCGGGTCGTGGGCGGCAGCCTCCGGACCATCGCGGACCGGCTGAGGCGCGCGGGTCGCGCCGAGCCGGAGGCCGCGCGTACCCACCTCGGGGACGCCATCGAGGCCGCCCGGAGCACGATGGCCGGGATCCGGGCCACGGCGGGCGAGTACCGCACCGCCACGCCACCGGCCACGGCGATCGAGTCGCCACGGCTCGCCCGGCTGATCCTGCTCGCCGTCATCGTGCTCCAGTCCGCCAAGGTGTTGGTGGCGGTGAGCATCGACACCGGCGGCCATCCGTCACTGCTGATCCTGGGCGTGCCGCTGCTGTCCGGGATGCTGGTCCTCCAGGCGCTGCTGATGCGGCGGCCGACCCGGGTTCGGCTGGCGCTGATAGCGCTCCTGATCGTGCCCGCGGCGTTGCCCGGCAGCTACGTCGAGCTGGTGCTGGGGCATTTATCGTCGGTGTGGGGGTTCCTCAGCGGCGCGGTGCTGGCCTATGTGCGTCCGCCGCGCTCGTGGGCGATCGTCGCGCTGCTGCTCACCATGCAGGTGTCGCTGTACTTCTACCCGCCACCGGTACCGGCGGCCTCGCAGATCGCGGCCGACATGATCTCGCACGTCATCCTGGCGTGGCTGTTCTACAGCCTGACCCGGTTGGCCGACCTGGTGGTGCTGCTGGACCGGGCCCGGCACGACCTGGCGCAGACGGCGATCGCCAGGGAGCGCGCCCGGATCGGCCGCGACCTGCACGACGTGCTCGGGTTCAGCCTGTCAGCGGTGGCGCTCCGCGGTGAACTCGTCATGCGGCTGCTGGACGACGATCCCGGGCGGGCCACCGCCGAGCTGGCCGCCCTGGGCGCGCTGGCCGAACGCGCGCAGACCGAGCTCGGCCTGATCGCCGACGGCCGGATCCGGCTGCCGTTGCACCGTGAGATCGACGCGGTGCTCGAGGTGCTGGCGGACGCCGGCGTCGCCACCGAGACCGCGCTCGACGCCGGCTCGTTCCCGGCCGCGCTCGACACCGCGCTGGCCGCCGTCCTGCGCGAGAGCGTCACCAACATCCTGCGGCACAGCAGGGCGCGGACGTGCACCATCTCCCTTACCCGCACCGCCGACGCGGTACGGCTGCGCATCGTCAACGACGGCGCCGACCCGGCGCCGGCAGCAGGCGGCTCGGGCCTGGCCGGACTGGCCGAGCGCACCGGAGGGCGGTTGCGCGCCGGGCATCGGCCCGGCGGCCGGTTCGAGGTGGTGGCCGAGTTCCGGTCAGATCCAGCCGGCCTCGGTGGCGATGCGGATGGCGTCGACGCGATTGCGGGCGCCCATCTTGGCCACCGCTGACGTCAGATAGTTGCGTACCGTCCCGTATGTCAGGAAGAGCCGCTCGGCGATCTCCAGCGGCTGCGCCCCGGTCGCGGACAGCCGCAGTACCTCGGTCTCCCGCTGGGTCAGCGGGCTCTCGGGCGCCTGCAGGGCAGCCAGTGCCAGCTCCGGATCGACCACCCGGCCGCCCGCGAAGACCGTACGGATCGCGCTGACCAGCTCCGCGAGCCGGGCCTCCTTGACCAGTAGCCCGGCCACCCCCGCGCTCAGCGCCCGCCGCAGCTGACCCGGCCCGCTCAGCGCGGTGAGGATCAGTACGCGGCAGCCGGGCAGCCGCTCGCGCAGCCGGGCGGCCGCCGTCACGCCGTCCAACTCGGGCAGGTCGATGTCTATCACCGCGACGTCGGGCCGCTCCCGCTCGGCGGCCGGGACGATCTCGCTGCCCGCGACGACCTGCGCCACCACCTCGATGTCGGGTTCGAGGCGGAGCGCCTCGACGAGCACCTCACGGAGCAGACGCATGTCTTCGGCGATGAGAACTCGGATCACGTGCCGTCCCCGATCTGTCGCGCCCGTCCAAGATCCAGCCTATGCAAAATGCACACGAACCCGGTGACAGAGGCACTGTGACCAGGCGACCGGCTCGGCGAGTATCTCTGTCGAGTCACTGCGACCCAGGTGGCTTTCGCGCACTGTACAGGGGGCCACGCGTTGCCGGTTGCCGGGCCGACGTGCGGATTCTGTCTGCGCTCTGATCCGACGTGAGGTGGAGCCGCACATGAGGCTTGTTGGTACCCGTATCTTCTCCGTGGCCGCCGTGCTTTCCGCCGCGCTGGTCGCAGGTCCGATGACGGCCGCGCATGCCGACGACTGTGACCAGGCGTGCCAGATCGACTGGGCGTGGACCGCGCAGCGGCAGAACGCGCTGCCGCGCACCGGTTTCCATGACGCGCCCCGCCCGCTGCGGTGGGCCCCCAGCGGGACACTGATCCGCAAGGAGACCACCTCCGACTATGTGGTGGAGGGCAAGCCGGTCCAGGCCGTGCGCGTGCTGTACCACTCCCGCACCTCCCGGGGCCAGGACGTCGCGGCCTCCGGTGTGGTGCTGGTGCCCCAGGACCGGACCCGTCCGGCGGGCGGCTGGAAGGTGGTGGTGGACGCGCACGGTGCCAGTGGAATCGGAGCCGGCTGCGCGCCGTCGCTGATGCGCGACCTGTACCACGGCAACCAGATGGTCCGATTCCTGGAGCAGGGGTACGCGGTCGTCGCCCCCGACTACGCGGGACTCGGCACGACCGGCCGACCGGAACTGCTCAACAAGACCGCCCAGGCCGAGGACCTGGTCGCCGCGCTGCGCTCCGCGCGTCAGGCCGTACCCGGGCTCTCCCGCGACTGGGTGCTGTGGGGCCACTCCCAGGGCGGCGGCGCCGCACTCGGCTTCGCCGAACGGCAGGTGCGTCGGCCTGAGCCGGGCTACCTCGGCGCGGTCGTCACCTCACCGGCAGCGGATCTCACCACGCTGGCCGACCACGTCGCCAACACCTCTCCCTACGGCGGATTCGCGCCGCTGCTGGCCCAGGGCGCCGCCTTCAGCAACCCGCAGATCGACCCCGGCCGGCTGCTGACCCCCACCGCCCTGCGGCGCCTGCCCGTCACCCGCACCGGCTGCCTGAACGTGACCACCGCCGTGTACGGGGACCTGATCGGATCAACCCTGGTCGAGCCCGGCTACTCCACTGATCCGCAGTTCCGCGGCTACCTGCGTGACAACAGTCTCGGACGCGCCCGTGTCGCCGGACCGGTGCTGTTCCTCCAAGGCGGCGCCGACACCGTCACGCCCCCCTCGGTCAACCAGCCGGTCGCCGAAGCACTCCGCGGCGCCGGATCCGACCTCGACTACCGCGTCTACCCGGGCCTGGAACACGACACCTACAACGGCGTGACCGGCATCGACGACGGAGCGATGCCCGACATCCTCGCCTGGATCAAGACCCGCTTCACCACCGCTCCAGCGGAATGAAGATCCACTCCACCCACCAACCAACCGGAGCACGCGTTGAGCCTTGAACACGTCACCTTCGACGCAGACGGTGTCACCCTCGCAGGTCACCTCCACCGACCCGACGATGCCACGGGCGATCTGCCCGCAGTCGTCGTCACCGGGGCCTGGACGACCGTCAAGGAGCAGATGGCGGGCCTGTACGCCGAGCGCCTCGCCGAGCAGGGGTTCGTCGCCCTCGCCGTCGACTTCACCGGCTATGGCGAGTCCGGCGGCCAGCCCCGCGATGTCGAGTCCCCCTCGCTCAAGGTCAGCGACCTTCATCACGCCGTGGCCTTCCTCTCCGGCGTCAACGGCGTCGACCCGGCGCGCATCGGCTCCCTCGGCATCTGCGCGGGCAGCGCCTTCAGCGCCGTCCACGCCGCGGCCGACCCCCGGGTCCGCTCGCTCGCGCTGGTGGCGCCCGGTCTTCAGGACGGCGAGCTGGCCCGGATGGCGCTCGGCGGGGAGGAGTCCTTCCAGGAGCACCTCGCCACCGGGCAGAAGGCGCGCGCCCACTACGAGGCGACCGGCGAGGTCGAGTACGTCGCGGCCGTCAGCGACACCGACCCCACCGCCGCCATGTACGGCCCGTTCACCTACTACCTCGACCCGGGCCGGGGCGCCATCCCTGAGTACGGCAACCGGTTCGCCCTCATGGCCTGGGCCGAATGGCTGACCTTCGAGCCCATCCCCAGCGCCGACGACATCACCGTTCCCGTCCTCCTCGTCCACAGCGATACCGCCGCCGTCCCTGACGGAGCCCGCCGCTTCGCGGCCCGTCTCAAGGGGCCTCATGAGTTCGTCTGGCTGGACGATCGCAGCCAGTTCGACTTCTACGACACCGAGCCCACCGTCACCGAGTCGGTCACCCACGCCACCCGCCACTTCGCAGCGACACTCTGACCCGGGGCCGCGCGGCCGCAACAGATCGTCTTACATGTGCACAACTTTCAGGACATACTGAAATTACTGGATGATTCCTAGATTGGTGTGCGAGATGACAGACGACCAGGAGCGGATCCTGGACTGGGTCGAGCGGGCCGCGATGTTCTGCGTCGACGAGTACGCGGTACCGCCCATCGCCGGCCGCGTGCTCGCCTGGCTGATGATCTGTGACCCGCCGGAGCAGTCCGCGGGCCAGATCGCCGAGGCCATCGGGGCGAGCAGGGCGTCGCTGGCGACGAACATGCGCCTGCTGGCCGACGCCGGGTTCGTGCGCCGACGTGCGCGGCCCGGCCAGAAGACCGGCTACTACCGGGTGGACGACGACGCCTGGGAGAAGGTCGTCCGGCGCCGGGTCGCGAGCCTGGTCGCCTTCCGCGACATCACCGGGGAAGGCATCGAGCTGGCCGGACCGGACCCGACGCGCACCCGGCGGCTACGCGCGGCGCACAACGTCTTCGACTGGATGGACAAGGTCTTCGCCGGCATGCCCGCGCCGCCAGAAGAGGAGGGTGGCCGATGAGTCCTGAGAGAGGTCGGTTAGGCGACCAGGCGCAGCCAGGCCGCCGCGAGTGCGGCGTGACCGGCCGGCGTCGGGTGCACGCCGTCCGCAGCCCAGTACTCCGGTCCGGTCGTCGCGGCGAGCTCGGCGAACATGCCGTCGGCGGCGAGCAGGTGCGCGCCGTACTTGCGGGCGAGGTCGCGCACGGCCTGGATCTTCGGGTTCAGGTCGGCGCGCCATTCCTTTCGGACTTCCTCTCCGATGAGCGCGTGCCCGGCCTCGACGACGCCGTGGATCGGCAGGAGGAACGGCTCGATGAGGATCAGCTCCGTGCCCGCCTCGGCGAGGGGCGCGAGCAGGCGGTCATAACCCGCTTCGAACTCCTCCACGGGGATCACGTACCCCTCCGGATCCAGCGTGTGCCAGCCCATGTCGTTGACCCCGGCGAGGATCGACACCACGTCCGGGTGCGCGTCGAGCACGTCCGCCTGCCAGCGGGCTTCGAGGTCCATCACCTTGTTGCCGCCGATCCCGGTGTTCAGCCAGGTCACGGGGCGGTCCGGATGCCGGAGGCCCCACTCGCCCGCGACGCGCAGCGGGTAGCCGTACCCGAGGCCGTCTTCGCTCTCCAGCCGCTGGCAGTCGGTGATCGAATCGCCGGTGAACACCACGGTGCTCCCCGGTCGGAGGGTGATCGTCATGTGTGCTCCTTGAAATCGGTTTCGGGAAGAGGAAGATTGGAGTGCTGCTCAGCTCTCTGAAGTGCCGAACCACTGGCCTACGGCCCGCTCGAACGCTTTCCGATCGAAGTCGCGATCGCCCGCCCAGGCGACGATGCCGTCCGGCCGGACGAGCACGGCACCCAGTCCGAGGTCGTTCCTCGCCGCCCCGGCCGCATACCGTATCCGGCTCTCCTGGCCCGTCGCCGAATCGCGCAGGCGGCGGTCGGTGCTGAAATCCAGCGCGACGCCTCGTCCGTCCTGCATCAGGTCGCTGAGGCGAGTGCCGTCTCCGAGCCGGAAATCCGGGGCGTTGCGGCCGACCAGCGACTGCTCGCTGCCGAGGTCGTAGCGGATCGACGACCCCGACATCTTCTCGAACACGTAGGTCGTTCCGTCACGGGTCCCGAGCAGGTCGCGCATCAATCCCTGGACCGCCTGGCCATGGGGGTCCGGCCGCATGGCCGCAGCCTGGGCGCGCGTCCAGTCGAGCACCCAGGCCGCGATCGGATGGCGTTCGCGGGTGTAGGTGTCGAGGAGCCCGTCCGGCGCGTGCCCGTGCACGGTCGCTGCGAGCTTCCACCCCAGGTTCATGGCGTCGCCGAGACCGGTGTTGAGTCCCTGCCCGCCCAGGGGCGAGTGGATGTGCGCGGCGTCGCCCGCGAGCAGGACGCGTCCCTGCCGGTAGGTCGTCGTCTGCAGCGCCCGGTCGGTGAAGGTCGAGACGAGATGGACCTCGCTCAACGTCACGTCAGTGCCGGACACGCGGCGCAGCACCGCCTGGAGGTGGTCGCGAGTCGGCTGCTGCGAGCGGTCGAAGGCGCCGGCGTCGAAGTCCATCATGCCGATGTGCCCTTCGGTGGGCATCTGGACGTACATGCCGGTGGGCGTCAGGTTGATCCCGGGGCGCAGCTTCTCGGGATCGGCGACGGTGACGAGCATGGTGTAGCCGGTGAACTGCGGCTCGGTGCCGACGAACGCGAAGCCCGCGAGCCCACGTACCACGCTGCGTCCGCCGTCGCAGCCGACGGCCCAGCGCGCCGCGTAGTCGTGCTCGCCGGCGTGCACGATCACGCTCTCCTCGTCCTGCGCGATGGCTGAGACCGTGACGCCGCGCCTGATCTCCACGCCGAGCTTGGCTGCCCGCTCGGACAGCACTGACTCGACCGCCTCGAGGCTGGTCATCATGAAGCCCGGTACCGGGCTGGGAAGCCGGAACGGCAGGGCGGCGACGTCGACCTTGGCCGGATCGAGCACCATGCCGGCGAAGTGTCCCACGCTGCGCGGGGGTGCCGGTTCGTCCGTGTCGGGGTTGTCGCCGGGATCGTCGTGGACGCCCGACGCCGTCAGCAGCGGGTGCAACATTCCGCGGCGGTGGAACGCCTCGACCGACGGGGCGAACAGGCCCCGCATCCCGAGCGGGTACGCCCGCCACGGGGAGCCGGGCTCCGGCTCCCGCTCGAGCACCAGGACGGAGCAGCCCGCGAGGCCGAGCTCGCAGGCGAGGAACAGCCCGACCGGGCCGGCGCCCACGATCACTACGTCATGCATGAGAAATCCCCTTCCGCAACCTGTTCTGCGCGACAGGCCAAGACTGCGGCGGACCGCTCACACGGGACGCACACGGCGCTGACACGGGCGCTGCCCTGATGTGCGGACCCGCCGGCGCGTACGCGAAAATCGGGGAATGGACGGGGGTGCGCGGCTTCGCGTCACGCTGCTCGGCGCCTTTGAGGCGTCCCGCGGTGACGCCACCATGCCCGTTCCGGGTGTCCGTTTGCAGGCCCTGGTCGTCCGGCTGGCGCTCGCCGGCGGGCGCGCGGTCGAGCAGGGCGTCCTGGTCGACGCGATCTGGGCCGAGGCCCTACCGGCCGGCCCCGCCCACGCCCTGCAGGCCCTCGTCTCGCGGCTGCGCCGGGCTCTCGGCTCGGCCGGCGACGTCACCCAGCTCGCGGGCGGCTACCGGCTGGCCGTGGACGCGGCCGACGTGGACGCGCTGCGGTTCGAGCAACTCGCCGCCGCCGGTCGTGACCGCTTGCGCGCCGGCGACCCGAACGCCGCGGCGGCGCTGCTCGGCGAGGCCGTGGCACTGTGGGGCGACCATCCCGGCGCCGAGCCCGCGGTCGTCGCCACGGTAGCGCCCGCTGCCGCGACCCGCCTGGCCCACGCCTCGGTCGAGGCCGTCGCCGACCTCGCTCACGCCGAGCTTTCCCTGGGCCGTGCCGACGCGGCCGCCGCCCGCCTGACCGCCCTGCTCACCGAGTACCCCGTCCACGAGCGCGCCGCCGCGCTGCTCATGGACGCGCTCGCCGCCCAGGGGCGCCAGGCCGAGGCCCTCGCCCTGTACGAGCGGTTCCGCGAAAGCCTGGCCGACGACCTCGGCGCCGACCCGGGCGCCGCCCTGCGCGAGCGCCACCTGCGCCTGCTGCGCGCCGAGCGGCCCGCCCCCGCCGCGCGGACCAGGCCGGGCAACCTGCCCGCGCCGCTGACCAGCTTCATCGGCCGCGACGACGACCTCGCCCGGATCGACACGCTGCTCGCCGCCGGGCGTCTGGTCACCGTGCTCGGTCCCGGCGGCGCCGGCAAGACCCGGCTCGCCGTCGAAGCCGCCCGCCACCACCGGCACGAGTACCGCGACGGCGCCTGGCTGATCGACCTAGCCTCCGTCACCGAACCGGCCAAGGTCGGCGCGGCGCTGCTGGCCGCGATCGGGCTGCGCGGCTCGGCCCTGTTCGAGGTCTCGGCCAAGCTGCGCGGCGAGCCCGTCAGCGAGCCCGTCAGCGAGCTGGACGTGCTGGCCGACGAGCTGGACGGCCGGGAGAGCCTGCTCGTGGTGGACAACTGCGAGCACCTGGTCGACGCCGTGGCGCACCTGATCGCGGCGCTGCTGCCCCGCTGCGCCGGGCTGCGCGTACTGGCCACCAGCCGAGAGCCCCTCGCGGTCGACGGCGAGGCGCTGGTCCCGCTCGGCCCGCTCCCCCTGCCCGAGCCGGACGCGGACGTCGAGCGGGCCCGCCGTACCGCGTCGGTGCGCCTGTTCACCGAGCGCGCGGCGGCAGTGCGGCCCGGGTTCGACGTCGACGAGCACAACCTCGCCGAGGTGCTGCGCATCGTCCGCAGCCTGGACGGCATGCCGCTCGCGCTCGAACTGGCCGCGGCCCGCCTGCGCACCCTCTCGCTGGCGGACCTGGCCGCCGGGCTGTCCGACCGGTTCCGCCTGCTCACCACCGGCAGCCGGACCGCTTCTCCCCGGCACCGCACGCTGCGCGCGGTCATCGCGTGGAGCTGGGACCTGCTCGGCGCGGACGCGCGGACGGTCGCGGAGCGGATCTCGGTCCTGCCCGGCGGCGTCACGCCGGCCTCGGCCACCGCGGTCTGTGCCGGCAGCGCGGTGCCGGCGGGTGAGATCCCGGAGCTGCTCGCCGACCTGGTCGACCGGTCGCTGCTGCAACTCGCGCCGGACACCGGCCGGTACCGGATGCTGGAGACGATCCGCGAGTACGGCCTGGAGAGCCTGGCCGAGCAGGGCATCCTGACCGGCGTGCGGGACCTGGCCGCCGGCTACTTCGCCGAGCTGGTCGCCCGGCACGACTCGCTGCTGCGCGGCCCCGCGCAGCTCGACGCACTCCACGTGCTGCGCGCCGAGTACGACAACGTGCTCGCCGCCCTGCGCCACCTCTGCGACACCGGCGACGCCGCCGGTGCGATCGGGCTCGCGGTGAACCTGACCTGGTACTGGCAGATGCTCGGCCGGCACCCCGACGCGGCCTACTGGCTCGGCGAGGCGGTCGCGTTGCCGGCCGAGCGGCCGAGCGTGCAGCACGACATCGCCGAGGGGATGCTGCTGTTCAACACCATCGCCACCCATGGCGCGCTGGTCGACGACTCGACCAAGGAGCGGCGCGAGGAGCTCTGGGCGCTTGCCGACCGGCTGCTGAGCCATCCGGAGTCGCCGGGCTTCGGCGGCGCGCTGACCGCGGTCGGGCTGGCCTGCCTGGAAGAGATCGAGGCGTCGCCGACGAGCATCCAGCGGCTGGTCGACGGGCCGGACGTGTGGCTGGCCGGGCTGGCGCGCATGTTCCGGGCCCAGTTCGCCGAGAACGAGGGGCACCTCGACCCGGTTCGCGGCGACGTGACCGCCGCCCTGGAATGCTTCGCCCAGGCGGGCGACCGCTGGGGCCTGGCCAGGGCGCTGCCGCTGCGCGCGCTGCTGCGGCAGTACGACGGCGATCTCGACGGCGCGCTGGCCGACCTGAACGAGGCCAAACGGCTGGCCCGCGAGTTCGGGTCGCTCAGCCTCAGCGACGAGATCTTCATCGACCTGCGCCTGATCGATCTGCACGTGCGGCTCGGCGAGACCGCGGGGGCGGCCGAGATGATCGCCGCGACCCGGGAGCGCGTGCTGCGCTCGGCGTCGCCCGGGATGGCGGTCCTGCTCGACGCGCGGGAGGCCGGCCTGGAGGTGCGGCTCGGTGACCTGGACCGGGCGCGCGAGCTCATCGAGTCGGCCGAGGCCGGGCTGTCCGAGCAACGCCCGTTCGACGGCGGGCAGGCGCTGGTCGGCGCGGTGCGGGGCGCGCTCTGTCTCGAACTCGGCGACGGGCCGGGCGCCGAGGAGGCGCTGCGCCGGGCGTACGCGGCGGGGGTTGCCAGCAAGGACATGCCGATCGTGGCGACGGTGGCGGTGACCGTGGCCGGCCTCGCCGCGTGGTACGGGCGGCACCGGGACGTGGCGGTCATACTCGGCGCGGCGGCCCGCCTACGGGGCGCCCACGACCGCACCGACCCGCAGGTCCGCACGCTGAGTGGCCGCGGCCGGGCCGCGCTCGGCGACGAGCGCTTCGCCGAGGCGTACGAGATCGGCTGGCAACTGGCCGCGCTGGCGGCCCTGACCCGGGCCGATCCGGCACGGCTGCGCCGTACGGCGGACAGCGCCGCACCTCCCGAGCCGGGCGGCGCCCAGGCGGGACGGGCGTAAGCCCGCAGCGCGAGGTCGACGCTCTGCTCCGCGTGGACTACCGCGGTCGGGGCGTAACGTCCCCGGCGTCGGAGAAGGTTTGCCGGTAGTGTTCGGCCGCCTGGGCCATGTCGGCGCTGATGAGGTCGAAGAACCGGCTCGCGGTCTGGAGCCGGATGCCGGCCGGGGTGCGGGCGCCGAGGACGTCGACGCCTTCCCGGACGGTGTCGGCCCACAGCGTCATCGACCGCATGCCCACCAACCACGCCCGGTACCAGACGTCAGCGTCGATGCTGTACCGCTCACGCCGATTGTCGCGCTCGCGCTTGACGAGCCCCACGTGCTCGAGCCATTTGACGCCCTTGGAGATCGACGCGGGGCTGACACGTAGCCGCTCGGTCAGGTCGGCGACGGTCATGTCGCCTGTATCGCTGGTGAACAGGGCGGCCATCACCCTGGCCGCCATCGTCGGTACCCCGCCGAACCTCTCGGTGAGTCTCTCCTCGAGTTCCCGTACCGCTCGGGGGTCGCGCCCGTCGGCATCCGCGGTGGGCGGCGAACCCGATGGCGGATGCGGCCGGCGGCGGGCGCGCCATCCGGTCGCCTGTTGTGCCCGGGCAGCGTGGTAGCCGTGCGGGCCGCCGTTGCGCGCGATCTCGCGGCCGATGGTCGATCTCGGCCGCCCCAGGCGACGGGCGATCTCCGCATAGCTGAGCCCCTCCGTCAGTCCTTCGGCGATCTTGCGGCGGTCCTCGTACGTCAGGTGGCCACCCGGCATGCGTCCTCCCGGCACTCGCGTTCACGCCCGCACAAGTATGCGTCCAGGCGTACGTGAACGCGACAGGCGGCAGGAGTCTGTTGCATTTGCGGGCACCGTCGTTGCGCCAATTATGCCGCTCTGGCCTGCGACAACGACGTTCGCAACTTGCCGAATTCTCAAACGCATCCGTAGCGTTTCCCCGTGCGTGAACGATGGCCGTTCACGCGGAGAGAACCGACATGCCCAGTCACATCCCGCACCCACGCTGCTGGCCGAGCGCAGCACGGAGTGCCCCTTCAATCCTCCTTCAGGACTCGCGCAGTTTCGCGAAGAGAGCCCGCTGAGCCGTCTACGGCGTCCACCGGCTCCCGCTCACCTGGGACGCGTAAACGACATCGAATCTCAAGGAGACCCCTGACATGACTGCCAAGATTTGCCTCGTCACCGGCGCCTCATCCGGCATCGGCCACGCCACCGCACTCGAGCTCCTGCGCGCAGGACACATCGTGTACGGCGCGGCGCGGCGGGTGCACATGATGGAGGCGATCCGCGAAGCGGGAGGTCACGCCCTGCCGATGGACGTGACCAAGGAAGAAGACCTCCAGCGGGTCGTCCATACCGTCCTGGACGAACACCAGCGGATCGACGTCCTGGTGAACAACGCGGGAGCCGTCGTGCACGGCGCGGTCGAGGACACGCCGCTGGAGATGGCGCGAGACGAGTTCGAGGTCAACGTGTTCGCGCCGGCCCGGCTGGTCCAGCTGGTCCTGCCGCAGATGCGCGAGCAGCGATCGGGCACGATCGTCAACGTGTCGTCGATCGGCGGCGAGATCGCCCTGCCGCTCGGCGCCTGGTACTACGCCTCCAAGCACGCCCTGGAGGCGTTCTCCGACACGCTCCGCATGGAGACCCGGCAGTTCGGCATCGACGTCGTCGTCATCCAGCCGGGCATCATCAAGACCGATTTCGAGGCCGGGACCGCGCGGCAACTGCGGGAGATCTCCGGAAGCGGGGCCTACCGGCAGATGGCCGAGGCCATGGCAGGCGCTGCCGAGGCGCCGGTGGGCCACCAGAGCGACCAGGCCACAGACCCCGGCGTCGTCGCGACGGCGATCCGGCAGGCCATCGAGTCGGACCGGCCGGAGACCCGCTACGTCGTGGGCTGGCAGGCCGAGGCTCTCCTGCAGCTCAACAGGTCCCTCCCAGACCGCGAATTCGACGCACGGATCACCGGCTCGCTCAACTGAGCGGGCCGCCGTGCCCAACAAGACCCGCAATTCGGAGAAACCCATGACTCCCGCAATCGCCATTTCCGGGCTCGTCAAGGCCTACGGGCCGGCACGCGCCCTCAACGGGCTGGACCTCACCGTGAACACCGGAGAGGTGCACGGCTTCCTCGGCCCGAACGGGGCGGGCAAGAGCACCACCATCCGCATCCTGCTGGGCCTGATCCGGGCCACCTCCGGCAGCGCCAGGTTGCTGGGCGGCGACCCCTGGGCCGACGCCGTCACGTTGCACCGGCGGCTGGCGTACGTGCCGGGCGATGTCGAGCTGTGGCCCAACCTCACCGGAGGCGAGGCCATCGACGTGCTCGGCCGGCTGCGCGGCGGGCTCGACAACCAGCGCAAGAGCGAGCTGATCGAGCGGTTCGAACTCGATCCGAAGAAGAAGGCGCGGACCTACTCCAAGGGCAACCGCCAGAAGGTCGCCCTCGTCGCCGCCCTCTCCGCCGACGTGGAGCTGCTGATCCTCGACGAACCCACGAGTGGGCTGGACCCGCTGATGGAGGCGGTGTTCCAGCAGGTCGTCGCCGAAGCCAAAGCCGCCGGCCGGACCATCCTGCTGTCCAGTCACATCCTCGCCCAGGTCGAGACCCTCGCCGACCGGATCACCATCATCCGGGACGGAAAGGTCGTGGAGTCGGGGACGCTGGCGCAGATGCGGCACCTGACCCGGACGACGGTCGTGGCCGACACCGCCACCCCGGTCACCGGCCTCGACCAGCTGCCCGGCATCCACAACGCGAAGGTCGAGGGCGGAAGCGTGCGGTTCGGCGTGGACGCCGAACACCTCGACGCCGCCATCCGGCACCTCACCACATTCGGCATCGACTCGCTGGTCAGCCACCCGCCGACGCTCGAGGAGCTCATGCTCCGGCACTACGCGCACAAGGAGGCGGCATGACCACCACGGTTTCCCCGGCGCGCAGCCGTACCGGATCGAGACCGGCGAGCAGCCACCTGACCGGCACCGGCGCCATGGTACGGCTGGCGCTGCGCCGCGACCGGATCAAGCTCACCCTCTGGCTGGTCGCCATCACGGCCCTCGTCCCACGCTTCTACTACGCCGCCGTGAACGCGGTCGTCCCGACGCCTGAGGCGCTGGCCGAAGCCTCGCAGATGATCCGCGCCTCCTTCATGAGAGTGCTCGGCGGCCCCCTGTTCGGCGAGGTCACCACGCAGAGCTACTTCCTCGCCGCCTACTGGGTCGAGTTCCTGCTGGCCGCCGCGATCATGAACTTGATGCTCATGACCCGGCACACCCGGGCGGAAGAGCAGACCGGCCGGGCCGAACTCATCCGAGCGGCCGTCGTGGGCCGGCACGCCCAGCTCACCGGGGCGCTGATCGTCGCCGTGATCAGCAACGCCGCGCTCGCGGTTCTCACCACGGCCGCGACGATCAGCATCGGGTTCCCCGCCGGCAGCGCACTGCTGTTCGGCGCCTCCCTCGCCGCGGTCGGGCTGCTGTTCGCCGGTGTCACCGCGGTCACCGCCCAGGTCACCGAGCACCCCAGAGGCGCCAACGGGCTCGCGGGCATCGTGCTCTTCACCGCGTGGCTGCTTCGCGGCGCGGGAGCGATGCAGAGCCAGGAGGGCGGTCCGCTGTTCTGGCTGTCGCCGATCGGCTGGTCACAGCAGACCCGGGTGCTGGCCGGCGAGCGCTGGTGGCCGCTCGGCCTGTCTGTTCTGCTCGCCGGGCTGCTGATCGCGGGCGCCTACTCCCTGGCGAGCCGCCGGGATCTCGGCGCCTCCCTGGTGGTCCCGCGTCCCGGCCGGGGCTCGGCGCCTTCCTGGCTGCGCTCGCCGTTCACCCTCGCTCTGAGGCTCCAACAGGCGGCCATCCTCGGGTGGGGAGCCGCGTTCCTGGCCATCGGCCTCATCCTGGGCGCCATGACCGGGGGCATGGAGACCACCAATCTCCCCATCTTCTCCGCCGATGCGGACTTCGGGCGGGCCTGGATCAGCCTCATGGTGTTCACCGGGTCCCTCTACACCGGCGTCTTCGCGGTCCTGTCGGTCATCCGGCTCCGGGTGGAGGAGGTGCGCGGCCGTATCGGTTCGGTGCTGGCAGGGCCGACCGGCAGAGCCACGTGGTACTGGTCGTCCCTGCTGGTCACCGCGCTCGCCGTGGTCGTCCTACCGGTGGTGTACGGCACCGCGCTCGGCGTCGGCGCCGCCCTGTCGACCGGCGAACCCGGCCTCGTGGGAGAGGTCGTCTGGGCGAGCCTGATCCGCGCCCCGGAGGTGCTGGTGCTGCTCGCCATCCCCGCCGCGCTGCTCGGACTCGCCCCGCGGGCCATGAACGCGGCCTGGGCCGTGCTCGTGTACAGCGGGTTCATGCAGGTCCTGGGGTCCTACATGAACCTGCCGGGGTGGCTGGTGAACACGTCGGTGCTGTCCCACCTTCCCTGGCACCCGCTGGGGACCTTCGCCCCGGTGGCCACGCTGGTGCTGACGGTGCTCGCCGCGGCGCTGGCGCTCTTCGGCCTGTACGGCCTGCGCCGCCGCGATCTCGCCTCAGGCTAGGCCGGCTCTGGGGATCTCCTCCGCTCAGGTCGCGCTCGCCTGGACCCGGTCACACCGCCGGTGGGTCCATCCCATCCTCGGCGCCCGCCGCCTCGACCAGATCACCGACCCCCTCGCCGCCGTCGACATCGAACTGCCCGATTCGGCGGTACGGCGTCTCGACGAGGTGAGCTCGATCGAACCCGGCTTCCCCTACGACTTCCTGGACTCCACCGCCGAGTTCGCCTACGGCCCGAACGGCCGGCGCACAGACCCGCGCTGACACCTGCTCCACCGCAGGTCGGGCCGTTCGCTTCCTGGCGTCGGCCCCCTTCCGGCAGGCCGGGCAGCTCTCGCCGGCGCGGCTCTGGAGCGTCCTCACGGACGTCGCCGGCTGCGCTCGGCGAGAGATCTTTCTCGTCGCCCTGACTCTTGGTCGATCGTTCTTTACTGTTACCCTCTCACGGAGCTCTGGGGGGTTTGCCCCAAGAATCGACTGAGGGAGAGCTATGCGTACGAAGCTGTTCGTTGCCGCCCTGATCGCCGGGATGGCCACGACGGTTGTCAACGCCCCCGCCGCGAACGCGGACTCGCGCCTGGGATGTGTCACCCACAAGGTCACCATCAAGGGCAGCGACAAGATCCTCAAGGTGCACAACGGCTGCGCCGGGCGGGTCAAGGCCAATGTCCACCAGTCCATGAGCGACTCCGGCTACAAGGAGATCGCCCGTGGCACGACCTATACCTTCCGCGGCGGCAAGTGGCATTACGTCTGCGGCCTGAAGATCTACTACAAGGGCACCCGCTACTACAACAAGATCAGCGGCAACCTCGGCGACTGCTAGGGAACCGGCCCTGCCGCTGATCGGGCAACGGCTCGATCCCGCCCGCCGCTTGCCACGGCTGCCCTCGCCTGGCTACGGCGAGAGATCAAAAGATCATTCCGGTAGGCGCTCTGCACCTTTGGCAGCGGAGATGGGCGGCCTCAGGCTCCGCGAGGTGATCGCGGCAGGCCTGGGGTAGTCGGTGGTTGAGGTGGGCCGGCTCTTCCCGGCGGGGGGAGTGTCCGCAGGAGCGCAGACCTCATGATCCGGCCTACGCGACCCTGCCACACCAACCGAGAGGCCCTTCACCAGCGGAAACGCGATGAGGGGCCTCTCGCGTCGCGTCCGGCCATCCACGGCGAATACGCAGCCAGAGGCTTCCCGGATGCGCCGCCCTTTCGTGTGCGGGTACGTGGCCTGGGCATCGGTGTCGATCAAGATGCCGGGGTACGGGAGGCGCCGCAGGGCCGGCCACGGCGGGTCGCGCGCATGACTTTCGTCATGGTGGCGGGGCTCACGGGACATGACTCGTCTGTGTCGGACGGGGGTATCTCGCCTCGGCCGTCCGAATCTAGGGTCAGAACGACAGCTACCAGGAGCCCGCGCGACGGGAGCGGCGCAGGTCAGAGGTCGTGAGGTGCTGCGCGTTCCTAGGGAGCGCGACCGGTGGAGTGCCTCGGCTTCGCCGAGCCCGCCCTGTCCCGGCCGTCACGCGTGATGGTGGAGGAGGCCCGATGGACAAGGCAGATGAGAACCGTCAGGAGATGGCCGACGTCTCGGCCGTTCGCCCGCCCTGGGCGGGCATCGTCGTCTCTGTTCTGTGCACCATCGCCATGATCGCCATCGCCTGGGCGGTCTGGGACTCGTTGCCGGAGATCGTGACGACTCGGAAGGCGACCGCGACCCGTCCGGGCCTCGACATGCCACGGCTCGTCGTGGCGGGCGCGTTGCCCGTGACCCTGGTCATCATCGGGGCGGCGGTGGCGGGCGAGAGCGTCCTCTTGAGGCGACTGCGCCACCGGATCAACCCCCTACTGGTGGCTTCTCCGAGGTCGCGGGCCAGGTCGGTGAACCTCCTGTTCGTCATGCTCCCCCTGCTGTTCGTCGTACTCCAGACAGGCATTCTCCTCAGGACGGCCGGTTACGACGTCCCCTTGGAGAAGGCCGTCGCGGTCGGCCTCGGCGTGCTGCTGATCGCGGTCGGCAACCTGCTCCCCAAGATCAGCCCGTCACGGATTCCCGCAGGCGCGGCCGGACACCTGGTGCTCGCCTGGCAGCGGTCCCAGCGCGCCGGTGGGCTCGTCATGATGCTCCTGGGCGGCGCCTGCGCGGTGGGGGCCTTCTTCTTCCCGCCCCTGATCGTGGCCGTGGCCTCGGCGTTCGCCGTCACGGCGACCTACCTGCTGATGGCCCTGCTCACCGCGATGAGGATGCGCCCATAGCGCGCCCGCCGGCCAGAGGTACCCGGCGCCCGGCCTAAGGAGTGGGGGACGCAACCTTCCGCCCTGCTCGTGTGTCCTTGGAGGGGTGGAGGATCCGCAGAACGGCTGGACGTCGTTCGAATCATTCGTGGCCACGCGCCTGACGGCGCTGTATCGCTACGCCATGGTCCTGACCGGGGACCGGCACGACGCCGAGGACCTGGTTCAGGAGGCGCTCACCCGGACGGGGGTGCGCTGGCGCAGGGTCGTGCGGGTCAGCGGTGGCACGGTCGTCGGCATGGATCCCTGGTCGCGCCCCTGGGCGGCCAAGGGCTGCGCCAAGGGGGCGACGGTGGGCGGTGAGGCCGACGAGCCTGTCGCGTTCAGCTATCCCGACGTGTTCGTGGTCGATCCCCACAAGGCTGACGGGCTGCGTCAGATCGACGTGGACTCCGGCAGCGTGGTCGCCGAGCGCCCGCTGCCCGAGGGGGTGGGCGTGCGCCCGGCCGGGGCGCAGCGGTGGCAGCTCTGGCTGGCCGCGGCCAACCGTGACACGTTCGCCTGGGTAGTGGACAGCGTGCTCAGGACGGCGGACCGCGCCACCTGGCAGGTCACCGAGGCCAGGCGCGGGCTCCCCACGGCCACCGAGCTGAACTGGGGCGGCCGGATGGAGTCCACCGGGGAGAAGATCGACATGCACCCCCATCTGTACGGGTCGTTGACGATGGGCAACCGGCTCATCGCGTACTCGGCGGTCGACCTCGTTGCGGAGACCGGTTGGCGGTCCGTGGTCTACGACCCGCGCAGCGGCCAGTCGTTCGAGCTGCGGGGCCTCGTCTACGCGGCCGGTGACTGGCTGGTGTGGCCCGACGGCGCGTCCTACCGCCTCGCGCGGGTCCGCTGACCTTGCGGCGACCGTGGACGGTGGGGGCGGCGTTCGCGCTGGTGGTTGCCCCCACCGCGGTCAACCTGGCGGACGGCGGGCTGACCTGGATCTGGACCCCGTCACTGCCCGACCCCGTGCTGCACGCGGTCGCGGAGGCCGGGCTGCTGGACGCGTGGCTGGTGCTCGACCTGCTCGCCGCGTCGGGCGTCCCGGGCGGGCTCGCGGTGGTGGCGCTGGCGGCACGTCGTCCGGCCGCCGCCGCTGCCCTGTTCGCGGTGGTCGCGGTGGTCAGCCTGGCCTTCGGACCGTCGCTCTGGTACGGCCTGACCTACGCGACCGCGCTGGTGCTCCCCGTTATGGGGGAGGCGCCTCACTCTCTTTCGGGAAGTGGTGCCCGGTGTGCGGTGGCTAGCGTCGCAGCCATGGTTGACTTCGCTCGCCCACGGCGCTGGCCGGCGTACGCGGTGGCGGTGCTGTTCCTCGGGTACGCCGCGGGGAAGGCCGCCTTCGCGTTGCAGGCCCGGCTCGGGTTCCCGGGCGGCCCGCCCGTGTCGGCCGCCGAGACCGAAAACTACTTCCTGGACGCGGCCACGGCGCAGTGGTTCGCGACCGCGTCCGGCGTGTTGGGTGCGTGCGTCGCCATCGTCACGGTCACGGCGGTGGGGCGCAGGGTGCCGAGAACGTTGATGCTGCTCGTGCTGGCCGGGATGCTGCTGGCGGTCGGCGGCGGCGCGGGCATCATGATCGTGGACGGGTTCGTCGGCATCGGTGTCGGCTGGCGCTGGTACCACGCGGTTCTCGGGATGGTCGTGATCGGGCTGTTCCTGGAGATGGTCCGGTCCTACGCGGTGGTGACGAAACGTGCCGCGGCCTGATCGGGCGCGGGCGGGCGCGTACGGGGCGGTGATGTGCGCCCTGGCCTACGGGTCGATGAAGCTCGCGCAGGCGCTGGGGGCCAATGCGCTGGCCGACAAGGACCCGCTGCCCTCGCCGCTGCGCGAACGGCTGCTCGCACGTGACCCGCTGTTCGTGACGAGCCACTGGGTGCTGGCAGGCGCCGCGGTGGTCGGTGTCATCGTCGCGCTGGCCACCGTGCGGTCCTGGGGTGCGGCCGTCCCGCGCCGGCTGCTGCTCGCGATCACCTGGACGCTGGGGATTTTCATGATCGCCCGGTCTGTTGGAGTGCTGGGGTTCGGCTTCGTCGGTGACGCGCTGGTGCTGACAGGGGTCCGCCCGGCTCCGGTCGAGCAGGCCGCGCTCGCTCGCGACCTGGCGCGCTGGGATCTGCTGCTATGGTCGCCGTTCTTCCTGCTCTGGGGCTCGTGCTGGACGATGGCGGGCCGGCGGCTCGCCAGGCGCGGCCATCCCGCAGGCCCTGCCTGATGTGGTCGCCCCTTTTGCCGCAGAAGTGGCCATACCAGGGCAGACCACTCGTCCCTAGGCTGTGGCACCCGACCCCCTCGACCGTGGCCGGGAGGGCAGCACGGCACCGCCAGGAGAAACCACATGATCAGCATTTCCAAGCTTCTTCCGTCCGACAGGGCCGTCTGGGAGGAGCTGTTCCGCGGGTACATCGACTTCTACCAGCGCACCGAGCCGGACGCGATGTACGAGCGGGCCTGGCAGGAGTTCCAGGCGGACACGCGCCTGCACGCCCTCGGGGCGCGGCTGGACGGCCGGCTGGTGGGCATCACCCATTTCCTCACCCACGGCAGCACGTCGGCGCCCGACACCGACGTCTGCTACCTACAGGACCTGTTCACCGCCTCGCACGTGCGCGGCAAGGGCGTGGGCCGGGCGCTGATCGAGGCCGTGACCGAATGGGCCCGTGACCGCGGCTGCTACCGGGTCTACTGGAACACCCAGGAGTCGAACGAGACCGCACGCCGCCTGTACGACAAGGTCGCCGACAACCACGGCTTCATCAAGTACCAGATCGAGCTGCCCCGCCCGTCCTGACGCCGAGGACGCCGGCATTTGCCCCGCTGACGTGCGGTATTTAGCCTTGATGTCATGCGCGCATCGACGTCGGCGCAGCACGGGGGTAACCTTCCCGCCGAGTTGACAAGCTTCGTCGGCCGCCGCCGCGAGGTGGCCGAGGTCAAGCGATTGCTGTCCGCGTCGCGCCTGGTGACCTTGACCGGTGTGGGCGGCGCGGGCAAGACGCGGTTGTCCTTGCGGGTGGCGGCCGACGTGCGCCGGGCGTTCTCCGACGGCGTGTGGTACGTGGAACTGGCCGCCCTTGAGGACCAGGCTCTGCTGACGCACACGATCGCGACGGCCCTCGGTGTGCACGACCGCACGGCGCGCTTGCAGGTGCCGGTGCTCGTGGAGTACCTCCAGAGCAAGCAACTGCTGCTGGTTCTGGACAACTGCGAGCATCTGTGCGCCGCGTGTGCGGCGCTCGCGGAAACGTTGCTGCGTGCGACTCCGAATCTGCGGATCCTGGCCACCAGCCGGCAGGCTCTGGGACTGGCCTGCGAGCAGACCTTTCATGTGCCGACCCTGTCGGTCCCGGACGCCGATCAGTTGCCGCCCTGGGAAGCTCTCACTCAGTACGAAGCGGTGAGCCTGTTCGAGGATCGAGCAGCGGCCGTGTACTCGACGTTCAGGCTCACGCCAACCAACTTCGCCACGGTTGTTCGGGTGTGCCAGCAGGTGGACGGCATCCCGCTGGCGATCGAACTGGCGGCGGTACGGGTGCGCGCCTTGTCGCTCGACGAGATCCTCGAACGACTCCAAGACCGTTACCGGCTGCTTACTGTGGGCAATCGGGCGGCCCTTCCCCGGCACCAGACGCTGCGGGCAATGATCGACTGGAGCATGGACCTGTGTTCGGAGCAGGAGCGCCTGCTCTGGGCGCGGTTGTCAATATTCTCGGGGGGCTTCGACCTGCATGCCGCCGAGGCGGTCTGCGCGGGTGACGGCATCAGCGCCGACTCGATCGTCGATCTGGTCGCCTCCCTGGTTGACAAGTCGATCCTGAACATCGAGGAGCACGAAGGGCGGGTGCGCTACCGACTTCTGGAGACGATCCGCCAGTACGGCCAGGATCGGCTGCGGGAGTCCGGCGACGCACAGGCGTTGCACCTACGTCACCGGGACTACTTCGGGCATCTGGTCGAGCAGGCATGGGCGGAGTGGTTCGGTTCGGATCAGGAGCAGTGGCTGCGGAGCCTGCTGTGCGAGCACAGCAACATCCGGGTCGCTCTCGAATACTGCTTCACTGAGCCCGGCGAAGCCGATTACGGACTGAGGATCGCCGGCGCGCTCTGGTACTTCTGGATCGCTACTGGGCTGACGAGTGAGGGACGCCGCTGGCTGGATCGGGGGCTGCGGTTGGCTACCGAACCGAGCGCGTCGCGGGCTCAGGCACTCTGGGTCGACGGCTACCTGTGCATCCTGCAAGAGGACGTCGCGTCCGCCCAATCCATGATCGTGGACTGTCGGCGCCACGGCGAGCAGCTGACCGACGCGCATGCCCTGGCCTGGGCCACCCAGCTCGCCGGGATGACCGCCATGTCGAACGGCGACCTGGTCGAGGCCCACCACCTGCTCGAGGACGCCTTGGCACGGCACACAGCCAACGGAGACCTCATCGGCGCCCTCGACGACCGCTTCTACCTCGTGGCCGTCGCCGCGTTGTCGGACGACTACCACGAGGCGGCCACCGTGTGTGACGAGGCTCTGGCGCTGTGCGCCGCCCACGGCGAACGTTGGTTCAAGTCCTACATGCTCTGGGACCTCGGCCTCGTGGCCTGGCAGATGGGCGATCGTCGACGGGCCGCGGCGTCGGTGCGCGACGCCCTGTGTCTGGCCAGAGTGTTCAACGAACAGTGGGCCATCGGCTTCTGCGTCGAAATGCTGGCCTGGATCGCCGAAGCCGATGGCCAGCATCATCGCGCCGCGCGGTTGCTCGGCGGAGCCGAAAGCATCTGGCAGCGTGTCGGGGCCCCGCTGTTCGGCATGCGCCACCTGAACAGCCGCCACGACGAATGCGTCGAAGTGCTGCGCGACGCACTCGGCGAGCGCACATTCGAGACCCAACTGCGCCATGGCGCCCAGCTGGCGCTCGACCAGGTCATCGCCTGCGCCCTCAAGGAGCGGGAGAACCGCATGCCGGAGCCCGGCGCTCGCCCGGACCTGACGCCGCAGCTCACACGGCGGGAGAACGACGTCGCGAACCTGATCGCCCAGGGTCTCAGCAACAAGGAGATCGCCGCAAAGCTGGTGATCGCGCTGCGCACGGCCGAGGGACACGTCGAGCGCATCCTCTGCAAGCTCGGCTTCACCTCACGCGCGCAGATCGCCGTGTGGGTGGTCGAGTATCGGGATTCCGCAGCCCCCGCCAGCCCGACTGCCCCCGAATGACCCCGGAACGCGGAGCCGAGCCTGATATCTCGGCCGATGATCACCAGGTCGAGCTCTCGAAGGCGGTCGGGGTCGACGATGAGATCGATTTCAACGATCCTCCCTGTGGTCTTCGAACCGGTCGATCAGAAGTTCGGGTTCGTTCATCCGTCACATTCCTCAGCGGAGTCGGGTCATAGCCAATGACCCCACCGGCCCGGTGGATGTGACCAGCGACACAAGGAGAACCTCATGACCGAGGGCATCAAGACGATCATCTATCCGGTCAAGGACCTCGCCACGGCCAAGGCCCTGTACGGGCAGCTGTCGGGAGTGGACCCGTACATGGACCAGCCCTACTACGTCGGATTCAACGTGGCCGGGCAGGACGTCGGCCTCGACCCCCACGGCCACGACAAGGGCATGACCGGCCCCGTCGCGTACTGGCACGTGGAGGACGTCCAGGCGAGCCTGCAGGCACTCCTGGAGGCCGGCGCCGAACAGCTGCAGGACGTCAAGGACGTCGGCGGAGGCAAGCTGATCGCCTCCGTCAGGGACGCGGACGGCAACGTCATCGGCCTCATCCAACCGGCCCGGTAACCGGACCGAAGAGCGGCAGCGCACGACGGACCGAGACCTCCGCCGCCACCTGGCCACCGTGACGTCCCAGGGCGTCGCCCACGGTCGCCGAAGCCCCTGCCCTCTGCGCCCCAGCGCCCCCGCCCAGCTCCGCTCGCACAGATCGTGACCGGCACAACGGGTCCAGCCGCCAACGTGTGCGCTGGACCCGTTCGCCACCCGTGCGCCCCGGACGGCGGTCGCGCCGTCCGGGGCCTCCGAGGGGAGCGAACGGGTCCACCGCTGGGTCACAGGCCGGTCGGGAAGCCGCGCATCGTGAACGCATCGCGGAGCTATCAACCGGGGCTCGCAGGATTGGTGTCACAGGAAAGCGCCAGCTAGGGAGTGTCCCCATGTCCACCACCGCCACCATCGTCACCGTCCTGGCCGCCCTCTGGGTGGGCTTCTCCGCCTACTCCCTCCTTCGCCGCGCCGAGTGGGTCGTGAAGCCGCTGATGGACTACGGCGTCCCCCGCTCGTGGTGGACCTGGCTCGGCGCAGCCAAGGCCGCAGGGTCCGCGGGCCTGTTGGTCGGCCTGTTCGTGCCGGTCGTCGGCGTCCTGGCCGGTATCGGCCTGGTGCTGTACTTCGCCGGAGCCGTCGTCACCGTGCTCCGGGCGCGCTCGTACTCGACCGTCGCCTTCCCCCTGCTGTACATGGGCCCGGTGATCGCCGCCTTGGTGCTGGGATACATCGCCTGACAGCAGCGCGGTTTCTACCAGGGGGCGCTGATCGTCCGGTGCCTTACGGCGTCACCACGGGGCAGCTCGGGTCGAGCCGCACCTTGGCCAGCTCCCGTCCGACGAGGGTCCAGGCGTTGAACGAGCCGGGCTCGAAGTGCAGCTGCGGGTTGGTGTACCACTCGTCGCCCAGCCCCGTGGCCAGCTGCTTGGCTTCGCTGCCCAGCTCGTAGGCGTTGCCGCCGCCGAAGAACGTCTGGGCGAAGACGCGATCCCGGTGGACGGTCAGCTCGCCGTAGCCGGAGAGGGTGCCCCGGTGCTTGATGGTCCTGGTGGCCAGGTCGAGCGCGATCCAGGTGCCGGAGTCGCGCTTGTAGACCGCGTACAGCAGGCCGTCGTGCACCTTGATGTCCTGGAAGGTGCGGTGGTCCGGGATCGGGTCGGTCTGCCAGAGCACCTTGCGCGTCTTCAGGTCGAACGCGGCTATGGAGGCCGCGGTCTTCGTCGGGGTGCCGCCGCCCCCGCCGAGCACGTCACCGCCGAGGTAGACGACGCCGTTGGCCGAATCCAGGCTGAGGCTCATCAGGCTCTCGTCAGGGATGACGCCCTCGTCGACGTCCATCTCCCCGGTGTCGGGGTCCACGATCGACAGTGCGCCGTTGAGCTTGGCGCCGAGCGGGGCGGAGGCGACCAGGAGCTTGTCGGTGACCGGGTCGTACTCGATGTCCCACGGACGCTGCTGGCCATGGCCCAGGTATCCGAGGCTGCGCAACCGGTCGGTCCTGATGTCGATCTCGAGGACCTGGCCGCTGGGGTAGATGGCCGCGTAGATCTTGTTGCCCCGCCGTACCAGGTCCTTGGGCTCGCCCGGCACCCGGAACCGGCGCTTGCCGCCGGTGCGCAGGTCACGGACCTCCATCGAGAAGTGGCCGCCGATGTAGACCGCCCGGTTGGGCACCAGCAGCATGCTCTGCGGGCGCTCCGGTCCTGAGGGCAGGCCGATGTCGATCAGGTCGAAGAAGCGCGCGGCGCCCGTCGAGAGGTCCAGGCGCCACATGCCGCCGCTGCCCGAGAAGCCGACCAGCGTGCCGTCGTCGGTGAGTGCGAGCCTCCTGGTCTCGTCGCCTTCGGAGGGCGGGTCCGCCACCTTGGTGACTCCGCTGTCGCCGGTGCGGTAACGGTAGACCGCGCCGTCGGGACGCGAGGTGCCGTAGACCGTGCCGTCGGCCGCCTCCGTGAGCGCGTCCAACTGGACGGCCTCGACCTTCTTCAGATCGGTGCCGTCCTTGCGGACGTCGATGATGGTCGAGCCGCTGACGGCGAGCACGCGGTCGCCGTGGTCGGCCACCACCCCGATGCCGGTCGGGCCCTGGGCCAGCTCCCTGACCTTCCCGTCGGCCCGGTTGATCGCCATGAGCTTGCCCTTGTCGAGCAGCCCCGCGTACACGGTGGTGGCGTCCGCGGCGACCGCTCTGACGTAGCGCTCACCTGGTGCGAGCACGCCGAAGTTCCGCGCCGCGCCGGTGGCCGGGTCGTACTCCCACACCTTGCCGTCGGGGTAGGTGCCCGCGTACAGCTTGCCGTCCGGGGCCGCCGCGAGACTCCAGACGAAGCCGCCTTTGCGGCCGAAGGAGTACAGGCGTTCGACCTTGCCCGTCGCCGGGTCGAAGCGGTAGAGGTCGGGAACCGGGTAGGTGCCGACGTAGACCTTGCCGCCGGACACCGCCGTCGCCCAGCCGCCCTCCGGCTCGCCGTCCGCCGGGCCGTCCGGGAGGGGCGCGGTGCGGACGACCTTGTCCGTGGCCAGGTCGATCTCGGCCAGGACCGGCGGCTTGAGCCCGCGAGTGACCACGTAGGCGTGGCCCTCGTGTACGGCGGCGCCGACGATCGCCCCGGTGACAGAGGCCGGGCCGAACCGCTCGTAGCCAGGGCCGTCGCAGTTCACCGGAGCCGCCGCCGCGGGCCCGGCGATGAGACAGGTGATCAACGGTGCCAGGGCGAGCAGACGCAGTCGAGACACGGCCACCTCCAGACTCTTCACTCTATTTGGGTCACGACCGTAATCTTCAACAGATCGTATCGTCAACGCTCTCTTCGGATTATGGTCGCGTCCGGTATGTCCGCGGTGATGCTCAAGGGATGTCCAGGGCCGTCCCGTACAGGTGTGAGACGGCGATGGTGATCACGACCCGCTGGTCGGCGACCATCTGCTCGAGGAAGGCGGCCTCGTCGGCGGGGTCGTCGAAGCCGGGCGTCAGGGCCAGCAACCGGTGTCCGACGGCGTCGCCGGGGACACGGCTCGGCTCGGACACCTCGGCCAGCCCTTCGGCGACGGCGTAGGACCATGGGTTGGGGCCGCTGACGTGCAGGGTGGCGCGGGGATTGTCGCGCAGGTGCCGGGCCTTGATCCGGCCGGCGGTGGTGGAGATCCGCAGCAGACGCTCACCGGGGCTCCAGCTGTACGCGACGGTCGACAGGTGAGGGTGGCCGCCGCGCTTCAGGCTGGCCAGCACGCCGAACTTCTGCTCGGAGAGCAGCTGCGACAGTTCCTGCTCGCCCAGGGAACGGGGGGCGGGGCCGGATCCGGGCTTGTTCGCGCTGGTGCGCATTTTCTGCTCTTTCCTCGTAGTAAGGGCTGTCAGGCGACGGGCTCGGGCTGCGGCTCTTCGAGCCGGTCGGCGGAGGTGGGCCGGGCCGGGCGCAGCATGGTGAAGGCGACGACGAAGGCGGCGATCAGCAGCCCGGCGCCGACCGTGAAGGCCAGGTGGTAGCCGCCGGTCAGCGCTTCGGCCCGGCCGCTGCCGCCCGCCAGCAGGCCCTTGGTGCGGGAGGCGGCCAGGGTGGACAGCACCGCGACGCCGGCGGCCATGCCGATCTGCTGGGTGGTGTTGAACAGCCCGGAGGCCAGTCCCGCGTCCTGCTCGCCGGCTCCTGACATGCCGAGCGTGGTCAGCGAGGGCAGGGCCAGCCCGAAGCCCGCGGCGAGCAGCATCACCGGCAGCAGGTCGGTGAGGTAGTCGGCGTGCACCGGCACGCGGGCGAGCAGCGCCAGGACGCCCACCAGGAGCACCAGCCCGGCCAGCAGGACGGCCCGCTCGCCGAAGCGGGCGGACAGCCGGGCCGAGACGCCCAGCGACACCACGCCGATGACCACCGCTGCCGGGAGCATGGCGAGGCCGGTGCCTGTGGCGCCGTAGCCGAGGACGTTCTGCAGGTAGAGGGCGACGAGGATCTGGAAGGAGAACAGCGCGGCGACCATCAGGATCTGCACCAGGTTGGCCCCGGAGACGTTGCGCGAGCGCAGGATCCGCAGCGGCATGAGCGGGGTCGGGGCGGTGGCCTGACGGGCGACGAACGCGGCGAGCAGGACGACGGCCAGAGCGCCGAGGCCGAGGGTGTGCGGGGAGGTCCAGCCGTACTCCTCGACCTTGACGACGGTGTAGATGCCGAGCATCAGTCCGGCCGTGACCAGCAGGGCGCCGATGACGTCGGCTCCGGAGGCGAGGCCGAGGCCGCGGTCGGCGGGCAGCGCGGGGATGCCGAGCGCGAGCGCGGCCAGGCCGATGGGCAGGTTGATGAAGAAGATCCAGTGCCAGGTGAGCGCGTCGGTGAGGAGGCCGCCGAGGACCTGGCCGATGGAGGCGCCGGCGGCGCCGGTGAAGCTGAACACCGCGATCGCCTTGGCCCGTTCGGCGGGCTCGGTGAACAGCGTCACCAGGATGCCGAGGCCGACGGCGGCGGCCATGGCGCTGCCGGCTCCCTGAAGGAACCGGGCGATGATCAGCAGGGCGGGGGCGGTGGCGGCACCGGCGAGGATCGAGGCGCCGGTGAAGACGGCGGTGCCGAGCAGGAACATGCGCTTGCGGCCGATCAGGTCGCCGAGGCGTCCGGCGAGCAGCAGCAGGCTGCCGAAGGCGATCAGGTAGGCGTTGACGACCCAGGTGAGGCCGACGGGGGTGAAGCCGAGGTCGGCCTGGATGGCGGGCATGGCGACGGTGACGATGCTGCCGTCCAGGACGGTCATCAGCACGCCTGTGGCGATCACGCCGAGAGCCAGATGGCGCGAGCGCAGCGCGGAGGGAAGGGACACGGTGGTTCTCCTGTCGGTCAGGACGACAGAAGAACCGTAGCAGATAGTTTTGTTGTAGACGATCCTTTGCGGACCTAGTTTGTGCGCTGCCGGGCTCGCCGGGCCGCCGGGGGATTGTCGGCGGGGACGGCCAGATGCCCGCTGACCAGTCGTTCCATCGCCCGGAGGAGGACCTTGCGCTCCTCCTCCGGCAGAGCCTCCAGCGCCTCCCGGTGTACGCCGTCGACGATCTCCTGGCTCCGCCGGGCCGCCTCGGCGCCCTCGTCGGTGACGGCGATGATGCGGGCCCGCCGGTCGGTGCTGGAGGGCCGGCGCTCGGCCAGCCCGGCCTTCTCCAGGGCGTCGACCGTCACCACCATGGTGGTCTTGTCCATGTCGCCGATCTCGGCGAGCTGGATCTGGGTGCGCTCCTCCTCCAGGGCGTGCACCAGCACGCAGTGCATGCGCGCGGTGAGGCCGATCTCCGCCAGTGCCGCCGCCATCCGCGTGCGCAGCACGTGGCTGGTGTGGTCGAGCAGGTACGACAGGTCCGGTTCGGTGCGGGAGGGTGCCATGGCCGTCATATCGCCAGCATAACCGTCCCTTTGTAGATAATCCGCTAGAGGACTTCGCCGGAGCGGCCCGTTTAGGAACGATCGTTCTTGACTGGTCGTTCCTAAATGCGTTACGGTCCTCACATGGGCCGACCTAGAGGGTTTGACGAGACCGAAGTGGTACAAGCGGCGGCGACGCTGTTCGCGGACCACGCCTATGACGGTGTCTCCATCGACGACCTGGTCGCCCACCTCGGCGTCCATCGCAACAGCCTGTACAAGACGTTCGGCAGCAAGCGGGGGCTGTACATGGCCGCGTTGCGCTGGCATGTGGAGAACCGGGTCCGTCCGCTCGTCGCCGCCATCGGCGGCGCTCACGACGTCGCCGAAGCGGTACGCCGGGCGCTGGCCGTCCAGGAGGGCGGTTCGGGCCTGGATCTGCTGCTGATGGCGGCGGTCGAACGCGCTCCCGTGGACCCGGAGGTCGCCGCCGAGGTTGCCGCAGCCTTGGACGCCCTGGACCAAGCCCTGGCCGCCCGCAGCCTGCCATCGGAGTTGGCCGGCGCGCTGACCTCGGCGCTGCTCGGACTCCGGCTGCGCGGCAGGGCGTCCTCCTCTGCCGGCGACTGCGGGCTGGCGGGCGCCGCCCTGGCGCAGCGACTCGACCACCATCCCTCATAAGGAGTAACGACATGGCACAAGTCCACATCGACGGCGACGCGCTGGTAGTGGTGATAGAGGGGCTGGACAAGCTCTGGGCGCTGAAGAGCCGGCTGACCATTCCCCTGTCCAACGTCCGCGGAGCCACCGACGACCCTGGCATGATCGCCGAGCCCAAGGGCGTCCGCGCCCCTGGTACGCACCTGCCCGGCGTGATCACCGCCGGCACCTTCCACCTCGACGGCGAGCGGGTCTTCTGGGACGTCCAGAATCCGGCCAAGGCCATCGTCATCCAACTGGCCGACGAGCGTTACGCCCGCCTCGTCGTACAGGTCGACGACCCTCGCGCCGCCGTCGCGCTCATCGAAGGCGCCATCTCCCGGCCCTGACCGCGCCCGCCCACTCTTCGTCGCTATTCGGCGGGTAGGTCGTCGGTCCATTCGGTGTCGATGGTCACGTTGCCGTCGGTGTGGACGATCCCTCCGGTGAGCGGTACCCAGGCCGACGTGTTGCGGACCTGCGCGGTGTCCGGGTCGACGACCACCGTGTCGGTGCCGTCGGAGACGGGCACCTGTAGGCGTCGTCCGCCGTCGGCGTCCCCGAGGTCCTGGACTCCCGGTCGTGCGGCGAGTGCCCGATAGGCGGCGGCGCGGACTTCGGGGGAGATCGGCGCCTCGCCGACCAGCGAGACCAGCGACTCCACAGTGGCTCCGTCCTCTTGGGCGTCGTTCAACGGGCCTGCACTGGTGCGCAGGTCGCTGTCGGCGACGGCGGTCCGTAGCCGGGTGTACAGGGCGTTCCCGTCGTCGGGCAGCTGCCGCAGTTCCTCGAAGGTCATCCGCAGCGGTCCGATCATGAACGGCGCGGGCTCGCCGAACTTGACGAGTTTGCCCTCGCCCTTCAGTCCTTCGCCCTTGATCCAGGACTGGCCGTCTCGCCGGTACCAGTACTGCGCTTGCTGCCGGCCGTTCTTGGTCACGGTGATGTGCCAGTAGGTCCCCGAGCCCTCGGGAGTGCGTGCCGCGGTGGTGGCGGCGACCAGCAGGATGTCGGGATCACCCGCCTGTCCGCGCGTCTCGGTCGTCACACTGGTCACCCTCCTGCGGTCGGCTTCTGCTCTTCCTTCGCCGATCCGGGCCGCGCCATTCCCGGCTGGCCGGCCATCGGTGCCCTGCGCCGGTCCGACGTGATCTTCAGTCCAGCCCGCTGTCAGGTGAGTTCTGGTCGGGTCGTGTCGTAGCGCTCGCCGTGCGGCGGCGGAGCAGGCGCGGTAGGACGACGGCGAGCAGGCCGACGCCGACGGAGCCGGCCAGGGCGACGGCGAAGATCGCTGTGGAACGCCAGGGCCAGCTTGCCCCGGACAGACGGAGTTGTCCGATGGGGTATTCGGAGAACTTGGCGGTGGTCCGGGCTGTGGCACCGTCGGCGTGGGCGGCGAGGTCACGGAGCATCGGGTCGAAACCGAACTCGTCGTCGCGTCGTCCGCCGCCAGGCAGTTCCGGTGTGAGACCCCGTCCTGACGCCCAGTTCGCCAGGGCGGACGGCACGTCGCCGCGCACACCCGGAACCACGAACCGGTCCACGCGTGGCACCGCCGTTCCCACCGGCTCGGTGAGCAGGACCGCGCCGTGCCGCGTGGTGACCGTCCCGGTGGGGCTGATCGGGATCGCGCGGGCGCTGAAGGAGACGCCGGAGTAGACCTCGAACGCGGCGGCGGCGTCGATCTCTCCCACTCCGTCCGTCAGCCCGATGCCGATCGTGGGGCGCCACCAAGGGAACGCCGCGTTCAGCGCGTAGGGCAGGTCGGACAGGGCGAGGTGGTTTGGGATGATCGCGGTGGATCCGTCCAGGCTCCAGCCGGGGTAGTGGAGCGCGCTGCCGACGCGCCGCGCCTCCGCCGCGCCCGCGAGCCGCTCGACCAGGCGCAGCGCGCCGACAGTGCCGGACGTGATGCCGGCCGTGGTGGTGATCGTGCCGTCCTCCACATAGCGCTCGCCGCTCTGCCAGCGCACCGCGGGGTGGCTCCGCTTCAGGGAGTCGATGCCGGCCCAGAAGGACGTCGCCCGGCGGTTGTCGAGCACACCAGTGGCCGCGAGGAGTTCCGAGCCCGCGCAGACGCCCAGCAGGCGGGAGCCGTTCCGGGCGCGTGCGGCGATCCACTCACGCAGCGGCTTCTCCGTCGTGCCGGTGGGATCGATGACGGCGGGCACCACCACCACGTCCGGTTCGGGAACGGCGCCGCTCCCGACCTCCTCAAGGGTGTGGTCGGGCAGCAGGTGCAGGCCGCCGGACAGAGGGGACGGGGCTCTGCGGGCCGCGACGGTGTAGACGGCGAACCTTTCCGACCGGGCGAAGACCTCGTACGGGGCGAGAACGTCGGCGGAGACCGAGCCGGCGTTGCTGACCACGATCGCGACAGTGATCCGTCCGCCGGGTATCGCCCTGGGACCCGGCCAGCCCTGGGCGGGCGGGCGCTGGCGATACCCGGGGTAGCTCTGGCCCATCGCGGTCGTGACACCGGCGGCGCCGGTCCCGCCCAGGATGGCGAGGAACACGGCGGCGCCCAGCACGACACGCCCGATCCGGCGCACGACGGACCTGCGGTGGACAGGGGACACGGGAGGCTCCGTTCAGCGCGTGTGCTTGCGAGCCTCGGACGGGGGCATCCCGTACCGGGCGGAGAACAGGCGGCGGAAGTGCCGGACGTCGCGGAAACCGCAGCGGGTTGCCACGGCGTCCACGCCGAGGTCGGTGTCGGCCAGCAGCCTCGACGCCCGTTCCAGGCGCAGCTGCTGCTGGTATTCCAGGGGGGTGATGCCGATCGCCGCGCCGAACGCCCGGCTCAGCCCCCGCGGAGACAGGTGCGCCACGGCGGCCAGCTCGGCGAGGGTGTGCGGGGCGTCCAGGTGCTGGGCGAGATGATCCTGTACGCGATGGACGGCAGGATGCAGATGCGAACGGTGCTGGAGAAACGGACTGATCTGGCTCGCCGAGCCGTTCCGCCGCAGGTAGACCACCAGTTCCCGGGCGACGGCCGCGGCGAGTGCGGGGCCGTGATCGCGTTCCACCAGCGACAGCGCGAGATCGATCCCGGACGAGATCCCCGCGCTGGTGCTCACCGGGCCGTCGTGGACGTACAGCACCCCGTCCTGGACCCGCGCTGCCGGGTATCTCTGCCGCATCGCCTCGATGAGCGACCAGTGGGTGGTGCATCGGCGTCCGTCCAGCAGCCCGGCCTCGCCCAGCGCCGCCGCGCCGCTGCACACCGACGCTATCCGGGCCCCGCAGCGCTCAGCGGTACGCAGCCACCGCGTCACCGAGCCCGGAACCAGCGGCTCGTCCGGCCGAAGCCGGGGCCCCGGTACCAGCACCAGGTCGCCGGGCGCGGTCGGCGGCAGCCCGGCGAACCCGGCCAGCCGCAGCCCCTGCGCAGACACCGCCTCTTCGGCGTCGGACGCGTACTCCAGCCGGTAGCCGGCCCCCAGGTGCGCCGCGGCGTCGAAGACCTGGACCGGACCGCCCAGGTCCAGCAGGTTCACGTCCGGCAGGACCAGGACCACCACCCGGCCCGTGCTCGCCACTCGCTCACTCACGCCGCCCACGCTAGCCCGCCCGCACCAGACCCCGGGAGGGCCGTACGGACCGCGCACCGGACGGATCAGGCACTCGCCGACGCGGGCGGCCGTTCAATACCGGCAGGCGCGAGGACGATCTGCGAGCGTACCTGAGGGTGCCTGCAAACCGGCCAGTCGAGGTCAGGCCCAGCCGTAGGCCGACCTGATGGACGCGGCGATCTCGTTGACCAGGCTCGTGTTGTTGCCGTTGACCAGGACGGCGTACCCGGCCCCCAGCTCGGGGTAGCCCTTGAACACGGACTTGAAGCCGTAGTTCGAGCCGTCGTGGGTGAAGGAGAAGTTCTTCGTCCCGGAACCGGCGATGAAGAAGCCCCGGCCCATACTGGGCTCCGGGCCCGCGCTGAGCAGCGTCCGGACGGAGGCCTTGGTGAGCGGGCCCGCGATGTCGCCGGGCGCGGTCCACGCCTTGTTGAGGTAGCACACGAGTTGGCACAGGTCGAGGACGTTCGTGTAGAGGCCGGCCGCGGCCGACTCCGGGTAGCGGTTCCGCTTGCCGGGGATCACGGCGCCGGTGGCGGTGTGCCCGGCGGCGAGCTCGAACGAGGGCGCCAGCGCGTAGGAACTGGTCTTCATGCCGAGCGGCGCGAACACCTCCTTGTCCATGTACTGGGTCAGCGACATGCCGCTCTGCTGCTCCACCATCCGCTGCAGCAGGACGAATCCGGCGCCGGAGTAGTGGTACTCCGCACCGGGGTCGGTGGTGAGCTCGATCTTCGGCGAGTTGCCCTCGCCGTTCATGACCTGGAGCAGCGAGGGCACGGACGCGGTCGGCCCGTAGCCGGCGAAGCCGCCGCCCGCGCCGGCGTCGAAGCCGGAGCAGGCGTCGGCCGGGGAGGTGGAGCCGCGTCCGATGACGCCGGCCCGGTGCGTCAGCATGCGGTCGATCGTCGGCACCGGCGTCGCCGAGACGCACGAGCGGCGCGACAGGGTCCAGTCGAGGTAGGGGCGGATGTCGTTGGTCAGCGGCTGCTTGAGCGTCTGCATGAGACGCAGCACGCCGACCGAGGTGACGGCCTTGCTGATGGAGGCGGCCTGGAAGCCGGTCTCCGGGTGCGCGGCGGCGCCGGTGTCCGCCTCCAGCCAGCCGTACCCGGTGGACCAGGCGATCTTGTTGCCGACCACCACCGCGACCGCCGCACCCGGCGTCTTCCAGTTGCTCATCCGCTGCCAGATGGTCGAGCCGCCCACCGCGTTCTCGACCTGCCGCACCCGGTCCACGGGCAGTGCCGGCGCCTTGCCGCGCGTGCACAGCGACCAGCCGGCGTTGACCGGCGAGAAGGCCACGTTGTGCAGCTGCCAGCCGTCGGCGGTGAGGCTGTTCATCTGCTTGAAGCACTCGTCGTCGATGCCGCGCACGTGGAACTCGTCCTGCGCGACGACCGCCCACCCGCCCGCGCGGGGGAAGGCGACGCGGGTTATGCGGCGTCCGCCCTGCGTCAGGTTGCGCATCATCTGGTAGCACTCGTCATCGACCGAGCGCGCGTAGAAACCGTTCGTGGCGGCCACCACCCAGCGGTTGCCGCCTGCCGGCGGGAAGGCGACGTCGACGACCTGCTGGCCGGCGCTGTAGCAGGCGAGGATGCGTTGGTGGCACTCGTCGGGGATGTTGCGCGCGGACGCGCCCTTGTCACCGGTGATCACCCACCGGTCGCCGCCTTCGGGCGGAAAGGCCACGCAGTGGATCCGCCAACCCGCCTTGATCAGCTTGCCGAGCTCGGCGAAACACGCGTCGGGAAGGCCTCGGCCGAAATAGCGGCCGTCCTGGGTGACGATGACCCAGCCGTTGGACGGCGTGAACGCGAACGACGTGATGCCGTACGGCGCCAACTCGTTCATCTTCGCGTGCGCCTCGTCGGGGACACGGCGGTTGTAGAAGGGGTAGCTCGCCGCCTGCGCCGGCTGCCCGAAACCCACTGTGGCCAGGCCGGCGGCGGCGCCGGTCAGGGCGAGAAAACGTCTCCGGTCCATACGGGTACTCCTCAGGTCGGCACAGGACGGGCCCCTGCCTGGGGGCGCCGGCGGTCAATGCGGGTCCGCTCGAATCCTGGCAGACGTCCGGAGCGCATGATCCCGGGGTCGCCGGGAACCGGCCTGGCTCCCGGCGACGGTGCGGATCAGACGTGGGTGACCAGGAGAGTCACGCCCGCTTCCCCGCCGCAGTCGACGAAGATGGGGCCGACGCCGTTGCCGATCGTCTCGGCGAGGTTCGCCTTGGCCACGAACCCCTTCGGGTCGTCGTTGACGATGCGGACGTTCTCCAGGATCGACTCGCCGCCGATTCCGCCGATCACGGCGTTCAGCTTCTTGCCTCCGCCGCAGTTGCCGGTGATGGTGATCTCCTCGCCGCGCTTGGCGGTGGGGTTGGGGCTGACCTGGACGACCGCCCTGGCGCCCTTCGGCGGCCGCGGCTGGTGGGCCTCGTCGCTGGCGGACGCGCTGCTGGCGCCCAGTCCGAGCAGCCCGGCCATCAGGCTCGCTCCGACGATCGCGGCGACCGTGCTCTTGTTCATCGTGACTCCTCGGCGTCTTCGTCAGTCCGGTGATCCCCTGTCGTGCCGGGACCTGTCCGGTAGTGGCCGACAGGGGCGCCGCGGGTTCTCGTCCGGCGGGAATGTGGCGCGGATCACAGCCGAGTGTCAGCCGCCAGGAGAGGCGCCCGTCGGGGGGCGTGCGTCGCTCACGGCGGGATCCCCTCAGCGATCCAGCGGGCGAACAGCTCGACGTGCTCGGCGGGCCAGGCGCCGTCGCAGGGCATCTTGCCCTGGCGGAGCTTGTCCAGGATGGCGGCGGCGTGCTGGGTGACGTCCGCGTGCGACCAGAGGTCGAAGGCGAAGGTCATCGACTTGCGGTCCATCTCGCGGAACAGCGGCTTGATGTGGTCGGCGAAGCCGACGGGCTCGTCCGGCGCGGGAAGCTCCACGGGCGCCTGTTCGGCGGGCGGCGCCAGGGCGGAGACGCGCGAGCCGGGCCTGGCCTCGCACACCCACCACCAGCGCGGCACCGGCATGTGCGGCGGCGGGGCTGCGCCGGGCTGCGAGTTCTCCACCGCGATCCGCGAACCCCATTCGATGTAGCCGGCGAACGCGGCGCGGAACTCGGGGTCGGTGGGCAGCCCGGCCTCGTCGGCGGCCCGTCCCATGAGCTGCGCCCAGCGGGCCCGCCACTGCTCGGTCAGCGACTTGCCGGCGTGCTCGCCGATCATGTGGTCGTAGCCGCCGTACCGCTCGGTGTAGAGCCTCGGGCCGCCGAAGGTCTCGGCGAGCCAGGCGGCGACGCGTTCGGGATGGTCCGGGGACATCCGGGCGAACAGCGGCGCGAGCAGGTCGTCCTGCGGGACGTACTTGTCGTAGAAGATCTTCGTCATCCGGGTCAGCGCGGGCAGCCCGCCGGCCCACTCGAAGAGCGTGGGCTCGTCGGACATGGGTGGGTCGCTGAAGCCGACGTAGTAGTGCATGCCGCTGCAGAACGGCTTGTTCCGCGACTGGCCGCACCTGCACAGGCTGTAGTGCTCCCGGGACGTGTCGCCGTCGAGCGGGATGCCACCGGTGATCCGGTACGGGCCGTCCTTGGACACCTCGATCGCGGGTTCGCGTTCCGGGGCGGGGGCGGTCCGGCCGTCGACCGCGTAGCCGAGAGCGCCGGAGGGGCAGGCTCGCGCGGCACGGATGATCTCGTCGGCCCGGCCGCCGCTGGGCGCCACGAACGGCTCCTCGCCCTGCCGGAACACGGTGGGCAGCCGGTCGGTGCAGAACCCCGAGTGGGCGCAGACGCCGCGGTTGTCCAGCACGGTGACCTGTGTGCCCGGGTAGGAGTCCTGGCGGTCGGGCACCCGGCCGGGGTCCTTGGCGCCGCTGAACCCGGCGCGGACGTGGCTGCCGTCGCACAGCGGTTTCGTGGCCGACCGGCCGCATCGGCACAGGGCCATCTGGGGGAAGGCCTGGATCGGCTCGCCGAGCCAGTTGGTGATCTTCGAGGCGTTGGTGACCAGGTACGGGCCGTCGGCCGCGACGTCGATCCGGGCGTCCAGATCGCGCTGGATGTCGGCCAGCGCCGCGATCCGGGCGGCCAGGGCGTCGCTGTCCTCGGCGAACAGGCAGGCCAGGTGCTGTAACGCGGCCGTCGCCTCGATCAGGCCGTCAGGGGCGCCGGGCAGGACGCGCAGCCGGGTGGCGTCCTTGACCAGCTCCCACAGGCGGTCGGCGGGCGGGCCGGTCTCGGTGACGTCCGGCTCGGGCTCGTCGACCGCGGCGGACAGCGGCCGGATCACCGTTTCGGCCAGCGGCTCGCCGGGCGCCAGGTCGCGGTTGAGCAGGCGGGCCCGCGCGAGCAGGCCGGCCATGCTCATCGTCCTGCTCCGAACCGGGCGGTGTAGTGCTTCATCTCCTGGATCTGCGGGAAGAAGGGCTTCACCGCGGCGAAGAACTCGCCGAAGCGGGCGCTGCGGCGGAAGCCCTGCTCGTGCCCTTCCACCGAGTCCCATTCGATCCGTACGGTGTAGTGCTCGGGCTCCTCGACGCCCCGGGCGATCTCGTACGCCAGGCAGTGCGGGTCGTCGTCCAACACGCTCGCCGCGGTCTGGTAGGCCTGCTCGAACTCGTCGGCCCGGGCGGTGGGAACGGTATACCGGATGTATTCGATGACCACGATGGACCTCTTCGATCAGCGGACTTTCGTTACATTACAGCATTGTAATGGAATAGGGGCGAGACCATGACACGTAGGACCGGGCGGGCGCGGGACGCCTCCATCGACGACCGCATCCTGGCCGTCGCCCGGCGCCACCTGTCGGTGTACGGGTACGAGCGGATGTCGCTGGCCGCCGTCGCGCAGGAAGCCGGCACCACCCGTCCCGCCCTCTACCGCAGGTGGCCCGGCAAGGCCGAGCTCGCCGCCGCCGCCGTGGCCACCATGGAGGAGCACGGCCAGGACGCGGCCACCGGCGACCCGTTCGCGGACCTCGTCGCCGAGCTCGTCCATTTCCAGAAGGCGGTGACCAGGCCGGGACGGATGTCGCTGGTCGGCACCATGCTGCAGGAAACCACCACCCCCGACGTGCTCGCCCGCTACCGCGCCCGCGTGATCGCCCCCCGGCGCCGCCGCCTCCACGCCATCCTCGACACGGCCAGGCGGATGGGGCTCATCGACGCCGAGGCCGACCTGGAGATCGCCATCACCCTGTGCACAGGCAGCTGGTACGCCCGCGCCCTCGCCGAGGACGAGCCGCCTGAGCGCTGGCCGCGACGCACCGCCGCGCTCGTGTGGCGAGCCGTGGGCGGCCGCCCTCCGGGCGATCACCCCTGACGGCGGCCGGTTTTCACGGGTTTGGGAGGATCTTGGTCGTGGGATACGACGAGTTGATCGCTGAGGGCCTGACGACGCCGTTCGAAGGCTGGGACTTCGGGGTGTTCCGGGGGCGGCTCACCGAGAAGGCCGACGCCCTGCCGTGGAGTTACGAGCAACTGGTGCGGGAGCGGCTGCCCCAGGTGAGCTCGCTGCTCGACCTCGGCACGGGAGGCGGCGAGCTCCTGGCGTCGCTGGCACCGCTGCCGTCCCGTACGGCGGCGACGGAGGGGTACGAGCCGAACCTGCCGATCGCGCGGCGACGCCTGGAGCCGATGGGCGTCGAGGTGGCCGAGGTCGGCGACGACGACGCGCTCCCGTTCGCCGACGGCTCGTTCGAGCTGGTCGTCGACCGGCACGAGTCCTACGATCCGCGGGAGGTCCGGCGGGTCCTGACCCGCGACGGCGTCTTCGTCACCCAGCAGGTCGGCGGACGCGACCTCGAAGAGGTCAACCAGGCCCTGGGCGCGCCCCCGCACACCTACCGCGACTGGACCCTGTCGACCGCCGCGGCCGAGCTCACCGACGCCGGGTTCGAGATCACCTGGCAGGACGAGGCCCGGGTACCGGCCGCGTTCCACGACATCGGGGCGCTCGTGCTGTTCCTGCGGATCACTTCCTGGCAGGTGCCGGACTTCGCCCCCGACCGGTACGCCGACCGCCTGCGCGCCCTGCACGAGGAGATGGAGCGGGGACACCCACTGGAAGTGACCTACCACCGCTTCGCCCTGCTGGCCCACCCACGCAGACCACCCACCCGCGAAGCGCTGTGGCCGGCCGTCGGGTCAGGAATCGACCGGCCTGCTGAGGCGGACGCCCTCTTCCTGGTAGCCCAGGGACGCGTAGAAGCGGCGGGCTCTGGCATTGGCCGCCCCGGTTTCCAGCCCGACCCGTGCGCGTCCGCGACTCCTCGCCCAGGCCTCCGCGGCTTCGACGAGCTGCTTCCCTATCCCGCGCCCTTCATGGCGTGAGGAGACGGCCAGCTCGCCGATGTAGCCGTCGAGCTCGCCCGTGAAGTGCGCCTGCTCCGTGACGCTGACGAAGCCGACGATCTCGCCGGACAGTTCCGCGACGAAGACGGCGGCCCCGCCAGTGCCGGACCGGGTGACAGAGTGCTCGACCCAGCCGTGCACGACCCTGGCGACTGCCTCGGGGGTGCGCCAAGACGCCACACCTTCGGTCAGCCGAGGTGCCAAGGCCGCGACGGCGTCGCGGTCCGCCGGGGAATAGGAGCGGACGGTGACCGGCAGGGGAACGTCATCCATGGGGCAAGGATGGCACTCGGATCAGCCTCGAAAAAAGCCCGACTTCCAGCGGCGGAGCGCTCGCGCCCGCCTCGGCGTGCCTGGTCGGAGGTGGGGCGGCGGCACCCTGCACGCCTGCCTGGTCGGAGGCGGGGCGGCGGCAGCCTGACGGCGCTTTCGGGGCTCGACCAGCCGAGGGCGCTCGGCTAGGACGTGGGCCCCGGCTCCGGTACGTTGCCTGGCAGGGCCAGTGCTTTCGGAGATGCGTGGGAGGGGCAGTGATCGGCGAAACCCTCTACGTCGTCGTGTGCGCCGCCTGGCCGGCCGGCGACGTCGGGCGGCTCGTCGGCATGGCGCAGGACGAGGGCTGGGAGGTGCAGGTCGTCGCCACGCCTGCCGCGCTGGACTTCGTCGACGTCGCGGAGCTGGAGAGGCAGACCGGGCGTCCCGTCCGCAGTCGGTACCGCAAGCCGGACGAGCCGAAACCGCCCCGAGCCGACGCGATCGTCGTGGCTCCGGCCACGTTCAACACGGTCAACAAGTTCGCCCAGGGGATCGCCGATACCTACGCGCTCGGGGTGCTGGCCGAGGCGCCGGGGCTGGGCATCCCGGTCGTGGTGCTGCCGTGCGTGAACAGCGCGCTCGCCGCGCGCGGGGCCTACCGGCGGAGCGTGGCGGAACTGCGCGCCGACGGTGTCCGCGTGCTGGCGGACCTGGGGCCGCTCGCCGAGGATGCCCCCGCCGACGCCTTCCCGTGGAAGCGCGCGCTCACAGAACTCGCCGAACTCCTCGATCGATGACGACCGAGGCGCGCGGCGAGTGATGGCGTGCGGTAGGCGGGGAAGCGCTGGCGTGAGGTGGGCGGGGGAGCGAGACGTCCGAATGCCGCCAGCGCGGCGACGTCACCAGCGGCGAAGGTGAGCCCTGTGACTACTACGATTCCTACGCACACGCGGATTGAACCCAACATCCTCTACTTCGGCACCCCCGTGGTGCTCATCTCCTCGTCGAACGAGGACGGATCCCCCAACCTGGCCCCGATGTCGTCGGCTTTCTGGCTCGGCTGGCGGGCGATGCTGGGCCTCGGGTCGAGGTCCAAGAGCGCCCAGAACATGCTCAGGACGCGCGAGTGCGTGCTGAACCTGCCGTCCGACGTGATGGCCCCGGAGGTGGACCGGCTGGCGTTGACCACCGGGGCCGATCCGGTGCCTGCCCGCAAGGAGGAGCGCGGGTACCGGTTCGTGGCGGACAAGTTCGGGCGGGCCGGGTTGACTCCGGTGCCGTCCGAGACGGTGGCGGCGCCGAGGGTGGCCGAGTGCCCGGTGAGCATGGAGGCGGTCGTCGAGGCCGTGCACGGGCTGGCGGAGGACGACGAGGCGCAGCGCGGCGGGATCGTCGTCTTCGAGGTGCGGGTGACGCGGGTGTTCGTGCACGAGGAGATCCGGATGGCGGGCACGTCCGACCGGATCGATCCGGACGTGTGGCGGCCGCTCATCATGAGCTTCCAGAAGCTGTACGGGCTCAGGCCGCGGCAGGTGCACCCGTCGACTCTCGCTCAGATCCCCGAAGGGTGGTACCGGGGGCCGGACATCGAGAGGTCGCGGTAGGCGATCAGCCAGATGTGCCGGGCGCAGCGCCGCTCGATCTCCTCACGGGTCAGCCAGGCGGCGTGGGTGGTCTCCGACTCGGGCGGCGGCGCGGTGGGGGCGCCCGGCCCCGCCAGCCGCGCCTGGAACAGCACCATGTACGTGAGCGCGCCGTACCTGTAGTCGGACGGAGCCGGGCCGGCCAGTTCGATCCGCTGCCACGCGAAGACGTCCAAATCGGACGGCGCGAGCCGCAGCCCGGTCTCCTCCGCCAGTTCGCGCGCGGCGGCTTCGACGGGGGTTTCACCAGGTTCGAGGTGACCGCCCGGAAGGTCCCAGTCACGCCCATGGTGATCCATGCGCGTCAGCAACGTCCTGCCCATGCTGTCCTGGACGAAGGCGAAGGCCGAGGTCGTCTGTTCGAGCGGCGGGAGGGTGTCGGCGCGGATGACGTCCAGACGATGGGGAACAGGGATCCACGGCACCGTGCTGGTGGCGATGATACGAGTCACAAGAACAGGATATTTCGTGATTAATCGTTACATTAGGCATGATCGGAGGTGCCCCCCGCTGCCGGCGCGAGAGATTGGGTAACACGCTGTACATCATTCGTAACGTACTGAAGCGTTGGACTTTCGTCGTTCCCCTGCTCGCCCTGGCCACCCTGGGGCTGGCGTGGGGCCGTCAGCTGCCCGGCGTGGTGGTCGTCCTGGTGGCGCTGCTGCTGGCCGGGGCGGTGCTGGCCGCCGTGCATCACGCCGAGGTCATCGCCCACCGGGTGGGCGAGCCGTTCGGGTCGCTCGTGCTGGCCGTCGCCGTCACCGTGATCGAGGTGGCGCTGATCGTCAGCCTGATGGTCTCCGGCGGCGATCAGACCGCCTCGCTGGCCCGCGACACGGTGTTCGCCGCCGTGATGATCACCTGCAACGGCATCGTCGGCCTGTCACTGCTCACCGGGACGCTCCGACGGCGCGTCGCGGTGTTCAACGCCGAGGGCAGCGGCGGCGCGCTGGCCACCGTGGCGACGCTGAGCACGCTCAGCCTCGCGCTGCCCACGTTCACGACGAGCGCGCGGGGCCCGGCCTTCTCACCCGCTCAACTCGGCTTCGCCGCCGTCGTGTCGCTCGCGCTCTACGGCCTGTTCGTGCTCACCCAGACCGTCCGGCACCGCGACTACTTCCTGCCTGTCACCCCCGAGGGCGCCGAGCAGGCCCCCGCGGAGCACGCCCCCAAGCCCGAGACGAGCACCGCGATGGCCAGCCTCGGACTGCTGCTGACGGCGCTCGTCGCGGTCGTGGGGCTGGCCAAGGTCGAGTCGCCGGTGATCGAGGCCGCGGTGTCGTCCGCCGGGCTGCCGCAGGCCGTGGTCGGCGTGGTGATCGCGCTGCTGGTGCTGCTGCCCGAGACCATCGCCGCCGTCAGGGCCGCCAGACGCGACCAGGTCCAGATCAGCCTCAACCTGGCGCTCGGCTCGGCGATGGCCAGCATCGGGCTGACCATCCCGGCCATCGCGGTGGCGTCGATCTGGTTGGAAGGCCCGCTGCTGCTCGGGCTCGGCGCCACCCACCTGGTGCTGCTGGGGCTGACCTTCGTGGTCACCACTCTCACCGTCGTGCCCGGACGGGCGACGCTGTTGCAGAGCGGAGTCCACCTGGTGCTGTTCGCCGCGTTCCTGTTCCTCGCGATCAGCCCGTGACGTCCTTACCCGCCCGGAGGCCCCCGACGGCGATCACGAACTGACGCCCGGCGGCACCTCCTTCGGCAGCGGTCAGCGGACGACGCCCTGCTTCATGGCCCGGTTGCCGAAGAACAGGCCCAGGCCGGCGATCACGGCCGTGGCGACCGTCCCGTACAGGACCGACAGGTCGGTGAGGTCGCCCGCGAACAGGGAGCGCTGCGCGTCGACGATGTAGGAGATCGGGTTCAGGTAGCCGACCACCCGCAGCCACCCGGGGCCCGAGTCCATCGGGAGCAGGACGCCGGAGAGCAGCAGCAACGGGAACAGCAGAGCCTGGGTGACGAGGTAGAACAGCGTGCCGTCGGGCGCCGACCTGATCGCCAGGACGAAGGAGAACGCGCCCAGCCCCACCCCGAAGACGGTCAGCAGGGCCAGCCCCGCCAGGACGCCCGCCGGGTAGAGGCGGAAGCCGAGCGGCAGCGCCAGCAGGACGATGAGCACCGCCTGGCAGAGGAGGACCGCCATCTCCTTCAGCGTCCTGCCCACCAGCATGGCGGTGCGGTTCAGCGGGGTGACCAGAATGCGCTCCATCGAGCCGCCGATCAGCTCGACCAGCAGCGAGTAACCCGCCGCCATCGGCCCCGACAGGCACATCATGACCAGGATGCCCGGCACGAACCACTGCCACGACGAGCCCACCGCCCCGTCGAGCAGCGACCCGAACAGGAACAGGAACAGCAGCGGCTGGCCCATCTGGAAGAGCAGGCCCAGGGGCTCGCGGAGGGACGGGGTGAGCTCGCGGGTGAGAACGGTGGCGGTGTCACGCAGGAATGTCGTCATCGGTAAGGCTTCTCCCGGTCAGTGTGAGGAAGACGTCGTCGAGGGTGGGACGGGTGGTCTCGGCGGTGGCGGCCTTGACGCCCGCCTGCTCCAGCGCCCGCAGGTACTCGGGGAGGGCCGCGGCGGCGTTGGGCACCCGGAACCGGACGGTCGTGCCGTCCGGCTCGGCGTCGGCCAGCCGGGCGGCGGTGGCGGCCTCCTGCACGGTCGTGGTGGTGACCGTGATGTGGTCGCCCGCCAGGTCGTTCTTGAGCTGCTCGGCGGTGCCGTCGGCGATGATCCGGCCGTTGTCGATGATCACCACCCGTTCGGCCATGCTGTCGGCTTCCTCCAGGTAGTGGGTGGTCAGGAAGAGCGTGGTGCCGTACGTCTCGCGCAGCCGCAGGATGTGCGACCAGATGTCGGCGCGGCTCTTGGGGTCGAGGCCGGTGGAGGGCTCGTCCAGGAAGAGCAGGTCGGGGCGGTGGATGAGGCCGAGCGCGATGTCGAGGCGGCGGCGCTGGCCGCCTGACAGCGTCCCGGGCTTGCGGGCGGCCAAGGGGGCGAGGTCGAGCAGGTCGAGCAGTTCGTCGGCGCGTCCGGCTGCCTGCCGGGCGGTCAGCCCGTAGCAGCGGCCCTGGGTGACGAGCTCGTCGCGGACGCGGAAGTTCTCGCCCGCGCTGTTCTTCTGGCCGACGTAGCCGATGCGGCCGCGCACGCCGCCGGGGTCGCGGCGGACGTCCCGCCCGGCGACCAGGGCGGTGCCGGACGTCGCGGGCAGCAGGGTGGTGAGCATGCGCAGCGTGGTGGACTTTCCCGCGCCGTTCGGGCCGAGGAACGCGACGAGCTGGCCGCGCTCCACGTCCAGGTCGATGCCGCGGACGGCGTCGACGGTGACCTTCTTGGCTTTGAAGACTCGGGTGAGTCCCCGGGTGTGGATCATGCTTGGTCTCCTCCGGGCATGGCGAAGAAACCCCAGGTCGGGGGCTCGGTCGAGGATGCGCATCATCTTGTGCAGCCGAGAGCCGGTTTGGCAAACGCGAACGTTGCCTTCACAAACGGCTCTGACCTGCGAAAACGTCGTCGGCCGCGGCCCCTCGTGAAAGCCGGTTTTCGGGCCCTGAGATGCGGGTTTCCGAGGTTCTCGCGAATATTTCCGCGCCCCGCTCCGGACGACGCGGCGCGCGCACGCCGATCGTGCCGCCCGACCGGCTAAGGCGGCCCGAGGACATGGACGGCAGGGAGCGTCGCCGAGGGCTGCCAGGCGGCGGCATGGAATCCATTCGGTGACTTGCTCGGGTGACGCCGTGCGACGGAATGGGTGGCGGGGCGGAGCCGCTCGGGTGGGAATTGTGCGCCGCTTTTGGCAACTCGAAAAACGCGGATTTATCAGGACTTGCCACTTTGTGCGGTACTCCGCGATGATCCCCGCGTGAAAAGTCTTTTACTTGGCGCGGTGGTGGCGGCCGTCGGGCTGGCCGGAACCGCGGAGGCAGCCGACGGCCTCGCCGGGGTGGACGTCAGCAACTGGACCGGCGACGTCGACTGGGGGAGCGTGGCGTCCGGGGGAGGGAAATTCGCCTTCGTGCAGGCCACGGAGGGAAACACCTACCGAAATCAGCGCTTCGACGCGCAGTTCTCCGGCGCCGCGGCGGCGGGAATTCCGCGCGGCGCCTACCATTTCGCCCAACCGCACGAGACGGATGGAGGCGCCCAGGCGGAGTACTTCGTCCAGAACGGCGGAAACTGGACCGGCGACGGGCAGACTCTGCCGGGAGTGCTCGACCTCGAGGACAATCCGTACAAGGACCGGAACGGCAAGAACAACTGCTACGGCCTGTCACCCGAGGACATGGTCACCTGGGTCGGCGACTTCACCAAGAAGTACTGGCAGCGCACCGGGCGGCGGGCGATCATCTACACCACCACCAGCTGGTGGCGGACCTGCACGGGCGACTCCGCCAAGTTCGGCGCCAACCCGCTGTGGCTGGCGCACTGGGGCGCCGATCCGGGCGAGCTGCCCAAGGGGTGGGACCGGTACACGTTCTGGCAGTCGGCCGAGAAGGGCACGCTGGCAGGCGGTCAGAACGCGTTCAACGGCACCGAGTCGGAGCTGGCGGAGCTGGTCAACCCGCCGGCCGAGGCGACGATCTCCGGCGCGGCCAGGAGCAGGAAGACCTACGCGGTCACCATCACCAACACCGGCCCCCACCCGCTCACCCGCATCAAGGTGTCGGGCCGCGCGTACGGCGGGCAGCGCGTGGTCAAGGCCCCCGGCTGCGACTTCAGCGGGACGGCGGTGCGCTGCGAGGTCGCCGAGCTGCGACGCGGTCAGAAGGTCACCTTCACCTTCACGACCAACCCCAGGGCGAAGGGGACGGTGGGCATGCGCTTCACGATCGGTTCCGTGGAACTCACTCTTAAAGGCCGATAAGGCAGGATAACTACCGTCATATTGCTCGAACGGGGGAGCAACATGCCGAGGAAACGCTGGAGAGCGGTCGCGCTCGTCCTGCTGGCCACCCTGCTGGTCATCGTGCCGGTCGTCACCGCGTCCGGGCCGCTCCATCCGTACGGGCAGATCGTGCGGATCGCCTACGAGATCGAGCGGCACGGCGTCGTGTACTCCTGGGGCGGCGGCCACGCCGAGACCCCGGGCCCCTCGACCGGCACCTGCCTGGGCTATCGCGGCAGCATCCTGCCCTGCCCGGCCGCGCGCACCCGTGGACTCGACTGCTCGGGCTTCACCAGGTGGGTGTACGCGCAGGCCCTCGGCGAGGACGTGCTCGGCCCCGGCAACACCGACGACCACCTGCGCAGGCTGCGCCGGGTCACCTCCGCCCTGCCGGGCGACCTCGTCTTCTTCGGAAAGATCACGAACGGGTCTGTCAGCACTCACCATGTGGGGATCTATCTGGGCGGCGGGAAGATGATGGACGCGCCCGAGACCGGGGCCGTGGTGCGCGTCGACGACATCTGGCGGAAAGACTTCGCGGGCTTCTACCGGTACTGAGAAGGCACCCGCGGCGGCCTTCCCTGCCCTTCAGAGGCGCCCGAAGATCAGGCGCCGTCCTCCGCCCGATGGTGGTGGATCCCGGCGCACAGCTTGGTGACGAACGTGGTGATCGCGCACGCCCGGGCCCGGTCCAACCGCTGCCCGGAGGCGGCGAGTTCGTTCATCAGGACGGCGAGACGGCGCGCGTCACCGCGCATGGCCCGGTGCGTGATGCGGAGGCCGAGCAGGTTGGGGCCATCGTGGCGCTCCTCCCGTGAGATGCCACCAGGGTGCGCGTCGCGTCTTGCGCCGTTCTTGGTGCTGACTTGGTATGGCCTGTAACGCCTGTGGCGCAGCGAAAATTGAGAGACCCGAGGGCTACTCTGTGCCGCTATGGACAGGCGATGGGTCGGCGTCGACGGCTTCGAGGTGGTGCCCGCCGTGTGGGGCGGGCGTCAGGTGCTTCGGGTGCGCAGGAACGGGCGGCTGGTGGCCGACTGCTTCTCCGTCGCGGAGGTGGCCCGCCACCTCGACCTGGCCGATCTCTGCGAGGTGATCCAGCTGCCCGTCAGGCGGACTTGGGCCGATCCAGTAGGGGCTCGCGGGAGTTCGCATCATCGCTGAGTGCCGTGTATGGTTACACCTGTCCGCGAGGGCGGGCAGGCCCCTATAGCTCAGTCGGCAGAGCGTCTCCATGGTAAGGAGAAGGTCAACGGTTCGATTCCGTTTGGGGGCTCAGAGCAAGTCCAAGCCTCACCGGAACGTCTTCGGTGGGGCTTTCGTTTTTGATTTCAGTGATTGGGTGTTCCTGAGGCATACTGGGAACGCTCGTCGCCCGATCAGGTGAGTTACGAATGTGCTCCCGGCGTCGGGTATCCTCTACGAGGCCGGGTTCTTTCGTCCGGCCCCAGGCGGAGTAGCTCAGTCAGGCAGAGCAAACGGCTCATAATCGTTGTGTCGCCGGTTCAAGTCCGGCCTCCGCTACTGCCCACTCCCAGGTCACATGGCCTGGGTACGGGCATGTCCCAGTCCCGAACGTAGAAAGGCACTCCCAAGTGGCTGCCACCGACGTTAGGCCGAAGATCACGCTGGCCTGCCAGGAGTGCAAGCACCGCAACTACATCACGCGGAAGAACCGGCGCAACGACCCGGATCGGCTTGAGCTGAAGAAGTACTGCCCCAACTGCCGCTGCCACCGCGCGCACCGCGAGACCCGCTAGTTCTCGCCGGGCAGCACTCCTGCCTTCACCTGTCGCAACAACCGGTGTCCCCTTGTGGGCGCCGGTTTGTCGCGTCTGTGGCCCTTCGGCAAAGTCGTCGTCATGGCGGCGACAGCCGAACCTTGTTCTGTTAGCGTCTGCCTCATCGGCGATGCGAGGGAGCATTGAAGGGAGCACTGAATGGCCTTGAACCGCGACTTCATCGGGCGCCGCTACGCGTCCAGCGCCCCTTATGAGGTCAGCCGGGTGAAGATCAGGGAGTTCGCGACCGCGATCTGCGACGACAACCCGGTGTTCCGCGACAGGGAGGCCGCCCAGGCGGCCGGGCACCCCGACGTGGTCGCCCCACCGACCTTCCCCATCGTGTTCAGCCTGCAGAGCGGTGGCGAGGCGCTGATGGATCCCGAACTGGGGCTGAACTTCGCCATGGTCGTCCACGGCGAGCAGCGCTTCGAGTACGTCCGGCCGATCTACGCGGGCGACGAACTGGTCACCACCGCGACGATCACCGACATCCGCAGCGCCGGGCGGAACGAGCTGCTGACGATCAGGAGCGACATCTCCACGGTCGCGGGCGAGCCGGTCTGCGTGACGTACAACACGATCGTCGAGCGCGGAGGGGCCGGCTGAGATGACTGCCACGGTCAAGTACGACGAGGTCGAGGCGGGGCAGGAGCTCCCGACGGCCGAGTACGGCGTCCGCAGGCTCAACCTGGTGATGTACGCGGGCGCGTCCGGAGACTTCAACCAGATCCACTGGAACGAGCGGTTCGCCAAGATGGTCGGCCTGCCGGACGTGATCGCGCACGGCATGTACACGATGGCGCAGGGCGGCCGGTTCGTCACCGACTGGGCGGGCGATCCGGCCGCGGTCGTCGACTACGGCGTGCGGTTCTCCTCGATGGTGGTGGTCCCCGACGACGACCAGGGCGCGACGATCACGATCAGCGGCGTCGTGGAGGAGAAGCTCGAGGACAAGCGGGTGGTCGTCGCGCTGACGGCCCGCTCGGGCGACGCCAGGGTGCTGTCGAAGGCCCGCGCGGTGGTCCAGCTCGCCTGACCCCGCTGTCAGGGAGGGCGCGGTGGCCACGGCTGGGAGCACGCCACCGCGCACCTGCCTGAGCACGTCGGGCGCGCGTCGCCGAGTACGGTGGGCGGCTCATAAGCTTGTGCCCCATGGAGATCCTCGCGCCGTACACCACGTTGGGGCTGGGCGGCCCCGCCCGCGACTTCGCCGAAGCAGGCACCGCGGAGCAGCTCGTCTCCCTGGTCGCCGAGGCTGACCGGCAGGCCGCCCGCACGCTGGTGCTCGGCGGCGGCAGCAACCTGGTGCTGGCCGACGAGGGGTTCGACGGGCAGGTCTTCAGGGTCGCCACCGAGGGCGTCTCGGTCGCGCGTGACGGCGAGCAGGTGGTGGTCACGGTCGAGGCCGGCGAGGACTGGGACGCGCTGGTGGCCCGGTCCGTCGAGGAGGGCTGGTCCGGCATCGAGTGCATGTCCGGCATTCCCGGCTTGGTGGGCTCGACGCCGATCCAGAACGTCGGCGCGTACGGCCAGGACGTGTCGCAGACCATCAGGTGCGTGCGCGCCTACGACCGCCGCACCAGGCAGGTGGTCGACCTGGAGGCCAGGCAGTGCGGCTTCTCCTACCGCGACAGCGCCTTCAAGCGGGACCTGTCACGGCACGTGGTGCTGGGCGTCACCTACGCGCTGGAGATCTCGGGCCTGTCCGGGCCGATCGCGTACAAGGAGTTGGCCGGGCGGCTCGGCGTCGAGCTGGGCGCCCGCGTCCCCCTGGAAGCGGCCAGAGAGGCGGTCCTGGGGCTGCGCAGGGGCAAGGGCATGGTCCTCGACCCCGCCGACCCCGACACCCGAAGCGCCGGGTCGTTCTTCACCAACCCGGTCCTCACCGCGGCGCAGGCCGAAGACCTGGAGGCGCACGCGCCGGGCTTCCCCCGCTGGGCGCAGCCCGACGGCATGCTCAAGGTGCCGGCGGCCTGGTTGATCGAGCAGGCGGGCTACCCCAAGGGCTACGAACGCGGCCCGGTCCGCATCTCCACCAAGCACACCCTCGCCCTGACCAACCCCACGGGCACGGCCACGACCGCCGACCTGCTGGCCCTGGCCAGGGAGGTACGCGACGGGGTGCTGGAGAAGTTCGGCGTCACGCTGGTCAACGAGCCGGTCATGGTGGGCTGCGCCCTTTGAGGGGGGCCCTGGAATAACCGCTCGCGAGGGCCTGTTATGGTCCTCTGGAAACACCGAAGGGGAGTAGTCCCAATCGCGTGATCGACACACTGGCGCGTTCTCGCGCCCGGTCGCGCGGGCCTCGCAACAGGCGGACGAGACCTTCGGCCTGGCAGTCATCGAACAAAGACGCTGCCGGGCCGAAGTCGTGCCCGCGAAACTCCCCCGGCACTCGCTTTCGGTCCGGTCGCGCGGAAGAGGACCGTGGAAGCGTTCTGGATCAGTCTGGCCGTCATCTTCGTGGCGGAGCTTGGTGACAAGAGCCAGCTCATGGCGATGACGTTCGCCACCCGCTTCAAAATGTGGCCGGTGCTGGCCGGCATCACGATCGCGACGACCGTCGTCCACCTGGTCAGCGTGGCCGTGGGCGGGCTCATCGGCGACGCGTTGCCCACCACCGCCATCTCCATCGTGGCCGGCATCGCCTTCCTCGCCTTCGCGCTGTGGACGCTGCGCGGCGACGAGCTGAGCGACGAGGAGGCGGGCAAGGCCCAGCGCACCACCAGGAACGCGCTGATCGCGGTGACCGTGGCGTTCTTCCTGAGCGAGCTGGGCGACAAGACCATGCTCGCCACGATCACGCTGGCGACCCAGCACGGCTGGCTGGGCACCTGGATCGGCTCCACCGTCGGCATGGTGGCGGCCGACGCGCTCGCCATCCTCGTCGGACGTCTGCTGGGCAAGCACCTGCCTGAGAAGGTCATCCGCTACGGTGCCGCGGCCGCGTTCGCGATCTTCGGCGTCATCCTGCTGGTCGAGGCGCTCGTCTGACGGAACTCGCGTCGATCACCATGGCCTCCGGAGGAAGCCCGGTCCTTCAGGGCCGGGAGGTATCCGGACCCCGCGAGGGTTGTCCCGGCGGAGCCGGGACAACCCAGGGTGCGAAGCACATAACCTCACCTTCTCCCTTTTCGCTTACGGATCTTTCTGTGCTGCGGCAAGATACGAACGTGCGTACGGCGTACAAGGTGCGGGTCTACCCCACCCCCGGACAGGCTGCGGTGCTGAATCGCACGTTCGGCTGCGTACGTCTGGTGTGGAACAAGACGCTGGCGTGGCGACTCCACCGCTACCGCGCCGACGGGGCCAAGACGTCCTACGCGCAGAGCGACCGGTATCTGACCGAGTTGAAGCGTGACCCCGAGTTCGGGTTTCTGTTCGAGGTCTCCTGTGTGCCGTTGCAGCAGACGTTGCGGCACCAGTACGCGGCGTTCGTGAACTTCTTCGCCGGACGCGCCCGCTATCCCCGGTTCAAGTCCCGGCACGGCAAGCAGTCGGCGACCTACACCCGCTCGGCGTTCCGCTGGAAGGACGGGCGGCTGTTCCTGGCGAAGATGGACGCGCCGGTCGCGTTCGTATGGTCCTGGCCCGAGGCGGACCCTGCCACGCTGAACCCGACGACGGTGACCGTCTCCCGCGACCCCGATGGCCGCTGGCATGCCTCCCTCGCCGTCGACACCGGCGACGAGGCCGCGGTCGAGACCGCTGGCGAAGGCGGGCAGGTCCCGGCCACCGGCTCGGCGGTCGGGGTGGATCTGGGCGTCAAGGACTTCGCGGTGCTGTCCACGGGGGAGCGCATCGCCAATGCGCGCCTTCTGGATCGCAAGGCGAAGAATCTGGCGCGCTATCAGCGGCGCATGGCCCGTAAACAGCGCGGCTCGAGCAACAGGATCAAGGCGAGGGCGAAGGTTGCCCGCGCGCACACCAAGGTCCGTGACGCCCGCGCCGACTTCCTGCACAAGACCAGCGCCCGCCTGGTACGCGAGCACCACCTGATCGTGATCGAGGACCTGGCCGTGCCGAACATGGTCCGCAACCGCAACCTGGCGCGGGTCATCTCCGACTGCGGATGGGGCGAGTTCCGGCGCCAACTGCAGTACAAGAGCGCCAAGCACGGGCGGCACCTGATCGTGATCGACCGCTGGTACCCCTCCAGCAAGACCTGCTCGGCGTGCGGGCACCTGCTCGCCGAACTCTCGCTCGACACCCGGACGTGGCCATGCCCGTCCTGCGGCACCCGGCACGACCGGGACATCAACGCCGCCAAGAACATTCTGGCCGCTGGTCAAGCGGTGTCCGCCTGTGGAGCTGACGTGAGACATTCCGGGCCCTCCCGGGTGCGGTCGGCTGTGAAGCAGGAAACCTCACTCGCGAGGGTGGGAATCCCCCTCCTTTAGGAGGGAGAGGAAGTCAAAGAGACAGCAGCGACAACCGGTGCGCGGCCGCCGCGGCCTCACCGCGACTGGTGACCCCCAGCTTGGCGAGGATGTTCGAGACGTGCACGCTCACGGTCTTGACCGAGATGAACAGCTCGGACGCGATGTCGCGGTTGGTGCGGCCCAGCGTCACCAGCCGCAGCACCTCCAGCTCGCGCGGGGTGAGCAGCTCGGGGACCTCCTGCTGGTGGTGGGTGACGCCGACGCGGCGCGAGAGCGCCTCGATCTCGTCCACCAGCGGGGCCGCGCGCAGGGCGGCGGCCAGCGGGTGCGCCACCCTGAGCCGGGTGGCGGCGCCGTCGCGGTCGCCCGCCAGCGCCCTCGCCTCCGCCGCCCGCAGCAGCGCCTTGGCCTGGTTGTGCGGACGGTTGAGCCGCTCCCAGGAGCTCGCCGCGCCGTCGAAGTCGCCCGAGAAGGACAGCTGGTACGCCGCCGCGACCGGCCCGCTCACCTTCAGACCCGCCGCCAGCCCGGTGGCCTGCTCGCGCAGCGCCCTGGCGCGCGCGGGCTCGACCGCCCCGGCGGCGTCGCAGACGGTCCTGAGCAGGGAGAGCATCCGCCAGCCCAGCATCGCCTTGGGCGACTGGGACGGGCGCGACAGGAAGCCCTCGGCCACCGCGAGCGCCGAGCCGGGCTCGCCCTTGTTCAGGTGCCAGCTGATGCGCAGGCGGGTGTTGTTCGTGATGTCCTGTAGGAAGTCCTCCGGACGCTCCTTGAGCACCCCGACCTCGCCCATGATGGCCTCGACCAGCTCCAGCTCGCCCCTCGCCAGGGAGATGTCGGCGCGCAGCCTGAGCAGGTGGCGCCGGGTGCGCAGGACGGGCCCGAAGGTGAGCGCCCGCTCGATGGTGTCGAGCGCCTCGTCCCAGCGGCCGATCGCCTCCAGGGTCTCGGCCCTGTTGTTGAGGATGAACACGCCGTTGAGGCGGATCCGGCCGTACTTCTTGGCCTTCTTCCACCCCTCCTCGCTCAGCTCGAGCGCCTCCTCCCAGCGGCCCAGGTCGCTCAGCGCGTCGATGTTGTTGCCGATGGCCCGGGTGATCAGCCTGCCGGAGCCTTCCAGGCGTCCCAGCTCCAGGGCGCGCAGGTTGGTGGCGAGGGTGCTCTCGGTGTCGCCGTCGATCGAGTGGCCGAGTGCGAGGTTGAGCAGCAGGTCGCCTTCGAGGCACCTGTCGCCCAGCTCCCTGGCCAGGCGCAGGCCCTCCTCGACGAGCCGGGTGCCCTCGTCCACGTCGCCGGAGAGCATCAGGTGCTGGGCCATCGGCATGATGACCTCCGCGCGGTCCAGGTTCGGCTCCGGGACGAGGCGCAGGGCGTGCCGGAATTCCTCGACGACCCCCATCCGGCCCTTGTAGATCTTGAGGTTGGCCCAGCGGACGACCAGCTTGGCCACCCGTTCCGGCTCGCGGGTCTCGTCCAGCTCGGAGACGGCCGCCTTGACGAACTTCAGGCCCTTGTCCAGCTCGCCGCCCGCCAGCGCGGCCTCGCTGGCCCGCTCGAGCACGGACGTGTGGTCGGCGCCGATGCGATCCGCCGCGTCCGGGACCCGGTCCCAGAGCATGAGGACGCGTTCGAGCAGCGGGATCGCCTCGGTGTACGCGAACGCCTTGAACGACTTCTGCGCGGCGTCCCAGGCGGCGATCAGCGCCCAGAGGTCGTTGCGCGCGCCGTACCAGTGGTGGGCCAGCTCGACCGCGGCGCGGCCTGGCGGCACCAGGGTGCGGTCGCGGGAGATCTCCTCGGCGTACCTGGCGTGCAGGCGCTGGTGCTCGCCGGGCAGCAGCTCGTCGTGGACGGCCTCGCGGATCAGGGAGTGGCGGAAGGCGTAGGCGCGGCTGTCGGCGATCTGCAGCACGTTGCCCGCGATGGCGGGACGCAGCGCCGACTCCAGCTCGATGTCCGACAGCCCGCTCACGGCGGCGAGCAGGGCGTGGCCGACGCGGATGCCGCCCGCGGCGGCGATGCGCAGCACCCGCTGGGTCTCCTCGGGCAGCCGCTCGACCGCGCCGAGGATCAGATCCTGCATGGACTCGGGGAAGGCGCAGTCCTCGCCGCTGTCGAGCAGCGCCTCGACGAACAGCGGGATGCCCTCGCTGCGCTCGTAGACCTTCTGCACCTTGGCGTAGTCGGGCGCGCTGCCGAGGATGCCGGCCATCTGCTGGGCGACCTCGTCCTGCGACAGGCGGGGGAGGTCCAGCCTGAGCACGCCGTTGACCCGTCCGAGCTCGGCGAGCACCGGCCGGAGCGGGTGCTGTCTGTGCAGGTCGTCGGAGCGGTAGGTCATCACGATCAGCACCTGCGGGACCCGCAGGTTGCGGCTGAGGAAGGCGATCAGGTCGCGGCTGGACCTGTCGGCCCAGTGGATGTCCTCGATGAGCAGGACGGTGGGGCGGCTCTCGGCCAGCCGTTCGAGCAGTGTCAGGAACTGCTCGAAGAGCCTGGCCCTGCCGGTGTCGGTCTCGCCGTCGCCGCTGGGCTCGCCGAACTCGGGCAGCAGCCGCGCGAGGTCGCGCTCGGCGCCCTCGGGCAGCAGGGCGGCGATCCTGGCCGGGCCCTGGTCTCTGACGAGCTGCCGGAGAGCGGCCGTGAACGGCGCGTAGGCGAGGCCCTCGGTCGACAGCTCCACGCAGCCGCCGAACAGCACCTGGGCGCCGTCGGACGTGACCTGTTCCGCGAAACGCTGCACCAGTCTGGTCTTGCCGACTCCGGCCTCGCCGCCCAGGAGGACGGCCGTGGCGCTGCCCTTGCGGGCCTCGTCGAACGCTTCGAAGAGGGTCGAGAGTTCCTCTTCCCGCCCGACGAAGACGGGACTCACAGCACGTCCCAGCATGTCGTCCAGCATGTCATGCCCTATGAGTAGCTTTCGACGGGTTTACGGAGGTACAGAGGCCCGGCCGCGAGGGAGGATGCGGCCGGGCTCTCGTGGGGTGGTCATGAGGAGCGGCGCTTGCCGAAGACCGAGCGGCGCTCGGACTTGTTGGACCGCTCGGCCTCCCGTACTCGCCGGTGCTGGGCGGCCGCCTGACGCAGCTCGTGCGCGTGACTCTTCATGAGCTCGTACTCGATCTCGGGGTTCACTTCTTCTCCTGAAATTTCGTGCTACTTGCTGACATGTTTAAGACTCGCCCTAAGGCCCACCCCGCCACATCGGACGGATGCCCTATCTCGGAAGGGCGATCGGCCTAGGACTACCTAGGGCGGGGATACCGGGCGCCTTAGGACGCCTCAGCGGAGCGGTAGGGCACTAGGGATGCGCCGCATCGCCGCAGGTCAGCGGCTTCCTGGACGGCTCGTCCAGTTCCGCCCTCGTAGAGCCGCGATCCGGTGCCCTCACGGGACCCTGGAAGGGTGGTACACCGACCTGAGCTGAGCGTTCGGCCTGCGGGCCCGCTCCGTCCCCGTCCAGGACGGGCCGATCGGCGGCCTCGGGGCGGGGGCGCCGCCGGTCGGCGTGCCGGAGCGCGTGACACGGCACGTCGCAGCAGCTCAGCGATCGGTTTGGACGTAGCCTCCCCGGTCGGCGATGCTGTGGGGGTGTCAACTGTGACTACCTCGCTCGCGGACGTCGCCACGTCGAACGCGACATTGCGAGCTTTCCTGCATGGTCTGCCCGGTGTTGATCGGGTGGGCGCGGATCAGCGGGCGGCGATGCTGGGCAGCCGTTCGATCAAGACGACGGCCAAGGCCGAGGCGATCGATCTGGCGATTTCGATGGTGGATCTGACGACGTTGGAGGGTGCTGACACGCCGGGCAAGGTGCGGGCGTTGTGTGCCAAGGCGGTGCACACCGATGTGGGTGCGCCCAGCGCGGCGGCGGTGTGCGTGTATCCGGATCTGGTGGAGGTGGCCGTCGGGGCGGTGGCGGGCTCTGGGGTGCGGGTGGCGTCGGTGGCCACGGCGTTCCCGTCGGGTCGGTCGTCGCTGGAGGTGAAGGTGGCCGACACGGCGCTGGCGGTGGCGGCGGGCGCGGACGAGATCGACATGGTGATCGATCGGGGCGCGCTGTTGTCGGGGGACTACCTGAAGGTGTGGCAGGAGGTCGTCGCGGTGAAGGCGGCCTGTGGGGGCGCGCATCTGAAGGTGATCCTGGAGACCGGTGAGCTGGCGACCTACGACAACGTGCGGCGGGCCTCGTGGCTGGCGATGGCGGCGGGGGCGGATTTCATCAAGACCTCGACGGGGAAGGTCTCTCCGGCGGCGACGTTGCCGGTGACGCTGGTGATGTTGGAGGCGGTGCGTGACTTCCGGGAGGTGACGGGCCGTCAGGTGGGGGTCAAGCCGGCGGGCGGGATCCGGACGACGAAGGACGCGATCAAGTATCTGGTGCTCGTCAACGAGACCGTGGGCGGTGACTGGCTGTCGGCTGAGTGGTTCCGGCTGGGCGCGTCGTCGTTGTTGAACGATCTGCTGATGCAGCGGCAGAAGCTGGCCACCGGCCGGTATGCGGGCCCCGACTATTTCACCGTGGATTAGAGGATGATGTTCGAATACGCTCCGGCGCCGGAGTCGCGCGAGATCGTCGATGTGCGGTCGTCGTATGGGTTGTTCATCGGTGGCGAGTTCGTCGAGGGGTCTGGCCCGTCGTTCAAGACGATCAATCCGGCTACCGAGGAGACGCTGGCCGAGGTTGCCACCGCGTCCGATGAGGATGTGGATCGGGCGGTGCGGGCGGCGGGTAAGGCGTTTGAGACGTGGAGTGTGCTGCCGGGGGCGGAGCGGGCCAAGTACCTGTTCCGGATCGCCCGGTTGGTGCAGGAGCGCTCTCGTGAGCTGGCGGTGTTGGAGTCGCTGGACAACGGTAAGCCGATTCGTGAGTCGCGGGATGTGGATGTGCCGTTGGTGGCGGCGCATTTCTTCTATTACGCGGGCTGGGCGGACAAGCTGGGGTATGCGGGGTTCGGGGCGGATCCGCGGCCGTTGGGGGTGGCCGGGCAGGTGATTCCGTGGAATTTCCCGTTGTTGATGCTGGCGTGGAAGATCGCGCCGGCGTTGGCGTGCGGGAACACGGTGGTGCTCAAGCCGGCCGAGACGACGCCGTTGACGGCGTTGTTGTTCGCTGACATCTGCGTGCAGGCGGGGTTGCCGGCGGGGGTGGTGAACATCGTGACCGGCGCGGGGGCGACAGGTGCGGCGGTAACAGGCCATCCAGGGGTGGCCAAGGTGGCGTTCACCGGTTCCACCGAGGTCGGCCGGCTGATCGCCCGGCAGGTGGCCGGCACGGGTAAGAAGCTCACGCTGGAGCTGGGGGGTAAGGCGGCGAACATCGTCTTCGACGATGCCGCCCTGGACCAGGCGGTCGAGGGGATCGTCAACGGCATTTTCTTCAACCAGGGGCACGTCTGCTGTGCGGGTTCCAGGTTGTTGGTGCAGGAGTCGATCCAGGAGGAGTTGCTGGGGGCGTTGCGGCGGCGGCTGTCGACGTTGCGGCTGGGTGACCCGCTGGACAAGAACACCGATATCGGGGCGATCAACTCGGCCGAGCAGCTGGCCAGGATTCGTTCGCTGAGTGAGGTGGGTGAGGCGGAGGGGGCCGAGCGGTGGTCGCCGGCGTGTGAGTTGCCGCAGCGGGGGTTCTGGTTCCCGCCGACGGTGTTCACGGGGGTGGCGCAGTCGCATCGGATCGCTCGGGAGGAGATTTTCGGGCCGGTGTTGTCGGTGTTGTCGTTCCGTACGCCGGCTGAGGCGGTGGAGAAGGCCAACAACACTCCGTATGGGTTGTCGGCGGGTGTGTGGACGGAGAAGGGGTCGCGCATCTTGTGGATGGCCGACCGGTTGCGGGCGGGGGTGGTGTGGGCCAACACGTTCAACCGGTTCGACCCGGCCTCGCCGTTCGGCGGGTACAAGGAGTCCGGGTACGGCCGCGAGGGCGGCCTGCACGGTCTGGAGGCCTACCTTGATGTGTGAGCACCGCCGTACGCCGCGCAGGAGGCGGCGGGCGCAGGCCACCCGCGGTCACGCGTTCGCCCGAGCCGGCCGGCCCGTGCGCACCGGCTGGTACGCCCACCGCTGCGGCGTGAGCCGATGCGGGCAGATCTTCGCGCCGGTCCAGATGTCGCAGGAGACCATGTGGAGGGGGCGCGGCGATGAGTAGGCTGCCTGTTCGCAAGACCTACAAGCTGTTCATCGGCGGGGCGTTCCCACGCTCTGAGAGCGGGAGGTCGTACGCCGTGACCTCGCCCAAGGGCGACTTCCTCGCCAACGCGTCGCGGGCCTCGCGCAAGGACGCCCGCGACGCCGTCGTGGCCGCCCGCAAGGCGTTCCCCGGCTGGTCGGGCGCGACCGCCTACAACCGCGGCCAGATCCTCTACCGCGTGGCCGAGATGCTGGAGGGCCGCCGCGCCCAGTTCGTCGAGGAGCTCGGCGTCGGCAAGAAGGCGGCGCAGGAGGCGGTCGACGCGACGATCGACCGGCTGGTCTGGTACGCGGGCTGGTCCGACAAGGTCTCCGCGGTGCGCGGCACGCCCAACCCGGTGGCGGGCCCGTACTTCAACCTGTCCTCGCCGGAGGCGACGGGTGTGGTCGCCGTGATCGCCCCCGCCGACCCGCTGCTCGGCCTGGTCTCGGTGGTGGCGCCGGTGATCGTGACGGGCAACACCTGCGTGGTGGTGGCCTCGGAGCCGTCCCCGCTGCCGTCGATCACCCTCGCCGAGGTGCTGGCCACGTCCGACCTGCCGGGCGGGGTGGTCAACATCCTGACCGGGCAGCAGGCGGAGCTGGCGCCGTGGCTGGCGTCCCACATGGACGTCAACGGCCTGGACCTCACCGGGGTGGCGGACCCCGACCTCGCCCTGCGCTGCGAGCAGGACGCCGCCGAGAACCTCAAGCGGGTGCTGCGCCCGTCGGACGTCGACTGGTCCGCCGACCCCGGCGTGGGGCGGATGACCCGCTTCCTGGAGATCAAGACCGTCTGGCATCCTCTCGGCATCTAGGCCCGGCCCGGCGAGAGGCTACGCGCGGCCCCGCCGGGTGCGGGTCAGTACGAGAAGCCTGGCGGCCTGATCAGGGGGTGGGCCGACTGCAGTTGGGCGGCGAGGCCCAACAGGTGCGGCTCGCCGCCGGGCGGCGCCACGAGCTGCACGCCGATCGGCAGGCCGCTGGAGTGGGTCGCGATGGGCACCGTCATCGCGGGCCAGCCGCACATGTTCCACGGGCCTGCCGCGGGGGCGTACCTGACGTTCGCCAGCACGTTCCTGACCAGGCCGCGCTCGCCCCAGCGGTCCGCAGGCGGCGGGATCGCCGCCAGGACGGGCGTGATGAGGACGTCCGCGTCGCCGAACCACCGGTCGGCGCCGAAGTCCTGCCAGCGCCTGCGGCCCCGGGCGCCGTCGAAGCCCAGCCGGGCCAGCGTGTGTCCGGCGCGGGCGAGGGCGCGGCTGCGCCGCTCCAGGCGCCGCCCGTCGAGGCCGTCAGCGGCTTCGGACGCCCGAGCCAGCCAGGTCGCGATCGTGGCGGGGCCGAGCCAGGCGGGCAGGCGGCCGTGCTCCACGACCGTGTGCCCGGCGACCCTGAGCGTCTCGGCCGCGCCGCGGACCGCCGCCCGGAACTCCCCGTCCATCGGCAGGCCGGCGGGCAGCGGCTGCGGGGCGTAGGCCACGCGCAGGTCGAACGGTACGGGGCTGTCGTGGGGCGGCGGCGGCTCCCAGATCTGGTCGTCGTCCGCCCAGATCGAGCGGAGCATGGGCGGGCGCGGCTCGTGCCGCCTGCCGCCGCGCCACGCCTCGGCCAGCGCCGGGTCGGCGGCCAGCACCGACAGCATCAGCGACAGGTCGGCGGCGGTGGCGGCCAGCGGGCCGTTCTCCGACAGCCCGCGCCAGTCGTCCGACGGCGGCGGGACCAGGCCCGCGCCCGGCTTGATCGCGAGCACGCCGCAGCACGCGCCGGGGATGCGCAGCGAGCCCATGCCGTCGTTGCCGAGCGCCACGGGCACCATGCCCGCCGCGACGGCCGCCGCGCTGCCGGAGGAGGAGCCGCCCGCGGTGCGGCCGGCGTCCCAGGGGTTGCGGACGGTGCCGTACGCGCTGTCGCCGAACGCCACCAGGCCCAGCTCGGGCAGGTTCGTCAGGCCGACCACCACCGCGCCCGCGGCCCGCAGACGGGCCACCGTCTCGTGGTCCCCGGCCGCTGGGACGTCGTCCGTGGCGGCCGAGCCGACGCGGGTGGACTCGCCGGCCACCTCCAGGTTGTCCTTGACCGCGACGGGGACGCCCGCGAGCGGCAGGTCGGCCAGGTCAGCACGTTGCTGCACGGCCCGCGCCTCGTCCAGGGCGGCGGCTCTGACCGCGCGGAACGCCCCCACCCTGGGGTCGCGCTCGGCGATCACGCCGAGGTGCTGCTCGACGACGGTCTCGGCCGCGACCACGCCCTGCCGGACGGCCGCCGCGATCTCGATGGCGGACCTGCCTGCCCACAACATGCCTTGAGTGTGCAGCTTTCCCGCCCCCACCGGGAGACCCGAAATGCCCTGAAGGTCTGCGAAGCGGGGTTCGAGCGGGGGGATGCCGCCGGGCGGTCAGGAGGGCGGGGAGGGGGCGGGTGCGCGGCTGAGGGAATGCTGCCGGGCGGTCGGGAGGGCGGGGTGGGCTTCTAGGTGGCCTGTGGGGGCTGTTTAGGGTCGGAGGGTGGATGTGGAATCTCTTGCGATCGGCCAGCGCTCACTCGGCGACCCCCTGGCCGTCTTTCCGTTGTGGCCGCCGTTGACCCGTGGCTGCCCCGAGACCAGCACCGACGACCTCGCCTACCCGGTCGAGGTCGACTACGACTACTCCCGGGTGCCGCGCGAGCTGTTCGAGCAGCCGCCGGGGCCGGACATCGCGCGGTGGGCGCCGCTGCTGCCGCCGTTGCACGCCCCGACGCTGGGCGAGGGCGGCACGCCGCTGCTGGAGCTGGGCGACGGCGTCCACATCAAGGACGAGTCGCGCAACCCCACCTGGTCGCACAAGGACCGGTTGAACCGGGTCACCGTCAGCGCCGCCGTCGGAGCAGGGGCGCCGGGCGTGGTGGTGGCGTCCTCGGGGAACCATGCCGCCTCGGCCGCCGCGTACGCGGCTCGCGCCGGTCTGCCCGCGATCGTGCTGGCCTCGGCCGAGTCGCCGCGTGCGGTGCAGTCGTTCGTCCGGGCGTTCGGGGCGAAGGTGCTGACCGTGCCGACGGAGGCCCGGTGGCCGCTGATGCGCCAGATCGTGGACCGGCTCGGCTACCACCCGGTCAGCAACCTGACCGTCACCCACACCGGGCATCCGTTCGGGGCCGAGGGGTACAAGACCATCGCGTACGAGCTGTTCGCGCAGCTCGGGAGGGTTCCCGCGGCCGTGTTCGCGCCGACCGGCTACGCGGAGCTGCTCTACGGCGTGTGGAAGGGCTTCACGGAGCTGCGCCGGCTCGGGGTGGCCGACGACGCGCCGCGGATGTTCTCCTGCGAACCCGCCGCCGGCGGGCCGAACGCGCGGGCCGTCGGCACGGCCGTCCCCGCCGCGGTCGTCGAGGTCGGGGCCACGGACGCGTACGGGATCAGCTGCTCGGTGGGCGGGCACCGGGGCGTGCGGGCGGTCCGCGACAGCGGCGGCGACGCCCTCCTGGTCACCGACGGCGAGCTGCGCGAGGCCCAGCGGGACCTTGCCCGTCACGGGCTGTGGCAGGAGTTGTCGGGCGCGGCCGGGCTGGCGGCCTATCGCAGGCTGGGCCGCGCGTTCGACGGCCCCGTGGTGTGCGTGGGCACGTCGAGCGGCTTCAAGGACGTCGGCGTGGGCGACGAGCCGATCGAGGTCCTGACGTCCCCGACCCTGGACGACGTGCTCTGATCCCGAACATCTCAGTGGCTCAGGAGTGCAGCCAGACGCGGAGCGGGCCGGTCGTGGTGAAGCCCTGGCGCACGGCGGGTTCGGGGTCGGACTCGTAGCCGACCAGGTGGTGGCCGGGGAAGAGGGCTGCGGCCTGGGCGATCGTGCCCTGCCAGGCGCTGTCGAGGTCGCAGCCGTCCGCGAAGACGTTGGAGACGCCGATCAGGCGGCCGGTGCTGTTGAGGACGCTGCCGCAGACGATCCCGCCGTCGCGCCTGCCCGCCAGGACGGTCGCCTCGGCCAGCAGGGACGCCGGGAACAGCCCCTGGGTCTCGCCGTCGAAGCAGGCCTGCTCCCATTCGCGCAGCGCTTCCGGCGTGCGGACCACCTCCCAGCCGACGGCACCGCCGGCGCCCTTGGCCTCGGGTGTGGCGGGGCGGTGGATCCAGCGGGCGTCGAACAGGACGTGGAAGCCGTGGGACGTCAGGTCGAGGGTGGCGAAGCTGTCCTTGACCGACGCGCCGGGCCCCGGGTCGATGCCGTCGAGGACGTCCGCGGCGGTGGCGTCAGGGGTGAGGGTCACGGCGTCGGGATAGTACGGCGGGGTCCGGCGCGGGTTCGTCCAGGCGCGGGACGTGAAGCGGCCGGGGAGGCCGTGCGCCCGGCACATCGCGTCGCACCACGCGGCGTTGTTGCGGGCCGCTTCGAGCACGTACGTCATTGTTTCCTTTTCACCCGGTTCGTGGGGACGGCCGTGAGCGGATCTTCCGGCCAGGGATGCTTCGGGTACCGGCCGCGCAGTTCCGCACGGACGGCGCGGTAGCCGTCGCGCCAGAACGACGCCAGGTCGGCCGTGACCGCCACCGGGCGGCCCGCGGGGGAGAGCAGGTGCACCAGCAACGGGACGCCCGCGATCTGGGGCGCCTCGTCCCAGCCGAACAGCTCCTGCAGCTTGACGGCGAGCACCGGCTGCTCGCCCGAGTAGTCGACGCGCACCCGCGACCCGCTGGGGACCTCGACGCGTTCCGGCGCGACCGCGTCCAGCCGCTCGCTCCACGGGACGAGCCGTTTCAGCGCGGCTGCGACGTCGATCCGCTCCAGGTCGGCGCGGCGGCGGGCCCTGGAGAGCTCGGGCTCCAGCCACTGGTCCGCCAGGTCGACGAGGGCGTCCATCGGGGGCCAGGGGGCGCCGAGGGCGCGATGGCAGAAGGCCAGCCGGTCGCGTACCGCCTTCGCCTCTTTCGTCCAGGTCAGGACGTCCTCGGTGCGCAGGCCGTGCAGGAGGGCGTCGCGCACGTCCGCGTCGGGGAGCGGCGTGGACGACAGCTCGATCGCGCCCAGCCGCTCGACCACCCGCGCGGAGACGTCCCCGCGCCGCTCGCCCGGCGGCACCCGCCAGGTGACCTCCTCCTCGGTCGTGACGGGGAACGCCAGCCTCGCGGTCTCCTCGTCGATCACGACGGCCTGCCGGACGCGCGCCGAGGCCGCCCCCGTGGGACGGTCCGCGACGGCGACGGCCAGCCAGTGGGCCCGCGCGAGCTTCGACCCCTCCCCGAGCTGCGCCGCGGTGCCGGACGCCATCAGGTACCCGCCGCCGCGCCGCCGGGCCACCCGCTCGGGGAACGCCAGCGCCACCGCCAGCCCCGCCAGCGCGTCATCGCCCAGCGTCGCGGACCGCAGGTTCGCCACGCCCGGCTCCGAGATGGGCGCGCGGCCTCCCGGCGTGGTTCTGGACAGGCGGGCGACCTCCTGGCGCCAGCGGGCGGCGAAGGCGTCGCCGCCCCGGCGGGCCGCCCGCCAGACCTCCACCAGGTCGTCGCCCGCCTCGCGGGGAAGCTGGTCGGACAGCAGGGCGACCACCTCGGCGGCCCGGGGCCCGAGGTCGATCAGCGCCCTCGCCAGCCGCGGGTGGACGCCGAGCCGCGCCATGCTCCTGCCCCGGGCCGTCACCCGGTGCGAGTCGACGGCGCCGAGGCCGCGCAGGGTCCGGGTGGCCGCGGCCATCGCGGCCGCCGGGGGCGGGTCGAGCAGGGCCAGGGCGGCGACGTCGCGGACACCCCAGCAGGCCGTCTGCAGGGCGAAGGACGTCAGGTCGGCGAGGGCGATCTCCGGCCTCGGATGGTCGGCCAGGCGCTCGTGTTCGGCCGCCGACCAGCAGCGGTAGACGGTTCCCTGCGCCTCGCGGCCCGCCCGCCCGGCGCGCTGGACGGCGGCGGCCTTGGAGACGCGGACGGTCGTGAGCGAGCCGAGGCCGCGGGCGTGGTCGGTGCGCGGCTCGCGGGCCAGGCCGGAGTCGACCACCACGCGCACCCCGGGGACGGTCAGGCTCGACTCGGCGACCGACGTGGCCAGCACCACCCTGCGCGCGGCGCCGGGCGACAGGACGGCGTCCTGGACGCGGGCCGGGGCCTGGCCGTGTACCTGGAGGACCTCGACGCCGTCGAGCATCCCGGCCACCCTGGCGATCTCGCCCACGCCGGGCAGGAAGCAGAGCACGTCCCCGTCGCGTTCGGCCAGCGCGCGGCGTACCACCTGCGCCACGTGGGCCAGCAGGGCCGGATCGACGCGCAGCCCGTGCGGCGGCGCGGCAGGGCGCGCGGGCGGCGCCCACACGGTCTCGACGGGGTGCGGGACGCCGGACGCGCGCACGATCGGCGCGTCGCCGAGCAGCCGGGACCAGGGGGCGGCGTCGGCGGTGGCCGAGGTGGCCAGGAGGCGGAGGTCTGGCCGGAGCGTGTCGCGGACGTCCAGGAGGAAGGCGAGGGCGGTGTCGGCGTCCAGGTGCCGCTCGTGGCACTCGTCGAGCATGACCACCTCGACCCCGGACAGTTCCTGGTCGCGTTGCAGGCGCTGGAGGAGGACGCCGGTGGTGACGACCTCCACCATCGGGTTCGCCCCGGTGTGCCGCTCGCCGCGGATGGTGTAGCTCACCCCCATCCGCCGGGCCGCGGCGCGCACCGCGAGCCGTCGCGGCTCCGCCACCAGGACGCGCAGCCCGGCCTCCGCCAGGGCGAGCGGCACGACGGTGGTCTTGCCGCTGCCGGGTGGCGCGGTCAGCACGGCCGTGCCGTGCCGTTCCAGGCTGTCGAGCAGCTCCGGCAGGACGTGACGGACGGGCAGCGGCTCAGGCGTTGACATGCGCCGCGGACAGCACGGAGTCGATCAGGCCGGGGAAGCGGGCGTCGAGGTCCTCGCGGCGCAGGCTCATGATCTTCAGCCTGCCTTCCTGCCTGGTCAGGACGACGCCGGCCTCGCGCAGCGTCCGGTAGTGGTGCGAGGCGGTGGACTTGTGGACGCCCAGCTCGTCGCCGGCGGTGGAACAGGACATCTCCCCGTGGACGGCCAGCCGGGTGACGATCTCCAGTCGCACCGGGTCGGACAGCGCGCGCAGAACCTCGGTGAGCTGGATGTCTTCGGTGGCCGGATGCGGCAGCAGGCGCATGCTTCGAGCCTACCTCCGTTCTATTGTTTGACAACAATCAAATCGTACGCCAGTTTGATGAGCGACACACTGAAGACCCTCGGAGGGTTCCTTGACTACGCGGCTCTACCCCCTGGCGTTGGGAAACTTCGCCGTCGGTACGGGGATGTTCGTCACCGCCGGGCTGCTGCCGCCGATCTCCCGGGATCTCGGCATCTCCCCTTCGGCCGCCGGGCAGCTCATGACCGTCTTCGCGCTGGCCTACGCGGTCCTTTCGCCCGTGCTCGCCGCGGTGACCGCGCGCCTGTCGCGCAAGCGGTTACTGCTGCTCGCGCTGGCCGTCTTCGTCGCAGGCAACACGCTGACCGCGCTCGCGCCCACGTACCCCCTGGTCATGGCCACCCGGGTGGTCGCGGCGGCGGGGGCGGCCATGTTCACGCCGACCGCGTCCGGCGTGGCCACCGCGCTGACCTCGCCCGAGCGCCGAGGGCGCGCGCTGGCGCTGGTGATGGGCGGGCTGACCGTGGCGTCCGCGATCGGTGTGCCGCTCGGCACCTGGCTGGGCGGCGCGTCGGGCTGGCGGACCACGATCTGGCTGGTGGTCGCGCTCGGCGTACTGGGGTTCGCGGGCGTGGCGGCCGTGGTGCCCGATGTCAGGATCGCCGCCACGGGAGGGCTCGCCGAGCGGCTCGCCCCCCTGGCCGACCGGCGGGTGCTGGCGGTGCTGACCACGCAGTTCCTCTTCTTCGCCGCCGGGTTCACCGCCTACACCTACATCGGCTCGCTGTTCGACCTGCCGCTGCCCGCCGTGCTGTGGGCGTGGGGGCTGGGCGGCATCGTCGGCAACCAGCTCGGCGGACGGCTCACCGACACGTACGGGCCGCGGCGGATGGTGCTGATCGGGCTGGCCGCGTCGACGGTGTTCATGGGGCTCATCCCCGTCGCGAACCTGGCGCTGCCCGTGGCCCTGGTGTGGGCGTTCCTGTGGGGCGTGCTCGGCTGGCTGATCGCGCCCGCGCAGCAGTACAGGACGGTCGCCGCGGTGCCGGGCAACGTGCCGATCGGGCTCGGCCTGCTCGCCTCCGCGCAGTACTTGGGGCTGTTCGTGGCGGGCATCACGGGTGGGCTCGCGCTCGACCGGTACGGCAGGGCCGGCGTGATCGTCCTGGCGACGGCCCTCGGCGTGGTGGCGGTGCTGTTCACGGTCGCGACCTACCGGCCGGTCGCGGAGGAGGTTGAGAGCCCGTCCAGGGAGAGTTCGCCGGTCAGGTAGCGGCACGACCGGCCACGCCTCGGGGATCTTTGGTCCAGAATGGCCGACGTGTCCGATCAGACAGACCCCCGCGACGAGCCCGCCCCCTTCGGCGCCGTCGTCTTTCTCACCGCGGCCTCAGCCGTGGCGATCATCGCGTTCGCGAGCCTGCTGAGTGACCCGCCGGGGCTCAAGCTGTTGCTCCTCGGCCCCGTCGCGCTGGTGGTGTTCGAGGTGGTGACCAACGAGGTCTGGTGGAAGCGCTGGTGGGGGGCGATCCCGGGCGCGGTGGCCGGGCTGGCGGTCTACTTCGAGGGCCGCGACATGCTCACCGACGTCATGACCGACACCTGGGCCCACCCGATCGCGTACGTGGCGGCCTGGACGCTGTTCGCGGTCGTCTTCGCCCTCGCCAGCCGCTACCCGCGCACCTCCTTCTCGGCCGGTTGAGGTCAGCCCTGGGCCGGGATCCAGCCGAGGCTGACCGAGAGGATGACGAACAGGCCCAGGACGATCCGGTAGACGACGAACCAGGTGAAGCGGTGGTGGCTGATGTACTTCAGGAACCAGGCCACCGCCGCGTACCCGACCACGAACGAGATGACCGTCGCCACGATCGTCGGGCCCCAGGCGGGGGACTGGCCCTCGCCGATCTTGGCGACTTCCAGCAGGCCCGACGCCAGCACGGCCGGGATGGCCAGCAGGAACGAGTACTTGGCGGCGTCCTCTCGGCGGTAGTCGAGCAGGAGGCCCGCCGTGATGGTGCCGCCCGAGCGGGAGACGCCGGGGATCAGCGCCAGCGACTCGGCGAAGCCGTAGACGATGGCGTGGGTGGCGCTGAGGTGCTTCTCCAGCGTCAGCTTGTTGCGCGCGGTGCGGTCGGCCCACCACAGGATGATGGCGAAGACCACCAGCGTGGTGCCCACCAGGCGAAGGTCGCGGAAGACGGTCTCGATCTGGTCCTTGAGCAGCAGGCCGAGGACGCCGATCGGGAGGGTGCCGATGATGACGTACCAGCCCATCCGGGCGGCCCAGTGCCCGCGCAGGGACGGGGTCCACAGGGAGCGGGTCCAGGTGGAGATGATCTCCCAGATCTCTTTCCTGAAGTAGATGAGGACGGCCGCCTCGGTGCCGAGCTGGATCACGGCGGTGAAGGCCGCGCCGGGGTCCGGCCAGTGCAGGAACGCCGAGACCACCCGGATGTGGGCGCTGGAGGAGATGGGCAGGAACTCCGTAAGCCCCTGGATGAGCCCCAGCACCACCGCTTCGAGCCAGCCGATCACGTGGACACCTTCCGGAAAAGCCTGCGGAGTGACGAGGTGAGGCTAGCGGAAACGAGGGCCGAGCAGATGCTCGCGTGGGGTCGCAGGGGCTCTGGGGGTTACGGGCGGGCCCAGGCTTCGGCGTTCGCTCTGGCGTAGTCGGCGAAGTCGCGGGCGGGCCTTCCCAGCGCCTGCTGGACGCCGTCGGACAGGTGGGCGTTGCGGCCGTCGAGGACCTCGGCGAACAGCCCGTTCAGCGCCTCCACCTCCTCCTCCGGCACGCCGTGCGCGATCGCGGCCTCGGCGTACTGCTCGGCCGTGACCGGCACGTACGTGACCCGCCTGCCGGTCGCCCTGGACAGCTCGGCCGCGACGTCCGTGAAGGTCAGCAGCCTGGGCCCGGTCAGCTCGTAGAGCCGGCCCGCGTGCCCGTCGCGGGTCAGGGCCGCCACCGCGACGTCGGCGATGTCGTCCACGTCGACGAACGGCTCGGCCACGTCCGCGACGGGCAGCGCGATGACGCCCTCCAGCACCGCCTCCAGCAGGTAGCCCTCGCTGAAGTTCTGCATGAACCAGCCGCAGCGGACGATCGTCCAGTCGAGCCCGGACGCCTGCACGATCCGCTCGCTCGCCTCGGCCTGCGGCTCGCCCCTGCCCGACAGCAGGACCAGCCGCTTGACGCCGCAGCGGACGGCGAGCGCGGTGAGCGCCTCGATGTCCTCCACCGCGCCGGGGAAGGCCAGGTCGGGGTAGTAGGACACGTAGACGGCCTCGACGCCCTCCAGGGCGGGCGCCCAGGTCGCCCGGTCCGTCCAGTCGAAGCCCGGTTCGGCGGAGCGGGACCCGATGCGCACGGGAACGTCGAGAGCGGCGAGCCTGTCAGCCACACGGCGGCCGGTCTTGCCCGTGCCGCCCAGCACCAAAGTTGTCATGCCTCTAGTAAGCCGTCATACCGTGAGACTATCCATGCTTGAGGAGCGCAATCTCATATGCAATCGTCTAACACATGGACCAGTTGGCTGCCCTCCTCGACGGCCCACGAGCCCGCGGGGCCTTCCTGCTCCGCTCGCTCCTCGACCCGCCCTGGTCGCTGCGCATCCAGGACGAGGCCCCGCTCACGCTGGTGGCGATGGTGCGCGGCGAGGCGTGGATCGTCCCGGAATCGGGCGAGCCCGTGCCGCTGCTCCCCGGGGAGGTGGCGGTGCTGCGCGGGCCCGAGCCGTACACGGTGGCGGACGAGCCCGGCACGTCCCCGCAGATCGTCATCCATCCCGGCCAGCGCTGCACCACGCTCGACGGCCAGTCGATCTACCAGGCGATGGACCTGGGCGTCCGCACCTGGGGCAACAGTCCGGAGGGCGCCACCGTCATGATCACCGGCACCTACCAACTGGAGGGCGAGGTCAGCAGGAGGCTGCTCGAAGCGCTGCCGCCGCTGCTCGTCCAGCCGGGCGGCACCATCATCTCGCTGCTCGGCGCCGAGGTCGGCAAGGACGAACCGGGCCAGGAAGCGGTCCTCGACCGGCTGCTCGACCTGCTGCTCATCTCCGTGCTGCGCTCCTGGTTCGCCACCCACGACGCTCCCGCCTGGTACCGCGCGCAGAGCGACCCGGTGGTCGGCAAGGCCATGCGGATGCTGCACAACAACCCCGCGCACCCGTGGACCGTCGCCACCCTCGCCGCCGAGGTCGGCGTCTCGCGGGCGTCGCTGGCCAGGCGCTTCACCGACCTGGTGGGCGAGCCGCCGATGTCCTTCCTCACCGACTGGCGGCTGGCCCTCGCCGCCGACCTGCTGCGCGAGCCCGACGCCACGGTCGGCTCGGTCGCCAGGCAGGTCGGCTACGCCAGCCCGTACGCGCTCAGCGCCGCCTTCAAACGGGTGCGCGGGATCAGCCCGCAGGAGCACCGCACGGGAGCGGCACGGTGAAACCGCTCCTGCTCGTCGACGTCGACGGCGTCCTGAACCCGATGGGACGTCCGACGCCCGACTTCAGGCGCTACGAGTGCAGCATCGACGGGACCGCCTACACCGTCCACCTGAACCCCCGGCACGGCACCAGGCTGCTGGAACTGGCCGTGGAGACCGGTTCGGAGCTGGTCTGGGCGACCACCTGGGAGGAGCACGCCAACGAGTGGATCGCGCCCCGCCTCGGCCTGCCCGCCCTCCCGGTCGTGCGCATGGGGCCGTTCGAGCCGAGCGGGCGCGGCGAGATGTTCAAGACGCCGTACGTGGCCGCCTACGTGGCAGCGCTCGGGCGCAGGCCGTTCGTCTGGTTCGACGACCAGGTCTGGCTGGAGGACGAGGAGTATCTCAGGGGCCATCAGGGTCTGGACGACTTCCTGCTCGTCCACGTCGACCCGCGACGCGGCCTGACCAGCGAACACCTCGCCAGAGCCAGGGAGTGGCTGACCCTGTCAGGGTTTTCTCGGGGTCCCTGACGGGATACCGACGGCCTGCCTGCCCGTTCTCCAGGTAGGTGCGATTCACTGGAGGGAAACCATGTACCGCTCACGAGAGCATCGGATGCTGGCAGGAGTCTGCGGCGGTCTCGCCGACAGGATGGGCCTGCCGCCGACGCTCGTCCGGATCATCTGGCTGATCCTCTCGCTCCTCCCCGGCCCGATGTGGGTCGTCTACGTCGTGATGTGGATCCTCATCCCGGAGGAGCCGAAGCGCTACTGATCCACCGCCTGGTGAACCTGCGTGCGCTCATGCCCGGAGGGGGTTCTATCCTCGAAGGCATGAGGGCAAGGCCGCTGACGCTCATCCAGGACGAACTCGTCGACTACGACAAGGCGATGGAGCGCATGACCGACCTGGTCGGTCAGCGCCAGCGCGACGAGCGTCCCGACACTCTCTGGCTGCTGAGCCACCCGTCGATCTACACGGTCGGCCGCCGCACGCCGGTCGACCACCTGCCCGACCCCGCGCGCGGCATTCCCGTCATGGAGACCGGACGCGGGGGGCAGCTCACCTACCACGGCCCCGGCCAGCTCGTCGGCTACCTCATCGTCAAGCTCGGCGAGGAGGAGGGCATCGTCGACTACGTCCGCGAGGTCGAGCTCCGGCTGGTCGAGGCGCTCGGCAGGCTCGGCCTTCCGGCCGAGCGCCGCGACACCCCGCCCGGCTCGGAGCTGCTGACGGGCGTGTGGACGTCCGAGACCCGCCGCAAGATCATCTCGATCGGGATGAGGCAGAGCCGTGGCGTCACGAGCCACGGCTTCGCCCTCAACGTCGACGGCGACCTGGAGCCCTGGCACTGGGCGATCGCCTGCGGCATGCCCGACGTGGACATGACCTCGCTCAGGCGCGAGCTCGACGGCCGCGCGGACGTGTCCATGGACGACGTCCGCCCGGTCGTGGCCGCCGCCTTCGAGGCGTCCTAGCCGATGGGCACCTCGTCGACGTCGACCGTACGGCGGGGGCCGGTGAACCAGTGCCTGGCCGACAACGCCCACCACAGGGCGATGCCGATCAGCACGACGCCGACGAGGATCGGCGCGTAGTTCACGTCCGTCCAGGCGAAGTTCTTGTTGCCGGGGATGGCCGAGGGCTTGAGCGGCAGGATGAAGTAGATGGAGACGATGATGATCTCCGCGCAGGCGATCCACCCCATGACCCGATACTTCCTGCCCAGCGTCCACGGGCCGGGTTCGAACCTGTCACCCATCTTCAGCCTGAGCCAGATCGGGATCAGGAACGCCAGATAGAGGCCGACGACCGCGATCGACACCACCGCGTAGAACGCCACCGGGGTGGTCTGCCCGGCGGGCGCGTACAGCGCGGGCAGCGTGATCAGCGCGGCCACCACGCAGCCCGCGATGATCGCGTTGACCGGGGTGCGGTTGCGGTCCACCTTCGACCACAGCCGCCAGCCGGGCACCGCGCCGTCGCGGGAGAACGCGTACGTCATCCGCGACATCGAGGTTACGCAGCTCATGCCGCAGAAGAACTGGCCGATCGTGGAGATCGCGAAGATCGCCGTCGCCAGGGGAGAGGACAGCGCGGTCTCGAAGATGGCGCCGACGAAGCCGCCCTGCTTGTTGATCTCGTCCACGTCGGTGGCGGCGAACAGGAACGCCAGCAGCAGGATCCAGCCGCCGATCGCCGAGTAGAAGATCGACTGCCAGAGGCCGCGCGCGGCCGTCCGCGCCGCGCCCTGCGTCTCCTCCGAGACGTGCGCGCACGCGTCGAAGCCGGTGATCGTGTACTGGGTGAGCAGGAAGCCGAGCGGGAGCACGTAGAACCAGAACGGCAGCCCGCTGTCGCCGTTGCCGAACCCGGAGTTGTTGATCGTGTCGGTGAAGACGAAGCCGACCGTCTGGTGCTTGCTCGGCGCGAAGACCAGGATGGCCACCACGATCGCGGCCCCCGCCACGTGCCACCAGACCGACACGTTCTGGAGCAGCGAGATGAGCCGGTGGCTGTAGATGTTGATCAGCGCGTGCAGCACCAGGATGATCACGAACAGCAGGAACGCCTGCGAGAGCGTCGCCTCCCAGGCCCCGCCGGTCAGCCGGTTGATGGTGATGTTGAGGAAGGTGGCGCAGCCGTAGTCGACGGACGCCGTGACCGCGATGAGGCCGATCAGGTTGAGCCAGCCGGTGAACCAGCCGTGCACCGGCTTGCCCATGGTGGCGGCCCACCAGTAGATGCCGCCGGCGGTCGGGTACGCGGAGACCAGCTCCGACATGCAGAAACCGATGATCAGGATGAACAGGGAGATCAGCGGCCAACCCCATGAGATGGCGATGGGGCCGCCGTTGTTCCAGGCTTGACCGAAGGTGGTGAAGCAGCCGGCGAGGATCGAGATGATGGAGAAGGAGATGGCGAAGTTGGAGAAGCCGCTCCAGGTTCTCGCCAGCTCCTGCTTATAGCCGAGCTCGGCGAGCCGCCTGGAATCCTCTTCTGTTGTCATGAGATCTCCCTGTTGACGCGGAGCACTCAGTAATTGGTCCAGGTTTAGACCAATTCGTTCCGCGTGACAAGGTGTGACAGGGTAATTTTGCGCCTGTCAGGACCACAGAGAGCGTGTGGTTGTCAGTGGCTGAAGGCGTCGATCATGGCCTGGTCGAACGCCTTGAGGTCGTCTGGTTTGCGGCTGGTGACCAGGGTGTTCGGGCCGCTCGTGCAGATCGTCACCTCCCTGTCGACCCAGGTGGCGCCCGCGTTGCGGAGGTCCGTCTGAAGGCTGGGCCAGGAGGTGACCGTGCGGTCGCGCACCACGTTCGCCTCGATCAGGGTCCACGGCGCGTGGCAGATGGCCGCCACCGGCTTGCCCGCGTCGAAGAAGTCGCGGACGAAGCGCACCGCCTGTGGCTGGGTGCGCAGGAAGTCGGGGTTGGCGACGCCGCCCGGCAGCACGAGCCCGTCGAACTCGGACGCCGAGGCGTGGTCGACCGTGGCGTCCACGGCGAAGCGGTCGGCCTTGTCGAGGTGGTTGAAGGCCTGGATCTGGCCGGGCTCGGTGGAGATCAGCATCGGCGTGCCGCCCGCCTGCTTGATCGCCTTCCACGGTTCGGTCAGCTCGACCTGCTCCACCCCTTCCGGGGCGACGAGAAAGGCGATGGTCTTGCCGTTCATCAGGGCTCCCCCCTTCTGAGTGGTGCCTCCACCTGCCCCTATCCGGCTCGGCCCGATGTATGCGGTAGGAGTCAGGCGGCGACCTGCGCCGGGGTCGTGAGGCGGGCGGTGAGGTGGTGGAGGGCGATCAGGAGGTAGCCCACGACGACGAAGCCCGCCACGAGCCCGAGCGCCGCCAGCGTGAAGCCCGACCAGCCCAGCCGGTCCACGTTCAGGAACGGGTAGACGTACCGCCGGGCCGTCGTCTCGGGCAGCAGCGACGCTCTGATCAGCACGAACGCGCCGTACACCAGCGGGAACGCCAGCCACCTGGCCGGGTCGGCCCAGCGGGGGCGGCGCGTCCTGTCGAACGCCAGCCAGTCGACCAGCGCCATGACCGGTGTCACGTAGTGCAGCAGGAAGTTGCCCACCTGCCGGACTCCGCCGCCGAGCAGCGGCAGCGGGTTCGCGCCCCGCATCAGGAAGAAGTGCGCGACCAGCCCGGTGATCACGAGGTAGAGCGTGACGGCTCCCTTGAGCGTGGGGGACGTCCTGAGCGTGCCCGGGGTGTCGCGCCCCAGCAGCCGCCAGCCGTAGTAGAGCGCAAGGATGAGGTTGCTCTGGCCGGTGAAGTACATCCACGGGGTGCGGAGCGAGATCCCGAGGCAGACAAGCCCTACGACAGCCGCACAGACCAGCAGTAACCGCCAGATCGTCCGCATTGCGCCACCCTACTGGCGCTCAGCGGCGAGTGGGGCGGACTTCAGGAGGGTGGACGGGCGGGCGGGCGAGCAGGAGGCTTCAGGAAGGTGGTCGGGCGGGCGTGTAATGGCGAGTGGGGCGGGGGGTCAGGAGGGTGGTCGGGCGGGGCTGAAGCGGGCGTGCAGGGCGCAGGCCGCGGCGGCGCCGACGGCGTACCAGAACAGGTCCGGCGGGTTGAACGTGCTGCCCAGCAGCGGGCGTAGCACCGCGGGGATCTCGCCGAGCTGGGCGAACTCGATCGCCCAGCTCAGCCCGGCCGCCAACAGCGCGGCGACCACTGGCCGGACATGTCGCCAGGCGAGAACGATAAGCGCATAAATCAGGACTGTGTACAGCGCGTCACCGGCGTACTTCGCCACCGGCCCGTCCCACAGCGCCCGGACGCCGAGCCCGGCCACCACGGTGAGGGCGGCGACGACGAGAACCGGCAGACGCGACACGCCGCCCACCGTAGCGCCACCGGCAAGACCCACGGGCACCGCCACGGGGAAGGCCCACTGGCACCACCACGGGGAAGGCACACCGGCACCGCCACGGGGAAGGCACGCCGGCACCGCCACGGGGAAGGCACGCCGGCACCGCCACCGGGAAGGCCCGTCGGCAGCGCCACGGGGGAGACTCTCCGGCGGCGTTCCTGGGAAGGGCCGCCAGTAGCGTCACGGAGGGCCGCCGGTGGCGCCACCCAGGGGAGGCGCGCGCCGCCATCAGTGAAAAGGCGTTGCCCGTCCCGGCTAGCATCGGCGTACATGAGCGCGACCATGGTGGTGAAGGATCTGGGGGCCGGTCACGGCGAGCGGGTCCTGTTCTCGGGCCTCGACCTGGTGATCAGTCCTGGCGACGTCATCGGCCTGGTGGGCGCCAACGGCGCGGGCAAGTCGACGCTGCTGCGCCTGCTGGCCGGGCTGGACCAGGCGGAACAGGGCGCGGTGCGGCTGAGCCCGGCGACGGCCACGGTGGGCCACCTCCCCCAGGAGCCCGAGCGCAGGCCGGGCGAGACCGTCAGCAGGTTCCTCGCCAGGCGCACCGGCGTCGCGCGGGCCCAGGAGGAGCTCGACGCCGCCACCGAGGCGCTGGTCGAGCAGCGGCAGGGCGCTGACGACGCCTACAGCACGGCGCTGGAGCGGTGGCTCGCGCTGGGCGGCGCCGACCTGGCCGAGCGGGCCGAGGAGGTGGCGGCCGAGCTGGGGCTGTCCGTCGATCTGGAGCAGCCGATGACCTCGCTGTCGGGCGGCCAGGCGGCCCGCGCGGGCCTGGCGTCGCTGCTGCTCAGCCGCTACGACCTGTTCCTGCTGGACGAGCCCACCAACGACCTGGACCTCGACGGCCTGGAGCGGCTGGAGCGGTTCGTCACCGGCCTGCGCGCGGGCACGGTGCTGGTCAGCCACGACCGCGAGTTCCTGGCCAGGACGGTCACCGGCGTCCTCGAACTGGACCTGGCCCAGCAGCAGATCAGGCTGTACGGCGGCGGCTACCAGTCCTACCTGGAGGAGCGCGAGGTGGCCAGGCGGCACGCCCGCGAGCAGTACGAGCAGTACGCCGAGACCCGCTCCCAGCTGGAGACCCGCGCCCGCACCCAGCGCGCCTGGATGGAGAAGGGCGTGCGGAACGCCCGGCGCAAGGCGTCCGACAACGACAAGATCGGGCGCAACATGCGGGTCGAGACGACGGAGAAGCAGGCCGCCAAGGCCCGGCAGACGGAGAAGCTGATCGAGCGGCTGGACGTGGTGGAGGAGCCGCGCAAGGAGTGGGAGCTGCGCATGGAGATCGCGGCGGCGCCGCGTTCCGGCGCGGTGGTGGCGACCATGCGCGGCGCGGTGGCCAGGCGCGGGTCGTTCACGCTCGGCCCCGTCGACCTGGAGATCGGCTGGGCCGAAAGGGTGGCGATCACCGGGGCGAACGGCTCGGGCAAGACCACGCTGCTGGCCGCGATGCTCGGCCGGGCCCCGCTGGAGGAGGGGCACGCGGTACTCGGCCCGGGGGTCGTGGTGGGCGAGGTGGACCAGGCCAGGGGGCTGTTCGAGGGCGACGAGCCGCTGCTCGACGCGTTCTGCGCGCAGGCGCCCGGCCTGCTGCCCGCCGACGTGCGGACGCTGCTGGCCAAGTTCGGGCTGAAGGCCGCGCATGTGCTGCGTCCGGCCTCGACGCTCTCGCCCGGCGAGCGCACCCGTGCGGCGCTGGCGTTGTTGCAGGCCAAAGGGGTGAACCTGCTGGTGTTGGACGAGCCGACGAACCATCTCGACCTGCCCGCGATCGAGCAGCTGGAGTCGGCGCTGGCGGGTTACCCCGGCACGCTCCTGCTCGTCACGCACGACCGGCGGATGCTCGACGCGGTGCGGGTCGATCGGCGGCTGCGGGTGGACAACGGGCAGGTCTCGGACGATGCCTGAAAATTTACACCGCAGAAAGAAACGAGAGTGAAACAATTTTCCGTCACTCGTTGACACGCGGTCTTCCTATGGTGTGCCTTTCTCTACACAGGAAACCCCCGCCTGAAGGTGAGGCACTTATGAGGAAATGGTTCGCGCGCCTGGCGGTACTGGGCGTCGCGCTATTAGTAGCAGGTCAGGGCCAGGCCGCCCTGGCTCAGGAGCCCTCAGCGGGGAAGAAGATCGTCCGTGTCGGCACGACGCAGGCCGTCGACCACATGAACCCGTTTCTGGCGGTTCGTCTGGTCTCGACGTCGATCCACCGCTGGATGTACGGGTTCCTGACGGTTCCCGACCCCAAGACCCTGCAGCCCAGCCCGGACCTGGCCGAGTCGTGGACCACGTCCCCCGACGGGCTCACCTGGACGTTCAAGATCCGTAACACCAAGTGGTCCGACGGCCAGCCGGTCACCGCTGAGGACGCGGCCTGGACGTTCAACAAGATCATGACCGACGACGCCGCGAAGACCGCCAACGGCCCGTCCGTCGAGAACTTCGAGAGCGTCACGGCCAACGGCCAGGACCTGGTCATCAAGACCAAGGCCCCGCAGGCGTCCATGCTCGACAACCCCGTCCCGATCATGCCCAAGCACGTCTGGGAGAAGGTCACGGACCTCGCCAGCTACGAGGGCGACGTCTACCCGACGGTGTCGAGCGGCCCGTACATCGCGGTCGAGCACAAGAAGGACCAGTACGTCAAGCTCAAGGCCAACCCGAACTACTGGCGGGGCAAGCCCAAGATCGACGAGCTGCAGGTCATCTTCTACGACAACCCCGCGGCCTCGATCGTCGGCCTGAAGAAGGGCGAGATCGACCTCATCGGCCGGCTGTACCCGCCGGACTTCGAGGCACTCAAGGGCGCCCCCAACGTCGTGCAGTGGAACCAGCAGGGCCGCCGCGCCGCGTACCTGCAGATCAACCACGGCGCCACCACCACCGACAACAAGCCGATCGGTGACGGGCACCCCGCGCTGAAGGACCCGAAGGTGCGGCAGGCGCTGCACTTCGCGATCGACAAGCAGAAGCTCGTGACCGAGACGCAGGGCGGCCTGGCCAAGCCGGCCGACGGCTCGATCATCCCGCCGATGTACAAGGACTTCTTCTGGGAGGCCACCGGCGACGAGAAGGTCACCTACGACCCGGCCAAGGCCAACAAGATCCTCGACGACGCGGGCTACAAGAAGGGCGCCGACGGCATCCGGACGATGCCCGACGGCAAGAAGAAGCTCGAGTTCCGCTTCGCCATCCACACCGACACCCCGATCGAGGACAAGCTCGCCGAGTACCTGACGGGCTTCTTCAAGGAGATCGGCATCACGCTGACCACCCAGAAGCTCGACTCCAGCAAGTTCACCGAGCAGACGGGCGTCACGGCGCTGTTCGACATCGCGATCAGCGGCTGGTCGGTCAACCCCGACCCCGAGGAGGTCCTGGCGACGCACCTGTGCAGCCGCAGGCCCACTCCGTCGGGCGAGGGCGGCGGCACCGAGTCGTTCTACTGCGACCCGACCTTCGAGAAGCTCTACCAGGAGCAGCTCAAGGAGCTCGACAGGCCCAAGCGCGCCGAGATCATCAAGAAGATGGAAGAGCGCCTCTACACCGACGCTCCGGTCATCGCCCTCTACTACCCGAACGACCTGGAGGGGTACCGCAAGGACCGGATCACCAGCATCACCTCGATCCCCGAGGGCGACGGCCTGCTGTACGGCGGTAGCGGCTACTGGCCGTTCTACACCGTGGACGCGGTCGCGACCTCGTCCGGCGGGTCCGGCAGCGGCGGCGGCTCCAACACCGGCGTCATCGTCGGCGTGGTCGGCGGCGTGGTGGTCATCGGCCTCGTGGTGTTCTTCCTGAGCAGGCGGCGCAAGGGCGTCGCGGACGAGCGCGAATGACAACACCGCTCGAAGCAGTGGAACCCGCCGCCGCGCAGGCGGCGGGTTCCGGCGATGAGCGCCCCACCCACCGAGGCACGCTGCGGTACGCGCTGTCCAAGGCCGGTGGGGCGCTGCTCAGCATCGCCATGGTGATCGTCGGGACGTTCTTCGTGTTCCGCCTGCTGCCGGGAGACCCGGTGCGCACCCTCGCGCAGGGCCGCAACATGACCCCGCAGCAGCTCGACCTGGAGCGGCACCGGCTCGGCCTGGACAAGCCGCTGATCGAGCAGTTCTTCGACTTCGTCGGCAGGACCCTCCGGCTCGACCTCGGCACCTCCTACGAGTACAAGCGTCCCGTCCTCGACCTGATCGGCGATCGGCTGCCCGCCACGCTGCTGCTCGCGGGCGTGGGCCTGGTCATCGCGGTCAGCCTCGGCCTCTGGCAGGGCACGCGGGCGGGCTGGCGGCCCGGCAGCCGCTTCGACCGCTTCTCGACCGGCGTCTCGCTGGTGCTCTGGTCCGTGCCGACGTTCTGGCTGGGCCTGCTGCTGCTCATGGTGTTCGCCGCGGGCATCGGCCCGATCCCCGGCATCTTCCCCACCAGGGGCATCGAGAGCGTGGACGCGCCCGACGGCTTCGCCTACGTCCTGGACGTGGGCGTGCACATGGTGCTCCCCTGCCTGACCCTGGTGGGCGTGGTCTACGCCCAGTACCTGCTGGTCATGCGCTCGTCCCTGCTGGAGGAGGTGAGCCAGGACTATGTGACCGTCGCCCGGGCCAAGGGCCTGCGCGACGACGAGGTGCGGCGCCGCCACGCGATTCCCAACGCGCTGCTGCCCACGGTGACGCTGGTCTTCATGCGCATCGGCTTCGTGGTCGGCGGCGCGGTCACCGTGGAGGCCATCTACAGCTGGCCCGGCCTCGGGCAGCTGTTCTACAGGGCGATCAAGGTGCCTGACTTCGCGCTCATGCAGGGCACGTTCATGCTGATCACCGTGTCGGTGATCCTCATGAACACGCTGGCCGACGTGGTCTACCACGTCCTTGACCCGAGGGTGAGGTCGGCATGACCAGTGTCGCCTGGACCCGAAGGCGGCTGGCGTTCGGCCGCTTCTGGAAGGACTTCCTCCGGCACCGGGGCGGGGTCGTCGGGCTGGCGGTGCTCGTCGTGGCGGTGGTGCTCGCGCTCGTCGCCCCGCTGTTCATCGACGAGAGCGTGACCAGCGTGGTGAACGGCACGAGCGACAGCATGTCGGCGCCGAGCGCCGGCAACCCGTTCGGCACCGACGAGTCGGGCCGGTCGATCCTGCTGCTGGCCTGGTGGGGCTCGCGCACCTCGCTGCTCATCGGTTTCCTCGCCGCGCTGCTCAGCATCGTGATCGGCACGGTCATCGGCATCGCCGCCGGGCACTTCCGCGGCTGGCTGGGCGCGACGCTCATGCGGATCACCGACTGGTTCCTCGTCCTGCCCTCGCTGGTGACGGCGCTGGTGCTCGCGGCCATCCTGGGCGGCAGCACGCTCACGATCATCATGGCGATCGGCGTGACGACCTGGCCCTCGACGGCCCGGCTGATCAGGGCGCAGGCGCTGGCCGTGGAGGCCAGGCCGTACATCGAGCGGTCGAAGGCGCTCGGGGCGGGGCACTGGCACATCACGACCAGGCACGTCCTGCCCAACGTGGCGCCGCTGCTGCTGGCCAGCACCACGCTGGAGGTGGCGAGCGCCATCGTCACCGAGTCGACGCTGGCGTTCCTCGGCGTCAGCGCCAACAAGACGTCGTGGGGCACCATGCTGCGCGGCTCCTACGACTGGAACGCGGCCACCAACGGCGCGTGGTGGTACATCCTGATCCCCGGTCTGTGCATCCTCGCGGTCGTCATGGCGTTCACGCTGTGCGGCCGGGCGCTGGAGGCCGTGCTCAATCCGCGACTCCGGAGGGCGGCATGAGTCTTCTAGAACTGGACGACGTCAGCGTCACCTACCGCATCGCCTCGGGCGAGGTGCCCGCCGTGCGCGGGGTCTCGCTCAAGCTGGACGCGGGGTCGGCGCTCGGGGTCGCCGGCGAGTCGGGATCCGGCAAGTCGACGCTGGCCATGGCGCTGCTGCGGCTGCTGCCACGCGACGCCCGCGTCGGCGGCCGGATCGTGCTCGACGGCGAGGACGTCCTCGCCATGAAGTGGGGACGGCTGCGGGCGGTGCGCTGGGCGGAGGCGTCGATCGTCTTCCAGGGCGCCCAGCACGGCCTGAACCCGGTGCGCAGGATCGGCGACCAGATCGCCGAGCCGCTGCTCGTGCACGGCCTGGCCAAGCAGGAAGGGGCCCGCAAGCGCGTCGGCGAGCTGCTGGAACAGGTCGGCCTGCCCACCTGGCGGGCCCGCAGCTACCCGCACGAGCTGTCGGGCGGGCAGCGCCAGCGCGTGATGATCGCGATGGCGCTCGCCTGCTCGCCGCGACTGATCATCGCGGACGAGCCGACCACCGCGCTCGACGTGATGGTGCAGGCGCAGGTCCTGACGCTGATCAAGGAACTGGTCGCCGAGCAGGACATCTCCCTGATCATGATCTCGCACGACCTGTCGGTGCTGGCGGACGTGTGCGACCAGCTCGCCGTCATGTACGCGGGCCGCGTCGTCGAGAACGGCCCGTCCCGCGAGGTGTTCCACGACGCCAAGCACCCCTACAGCAGGGCGCTGGCAGCGGCCTTCCCCACGGTGGGCGACCCGGTCTCGCGGCTCGCGCCCAAGGGGCTCGGCGGCGACCCGCCCGACCCCATGCAGCTGCCGACCGGCTGCTCGTTCCACCCGCGCTGCCCGGTGGCTCTGGAGGAGTGCGCGACACTGGCCGTGGACCTGTGGCCGGCGGGCGACAGCCGTACCGCCGCATGCGTCCACGTCCGGGCTAAGGAGGAGGCGTCGTGACCGAGACGCAGACGTCCGCGGAGGCCAGTACGACGTCCCGCGCCGCTTTGCTGGAGGCGCGCGACCTGCGGGTGGAGTTCCCCTCGCGCGGGCGGCGCGCCCGCGCGGTCGACGGCGTGAACCTGGCGGTCGGCGAGGGGGAGATCGTCGCGCTGGTCGGCGAGTCCGGCTGCGGCAAGACGACGCTCGCCCGGACCCTGCTCGGGCTCGAACGCCCCACCTCCGGCTCCGTGCTGTACGGCGGGACCCCGCTGAACTACAGCTCCAAGGCGCTGCGGGCCTACCGGAGAGAGGTGCAGCTCGTCCTACAGGACCCGACGGGCTCGCTCAACCCCCGGCACACCGTCTACGAGGCGGTCGCCGAGGGCCCGCGCATCCACGGCCTGCCCGACGAGGCGGAGATCGTCTCCTCGGCCCTGTCCAGGGCCGGGCTCCGGCCGCCCGAGCGGTTCTTCCTGCGCTACCCGCACGAGCTGTCGGGCGGGCAGCGGCAGCGGGTGGTGATCGCCGGGGCGCTGGCGCTCAACCCCAAGGTGCTGATCGCCGACGAGCCGGTGGCCTCGCTCGACGCCTCCGTCCGCGGCGAGATCCTGGCGCTGATGCTGAAGCTGCGCGACGAACTGGGCCTGGGGGCCCTGGTCGTCACGCACGACCTGGGGCTGGCCTGGAACATCGCCGACCGGGTGGCGGTGATGTACCTGGGCAGGATCGTCGAGTCCGGGCCTGTCGAGCAGGTGCTGACCGCGCCGCGGCACCCGTACACGCAGGCCCTGATGTCGGTGCTGCCCGAGTCGCCGGAGCGGGTGGTGCTGACGGGCGAGCCGCCCGACCCGACGCGGATTCCCGGCGGCTGCCGCTTCCACGCCCGCTGCCAGGTGCTGGCCTCGGGCCGGGCCGCCGAGGCGGGGATCGACGGCAGGTGCCGGTCGGAGGCGCTCGACATCCTGCCCGCGGTGGCCGACGCCCAGGCGGCCTGCTACTACGCGCAGCACACGGCCTGACAGGCTGGTGGAGGCGGTTGCGCCGCCTCCACCAGCCCTTTCGGGGTTCAGGCGCGGAAGGCGTCGGCGTGCTCGGCCGCCCACTGGGCGAACGAGCGCGCCGGGCGGCCGGTGACCTGCTCGACCGTCGGGACGACGGTGTAGCCGACCTCGGGCGTGTTGCCGAGGGCGTTGATGAGGAACTCGATGGTCTGCTCGCCCATGCCGTCGCCGCTCCACTTGGCGCGGGCCTCGTCCGGGGTGAGCTCGACGAACGTGATCTCGCTGCCGATCGCCTCGCCGAGGATGCGGACCTTCTCCGCGGTGGTGATCGCCTCAGGGCCCGTCAGCGTGTACGTCCTACCTGCGTGGCCGTCGGAGGTCAGGACGGCGGCGGCGACGGCCGCGATGTCGCTCTCGTGGACCATGGCGCTGAGCCTCCCGCCGAACGGCTCCCTGATCACGCCCTCCGTTCTGATCGACTGGGCCCACCACTGCAGCGTGTTCGACATGAACTCGACCGGGTTGAGCAGCGTCCACTCCAGGCTGGTCGCGGCCAGCGCCTGCTCCAGCGGGCCGTCCGCGCGCCCGCCCAGCACGGTGATCTTGCGGACGCCCGACCTGACGGCCAGCTCCACGATCTTGTCGCCGTGCTGGAGGGGCGCGTAGTCGTCGCCGGCGAAGTTGATCAGGTGGGCCGCGGTGACGCCGTGGAAGGCGGCCTCCAGGGTCTCGGGGGCGGCGATGTCGCCCGCGACGACCTCGACGCCTTCCGGCAGGCCGGCCTTGGCCGGGTTCCTGGTCAGGGCGCGGACGTGGTGGCCCGCCTTGACCAGTTCGTCCACCACGAGGCGGCCGACGGTTCCGGTGGCACCGGTGACGAGGATGGTCATGGTTGGCTCCTTCTTTCGGAACGGAACGTTCTGCTCCTATAGTAGCAGAACGGAACGCTTCATTCCAACAAGTTGGGTCGCCAACCGTGAGTCATTGGTCCTTTGCGTATGGTTAGGTAATCTTTGACTGATCGCGCCGGGAGTGGAGTAAAGGGTTGTCAAGTTTCGGCTGGCGTCATTCGCTGTTCGCGCCCGCGGTGGCCCTGGTGGTCTCGGCGTTGTTACTGGTCGCAGGGGCGGTGGAGTGGCTGCTCAAGTCCGTGGGGGCGACCACGGCTCCCCGGGCGGCCGAGCTCGTGGTCACGCTCATCATCGCGGTCTTCCTGACGGCCGTCCTGAGGATCGCGCGGGCCGTCCCCGACCTCCAGCGCGAGAGCGCCGCGACCAAGCGCGCCAGGGCGAACATCAAGGCGGTCAAACCGTCGCAGGACACGCTGGTGGGGCGGCGGCTGGTGCTGTTCCAGGAGGCGGCCGACGCCGGGAACGACTGCGAGGCGGTGCTGAGCGCCCGGTCCGCCCTGGACGACGGCGAGATGACCAACAAGCACCACCTCGACCACGCGCTCATCTGGGCCCTGCCGGTGTTCGGCTTCATCGGCACCGCGCTGACGATGGCCGCCATGGTCACCTCGTTCTCGGAGGGACTCGGCGACGACGGCGACCCCTCCAGGCTGATGACCGCGCTGAAGGCGCAGGTGCTGCCCGAGCTGGCGTCCGCGTTCGGCGTCACGCTGATCGCGCTGTTCCTGAGCGTGCTCGCGTTCGGTGCGATGGCGCTGGTCGAGCGGGCGGAGCGGGAGGCCGTCGGCGCCGCGGACGAGATCTTCCTGATCTACGTCGCGCGCCTGCCGGCGAAGCAGGCGGCTCCCGCCATGAACGGGCTGGCCCAGGAGCTGGCCGTGTCCCGGGGCCGCACCGAGGAGCTCGTCAAGGGCCTGGACGCGCTACGCACCGCCGTGGAGCGGCTGAGCGCAGTGGAGAGCAGGCCGCAGCGGTACACGCTGGTGAGAGAGCAGTGAGGAAGCGTTCCGCCAGGGCTTTCGCCCCGCCGCTCGACCTCCGCTTCATCGACCTGTTCATGGCGATCATCCTCGCGCTGTCGTTCGTCGCGATCATGCTGACCGTCGTGGCGCGGATGCTCCCCACCGCCGACTCGACGCGTCCCGCGCGCAGGGAGAGCGTGGCCGAGCTGAAGCGGCAGCTCGAAGCGGCCGTCGCGGCCCAGCAGCAGGCCCAGGCCCAGCTGGACGTCGCGCAGGCGCAGGCCGCCGAGCAGTCCTCCTTCGGCCTGCCCTGGTGGCTGATCGGAGGCTGCGCCCTGCTCGGCCTGCTCGCCGTGTTCCTGACCTGGCGGGTCCGCCTGCGCAGGAACGGCGACCTGCCGCGGCTGCGCAGCTGGCTGCTCGTCACTCTGGTCATCGCGGCCGTCACCTGGGCGATCAGGTCGCAGAGCGACGGCCAGGGGTACCTGCTGCTCGCCGAGATCCCCTGGTGGGCCGCCGACGCCCTGTGCCTCGGGCTCATGCTGGTCGCGTACGTGCTGGTGTCCCACATTCAGACCAGCCGCACCACGCTCGCCGAGCTCAGGACGCGCTCGGCCCGCTGACCCGCTCGCCGCCCAGCCAGGTGCCGAGGACGGGGATGTGCCGCAGGCTCAGCGGGTCGGCCGTCCGCGGGTCCGCGCCGAGCCACACCAGGTCGGCGTCCATCCCCACGGCCAGCGAGCCGCGCCGCTGCTCGGCGAAGGCCTGGTAGGCGACGCCCCAGGTGTAGGCGCGCAGCGCGTCCTCCACGGTGAGGCGTTCGGCCGGGGTCCACGACTCGGAGCCGTCCACGGTCTGCCTGGTGGTCGCGATCTGGATGCCGAGCAGCGGCAGGTGCGAGCTGACCGGCCAGTCGCTGCCGAACGAGAGCGTGGCGCCGCCGCGCCGCAGCGTCTCCATCGGGTACTGCAGGTCGGCCCGTTCGCGGCCGAGCCGCGGCACGGTCAGCTCGGTCTGCAGCGGGTCGAGCTGCGCCCAGAGCGGCTCGAAGTTCGCGATCACCCCGAGCTCGGCGAAGCGCGGCAGGTCGGCGGGGTCCACGAGCTGCGTGTGCGCGACGACCGGCCGCCGGTCCCAGGCCCTGTTCCGCCGCACGGCCAGCTCCACCGCGTCGAGCGCGGCCCGGATGCCGCGGTCGCCGATGGCGTGGATGTGCACCTGGAAGCCGTCGGCGTCGACGGCCACCACCGCTTCGGCCAGCGCCTCCGGCGCCCACACGGGCATGCCGCACGAGTGCGGGGCGTCCTCGTAGGGGGCGAGCATGTCGGCCGTCCCGCCCTCGATGACGCCGTCGGCGAAGAACTTCACGGTGTTGGCGGTGACGAGCCCTCCCACCCGGTCGCGCTGGGCGAGGAAGACCGGCCGCTGGTCACGCCAGGTATCGGGGTCGGCGCGCAGGCCCAGGTTGGCCCGGAACCGCAGCGCCCCGCGCCGGTCCGCCTCCAGGTACGCCTCGACCATGGACGGTTCGACCCAGGCGTCCTGCACCCAGGTGATCCCGGCCGACGCCATCGCCCTGCCCGCCTCGGCCAGCCCCTCGACCAGCTCGTCGAGCGACTTGGCGGGGACCAGATCGAGCACCAGGTCGCAGGCGTGCCACTCCCTGAGCGTCCCCATGGGGGTGCCGTCCGGCCGCCGGACGATCCAGCCGAGCCGCGGGTCGGGCGTGTCCGGGCCGATGCCGGCACGCTCCAGCGCGGCGGTGTTGCACCAGAGCGTGTGATAGTCGTACGCCCGCAGCACCACCGGACGGTCGGGCACCGCCTCGTCCAGCCAGCGCGCGTCGAACTCGCCGGCGGGGGTGAGCGCCGGGTCGTAGCTGCCTCCGACGATCCACTCCAGCTCGGGGTGCTCGCCGGCGTACCGGCCCACGGCGGCGACGATCTCCTCGACCGAGGCGCACTCCTTGATCTGCGGCCCCTGCGCCTCCAGGCCGCCGTACAGCGGGTGGGCGTGGCCGTCGCCGAAGGCGGGCATGAGGAAGCCGCCTTCCAGGTCCACCACCTGGCCGTCGGCCTGGTCCAGCGCGTCCTGGCCGAGCGCGGTGATCCGGCCGCCGGAGACGGCCAGCGCGTCCGTGACGGCGGCGCCCGTCCAGATCGTCCCTCCGGTGAACAGCACCTGCTTCCCCTCCATAAACTAAGGGCGTTAGTTTTGCGACGTGACGGTACCTTCCCGCGCGCGAGAATGGAAGGCATGGGCAGACCGCGACAGCCGATCCTCAGCAGGGAGCGCATCTTCGCCGAGGCGCTGGCGCTGGTCGACGGCGAGGGCCCCGGCTCTCTGACCCTGACCCGGCTGGCCACGCGGCTCGGCGTGCGCGCCGCGTCCCTCTACAACCACGTCTCCGGACGTGACGAGATCGTCGAGGGCATCCGGGGGCTGGTCGTCTCCGAGATGGACGTCGAGGCGCTCGACGGGCGCGAGTGGCGCGAGGCGCTGGCGGTCTGGGCGCGGTCCTACCTGGCGGCCTTCGCCCGGCACCCGAACACGATCGGGTTGCTGGCCACGACGACGATCAGGTCGCCGCTGACGCTGGAGATGTACGAGCGGGCCGTCGCGCTGCTGGAGCGCGCGGGCTGGCCGGGGGATCGGGTGGTGGCCGTGTTCACCGCGATCGAGTCGTTCGCGATCGGGTCCGCGCTGGACCTGGTCGCGCCGGCCGTCATGATCGATCCGGGTGGGGCCGAGGTTCCGCGGCTGTCGTCGGCGCTCTCGGCCGGGCGTCCCCGGCGGGCCGAGGAGACGTTCGAGCTAGGCCTGGCTGCGCTCCTGGAGGGGCTGGTAGTCCTTCAGCGTGATGGCGGTGGCGGCCCGGTGGATGGCCCCGGCGATGCGGTCGATCATCTTGTCGCGTCCGGGCAGGTGGGGGAGCAGCTTGATCATCTTGAGCTGGAACCAGATGGCCGCGCGTGAGGCGATGACCATGCCCTTGACGTTCGCGGGGCCGAGCTGCTGGTTGGCGTCCACGAACGCGCGCATCTCGCGCTCGTAGCCGTCGAACCCGCCGCCGGCCGCCAGCTCGCCCGCCAGCACGTACGCGCCGACCAGGGCCAGGCTGGTGCCCTGCCCGGACGCCGGTGACGCGCAGTAGGCCGCGTCGCCCACCAGCACGACCCGCCCGCTCGACCAGCGGTCCATGTGGATCTGGGTGAGCGAGTCGAAGTAGAAGTCCTTGGCGTCGCGCACGGCGTCGAGCAGCGCGGGCACCTCCCACTCCACCCCCGCCATGGCCTCGGCGAGCAGTTCCTTCTGCCGCTCGGTGTCGCGGAAGTCGTAGGAGAGCGGCTTCGACGACCACATGAACAGCGCCTTGGCGTTGCCGTCCTGGCGGGTGCTGTAGACGTTCGCGGTGCGGCCGGGCGCGGCGTGCACGGCCTCCTCGCGGTCGAGCCCGAGGTGGTTGGGGACGGTGCAGATCGAGATGTAGTAGCCGAGGTCGCGGGCGAACCTGGACTCCTCGCCGAAGACCAGCCGCCGGGTGTTGGAGTGCACGCCGTCGGCCCCGATGACCAGGTCGAACCGGCGCGGCGCGGACCGCTCGAACGTCACGGTGCCGTCCTCGGAGATGCCGGTGATCGAGTCGTCGAAGAGGTACTCGACGTCGTCGCGGGTGAGGTCGTAGAGGATCTCGTTCAGGTCGCCGCGCATGATCTCGGCGTCGTCGCTGTCGCGCCCGCCGAACAGGTCGGCGTCCATGGTCGCGACCCGCCTGCCGGAGCCGTCGTAGTGGGTGGCGATGCGCATGTCGGTGCTGCGGGCCCTGATCGCGTCCAGGACGCCCATGCGCTCGGCCACGTCGAGGGCGGCGCCGCGCACGTCCACCTTGTAGCCGCCCTCGCGGATCGCGGGCGCCCGCTCGACCACGGTCGGGGTGAAGCCGTAGCGCTTGAGCCAGTACGCCGTCGCGGTGCCGGCGATGCTCGCGCCGGAGATCAGAATGTCCATGCCGAGAACTGTACAAACGTCTTAGAACTTTGTCTAGGACGATTGTGCTACTGTTGGGACATGGGAAATCGAGAGGATCTGCTTGCCGGAGCGAAGCGCTGCCTGATCGAGAAGGGCTACTCGCGGACGACCGCACGCGACATCGCGACCGCGTCAGGGGTGAGCCTGGCGGCCATCGGCTACCACTTCAGGTCGAAGGACGCGCTCATCAACGAGGCGCTGATCGAGGTGATGCGCGAGTGGGGGGTGGACCTGGGCGCCACGCTGGCCGCCGAGGCGAAGCCCGACGCCACCCCGCTGGAGCGCTTCGAGGGCGCGTGGGACCGGGTGACGGAGTCGTTCGACCGCCTGCGCCCGCTCTGGACCACGCAGTTCGAGGTGCTCGGGCAGATCGACCACATCCCGGACATCCGCGCGCAGCTCTTCGGCGCGCTGAAGGAGGCGAAGGTGGGCTTGGCGGAGCTGTTCGAGGGCGTCGATCCGGAGGCGGAGCCCGAGCGGGCCCGCCTGGTCGGCTCCTTCTACCAGGCCATGCTGACAGGGCTGCTCGCGCAGTGGCTGGTCGATCCGGAGACGGCGCTGACGGGCCGCGAGGTGGCCGCGGCGCTGCGCATGATCAGGGCCTAGCGAGCAGGGGCGGGGGCCTGCGCGACCCGCCCCGCAGTCGCACAACTACTTCGGCTGATCGGCAGCCGGTGCGCTGCCCTCGTCTCGGGCAGGGCCAGCGCTCCGGCTACGGGACTTCGCCAGCTTGGTCGACGATGCCGGTGGCCACCTGAGCCACGGAGAGGATCACCTCACCCTTGGGCAATTCGCCGTACGGGGATGACGTCGATCCGCCGAGGTAGACGGTGCGACCCCCGAGCAGGACGTAGGTGTTGGGGTCGATGATGACTTCCTTGCGCATCCCCTCGTTGTCCGTGTAGATCCCGATTCCTTCTCTCCCCAACAGATCGCGCACGTTCTCCACAGCAACGCCGTCCAGCCGCGAGAGGACGGTGTAGAGAGCAGCGCGCAGGCGAGCCGGCGGAGCGCCTTCCTGAAGGATGATCAGGATCTGACCGAAGACCGCCCGTGCCTCGGGCAAGGAGATCTCACTCGTGTCCCTTTTCAGGCGCTCCAACAGGGCGGACGGCTCCAAGGGGAGCGAGCGCAGGTAGGCGGGGTCGAACCGTAGACGGGGATCTTCCCCGCCTTGACGCCTCGTGATCTTCTCGCTGCCTTCGTTCCGCCGGGCTCTCTCCTTACCGTCACCCCGAGTCCACATCTCTTCGGTGTGCCGCGATCCGGTCTCGCCTCCTCTGTTCGGCGACGCGGCTGACTTGGTCGATCGGTAGAAGTCCCTTTTGGCGTAGACCCACTGATCGTCTCGCGGGTAGACGTCCGGCTGCCCCGCCGCCGCCGCCGTCGCGCGCTTGGCCAGGGTCTCGGCGTTCGCCGGGGGCAGCCACGCCGGGGCGCTTGCGGTTCCCTTCCCCTGGGGGTCCGTAGCGAGGTTCTGCACTACCGTGACGCCTGCCGCGATCGTGACGCCGAGGACGCCGACGGCGGCCACGCGCACCATCGTGCGGGGGAGCCGGCGGGACTGTGGCTTCGGAGCCATCGCGGCGAGCATCCGCCGTCGGGCGCCGTGAAGATCGCTTTCTTCGCTCCGCCGTACCTCTGACCGCAGGTCGCGGACCATGTCCAAATCGTTCATCAGGCCTCCTCGATAACGTCGATCGGATTGCTACCGCCCAGTGCGTGGGCGATCTTGCGGCGGGCGCGGGACAGCCGCGACCGCACGGTGCCGAGGGGCACACCCAGCGCCTGTGCCGTCTCCCCGTAACTGAGGTCGCCCCAGGCGATCAGCAGCAGGACGTCGCGCTCGCCTCGCCCCAGCTTGGCCAGGGCGGCCGCGAGCCGTTCCCGGGTCGCCGAGGCGGAGAGCCGGGCGACCACCCGCTCGTCGAAGGCCACCGCCACAGGGTCCTCGCCGGTTCTGGCGAGCGCCCGGTACCCGCGTACCTCCGCCCTTCGGTGGGTGCCGATGATGTTCGTGGTGATGCCGTACAGCCACGGCAACGCGTCCGATCGGTCGAAGGCGTACCTGCGCCGCTTCTCGAACGCCCTGGTGAAAGTCTCGGCCACCACGTCCTCCGCATGGTCAGGACCGAGGCGGCGGACGACGTAGCGGTGCAGTACGGCGGCATGCCGGTCGAACAGCTCGGCGAAACGTTCCGGCTCGCTCAGCGACGCTCTGATGACCGCCGAGTCCTCCATCGGCACCGGTGTTTCGAGCGGAACCTCAGCCGGGGCCGGTCTTGATACGTCCGCCCAGGACGGCGCGTCCGCTGGAACCGGCATGTCGGCCACCGCTGAACCCTCCGCCGGGTCGGCTCCACGCGTATGATCGCGTTTTCGCTGCTGCACGGACCCCGCCATGTGGAGCGTCCGGCCCGTCATGGGCGATTGCTCGTGTGGAATGGATGTCACGACGGTACTTATCCGGATGCGGGGGAAAGGTTCCAATCCACGGCGCGGCTGTCGGCCCGGCGGATACGGGACGTGAACGGATTGGCCATGCGCTCGCCGCGAGCCGTATGAGGCGTTCCCTCAGCTCAGGCCATGTGGCTGGAGAATGTGCACCCTGCTCCCTCCACCTGGCCAGCAGGAACGAGGCTCCGGAGTGACGCAGCTCATGCGGGTGCCAACGGCTGAGCTTCGCTTTGCGAGACGGCCGAAGAGCACGCACGTCAGGCGAAGCCAGGCCGAGGCGATGACCTGTGTGGAAGACATTTTCGGCAGGCACCGGCTTCTCTGCGTGTCGATCAGGTTCAGGAGCCTGCAACAAGCCTGTGACCTGCCGCTTCAGGATGGAAACGGCTCATTGCGTTGTGTTCACGCCTCGCGCGTCTCGGATCTGATCATTTGTGGTGACCCGCCGACCGGACAGCAGCGCGCGGTCGGTGAGAACCCGATCCGCTCCATCGGGAAAGAACAGGCATGACACAACCGCACCCGGCGGAGACAGTCGAGGCGAATGACGCCGAACTCATCCGCCGGTCACATGACGACCCGGAAGAGTTCGCAGGGGTGTTCGACCGCTACATCGAGCAGATCCACCAGTTCATCGCCAAGCGTCTCGGCACCCAGGCGGCCGACGACATCGCGGCGGAGACGTTCCTGACCGCCTTTCGTACTCGCGCCTCCTACGACCTCGCCCGGCAGTTCGCCGGCCCATGGCTCTACGGCATCGCGACCAACCTCATCGCCAAGCACCGGCGCGGCGAGGAGCGGTTCCTGCGCGCGCTGAGCCGTACCGGCCTGAGCCCGTCGCCCGAGCCGATGGCCGACAGGGTGGTCGGCCGCGTCGCCGCGCAGGAGGAGGACCGCCGGCTCGCGGGGGCGCTGGCAGGCATGTCCTCAGGCGATCGTGACGTGCTGCTGTTGGTGGCGTGGGGCGATCTGGCCTACGAGGAGGTCGCGGCGGTGCTCGGTGTGCCGATCGGCACCGTCCGCTCCCGCCTGCACCGAGCGCGCAAGAAGGCAAAGGCCGCCTTCGGCGGCACCGATCCGACGAGAGAGGTCGCATGATGGACGAGTTCAAGCAGTTCCTCGAAAACACCCCGGTGATCACGCGCGAGGCGAAGGACGCGGCCAGGACCCGGCTCCTGCGGGCGATGCACGAACCGATCCCCGCACCCGTGACACGGCGGACATTTCGCATCCCTCGTCTGACCTGGCGGCTCGGGATGGCCGCCGCGGCCGCAGCGGCCGTCGTCGTCGGCTTCGGCGTGGTGCTCGGTGACAACCCACCGGCCGCGGCCAGCGTCCAAGAGCTTGGCGAGCGAGCCGCCCAAACAGCCGAACGCGATCCGTACGCCGCAAACAAGGGGACACCCTCAACCGGCCAGTGGATGTACGTGAAGGAGTCGCTCGCCCCGCTGCGCGCCGAGCCGCGGCCCGAGGTGGACCTCAACAAGCGTGAGACCCTCGAACTGTGGTACAGCCTGGACGGCAAGAAGGTCGCGATGGACGACGGCACGGGCAAGATGGTCACCGAGGCGGTCAGCCCTGGCCTTACCGATGCCGACCTGGCCAAGGCACCCGTCACACCCGAGGAGGTGCTCGCCAGGATCAAGAGGGCCGTCGCCGAGGTTCCGGCCTCACCGTGGAACCAGAACGCCTCCGAGCAGGAGCGCGTCTTCAAGACGATCCTCGATCTGATGGGCGGCCAACCGCTCGCCTCCGAGGTCCGCGCCGCGTTGTTCCGCGCGCTGCCGAAGATGGAAGGCGTCTCGGTCAAGCAGGACGCCGTCGACGCGGCGGGGCGCCACGGCGTCGCGTTCGCCTACACCGGAGCGCAGGAGCGCTTTGAGATCATCATCGACGCCGGGGACTACCGGTTCCTCGGCGCCTACGCCGAGAACGTCGCCGACTGGCAATTCCCTCCCGCCGCGAAGCCGGGCACGACCGTCCCGCAGGCGAAGCCGGGCACGACCGCCCCGCCCCTTCCCAGCGGGATGACCGGAACCGTGAAGGCCGGGGCTCCCGTGTTGTGGAGCGCACAGCTGGAGACCAAGGTCGTCGGCAAGCCGGGTGACCACTCCTAGGAACAGCCGCTCCTTCGAGCAACGACCTTCACCAGGACTACCCCGGCACCACCAGCGGCATGACCGACGAACAGCATGCCCAGGCGACCGCCCGAGCGGCCGCGCCCTGACCGGCGCGGCCGCCTCTACCCGCCCCTGACGGAATCGGCTATTCACCGACTGTGATCAAGCGATGTGGCACTAGAAGGCGCTGATGGTGGCGGGGGCCCGCTCGGCTCTGCTCAGCGTGCGGATCACCGCCGTCGCGCCGTGCCGGTGCACGGCCAGCTGGGCCAGCAGCTCGACGACCGGGTTCACGACCTCCGGCGGCAGCTCGGGCGTCGCGAGGCCCACGCTGGCCGCGAGATCGTCGGAGTGCACGACCAGCTCCATCAGCCGGGTCAGCAGGAAGTCGTCGAACCGTAGCGACCAGCCCGACGAGGGGATGTGGACGACCCGGTCCTCCGGCTGGTCGGGCACCTCCGTACGCTGGCGGTCGAGCAGCTCCGCGGTCCTGGCCGCCAGCGCCGCGGCGCCGTCGGTCGCCGCGGCCTCGCTGACGCGCCTGATGCCCACGTTGCTCTCGTGGTCGAGCCCCGCCTGCACCCACGGCGACCTGGTGTAGTGCTCGATCAGGGAGATCGGCTCCTGCTTCACGTCGCTCTCCGGCAGCACGCCGTCGACGCGGACGAGCTGGAAGGCGAGATGCCCCGCCAGGCCCGCGACGCTGAACTCGGTCAGCGCGCTCGGCTTGTTCCAGGCGGCGGCGACCGCGGGATGGTTCAGCAGCTCCACCGCCGAGCCGGCGGCGACCAGATAGAGCTTCCTGATCTCTCCCATTCGCGCCCTTTCCCCGATATCAGGTGGTAAGCCGCGCCAACACTACTCCTCCCAAAATCAGCGACAACGCGGCCACCCTTCCCACCGACACGGGGTCGTCGTTGAGGACGATGCCCAGCGTGATCGCGCCGACGGCGCCGATTCCGGTGAACACGGCGTACGCGGTGCCGACCGGCAGCGTGTTCATCGCCTGCGACAGCAGCCACACCGCCGCGGCCATCAGCACCAGGCAGATCAGCGTCGGCACCGGCCTGGTGAAGTTCTGCGTCGGCTTGATGCTCTGCGACCAGGCCACCTCGACCAGCCCGGCCAGCACGAGGACGAGCCAGCTCACCCGGCCACCTCCGTCGCCAACCGCTCCAGCGCCGCCGCCAGCGACTCCTCGTGCTTGCCGCGCAGGTGCGCGAGCGCGGGGTCGAGCAGGGAGTTGACCAGCTCGGCGTGGACGAACACGACATCCTCCACCGCGAAGTGGCCCTTGAAGAAGTCGCGCAGGAAGCTCTCCTGGTGGTCCATCGGCTCGCGGGGCGTGCCGGGGCCGTACGCGCCGCCCCTGGCGCTGGTCACCACGAACGACCGGCCCTTCAGCGACATCTTGGGAAAGGTGATCTGGTCCAGCCACGCCTTGAGCGAGGACGGGATGGAGAAGTTGTACATCGGCGTGCCGATGAGGATCACGTCCGCCGCCACCACCTCGTCGAGCAGCGGCTCCACGATCGACCACGCGCGCTCACGGGCCGGCGTGCGCACGGCCTCGCGGTAGCGGGAGATGTCGCGGATCTCGTGTTCCAGGATGTGGTCGCACAGCTCCGTCCACGCCTCGTCGATGTGCGGGACGGGGTCGGCGGCCAGGTCGCGGTAGACGTAGCCGCCTGAGGGGTTCGCCGCGCGCCAGGTCTCCGCGTAGACGGCCGACAGCCGGCGTGAGAACGACGCGCGGCGCGCGCTGGCGTCCAGGTGCAGCAGGTTGCTCATGAGGTCTCCAGAGTTAAGCGGACACTGCGTCCATTTAAGCATATCCGGACGCAATGTCCACATAGACTGTTGAGCGTGGAGAGAGCAGACGCCGCGCGCAACCGCGCCAGGATCCTCGAGGCCGCCGCCGAGCTGTTCGCGGCCCGGCCCGCGCAGGACGTGACGATGGACGACATCGCCAAGGCGGCCGGAGTCGGCCGGGGCACGCTCTACCGCCGCTACCCCGACCGGGCGTCCATCGCCGTCGCCCTGCTCGACGAGCACGAGCGGGCCCTACAGGAGAAACTGATGCGCGGCGACCCTCCCCTCGGCCCCGGCGCCCCTCCGGCCGAGCGCCTCACCGCCTTCTACGCCGCCATGGTCGAGCTGCTGGACGGCCACGCCCACCTGGTGCTGGGCGCCGAGGTCGGGCGCTCGCGGTTCGAGACCGGCGCGTACGGGTTCTGGCGCGCGCACGTCCGCTCGCTGCTCGTCGCCGCCGGCACCCCCGCCCCCGACGCGCTGGTGGACGCCCTGCTCGCCCCGCTCGCGCCCGAGGTGTACGGCTACCAGCGGCACGACCTCGGCCTCACCCCCGCCCAGATCGCCGAAGGGCTTTCGAGACTCGCCGGAGCCCTGTGAGTGACGTCAGCGCCCGGCGAGGCCGGTGGGAGTTCCGTGCGTGTGGTCAGCGCAGGGCGTGCTTGGCGGCCGTCCTGACGAAGGCGCGGGCCAGCTTCGCCCGCCGGAACCGGCTCAGCGCCGGACGCGGCAGGCCGTACCGCCGGGCCCGGATGTCCGCCACGACCAGCGGCGGCGCGTCCAGCTCCGCGAGCACGTCCAGCGCCTCCCGCTTGGTGATCAGCCGTCCGTCCCGCAAGGTGACCGTCGCCCTGGCCACCGTCAGGAGGCCGAGGTCCACCCAGATGTCGGTGAGCCAGTGCCGCCGGCCGTGCGTGTTCGCCAGCCAGAACTCCTCCAGGTCGGTCCGGACGAACGTGACCAGCTCCTCGTCGGAGACCGGCGGCAGCAGCTCACCGGGAGGCGGGCCGTACAGCTCCAGAGCGCCCGCGTGCAGCTCGCGCCGGGTGACCGGGGTGACCGGACGCTGGAAGAGATGATCGTGCGCCCAGGTCACGTGCTCGGCCTTCAGGTCGGCCAGCTCGGCCTCCGGCAGGTAGGAGCAGTGCAGGTGCTCCGCGAGCGGCAGGTCCAGTGCCCCGTGCAGGTGCTTCAGCCGTTTCCACTCCTCGCGGTTGATCGGACGTTCCACGACGGCGATCAGGTCGAGGTCGCTGCGGCCCGGCTGGTAGTCGCCCGCCGCGAGCGAGCCGTGCGCCCAGAGCGCGACCAGGGGCACCGCGGGGACGATGTCGTCGAGGAAACGCGTCAGCAGAAGATCAGTTGCCCCGTGCATGATTGAACTATGATCCACTGTCGGCTCCAGCGAAAGGTGGCCCCGGCAAACCGGCCCAACGAGCATGGAACCGGCTCCCCCTAGACCGCACCGCGGCACCCTCCGTACGATGGCGTGGGTTCTCTTCGGGCGGTGGAGTGAGTTCTCTCCGGGTGGTGGTGTGGGTCCTCTTTGGGCGGTGGTGCGGTCCGCGGCGTGGTCACAATGCGTGGCCTCCCGCCACCTGGAGGACCTGTCCGGTGATCCAGCGGGCCTGGTGCGAGGCGAGGAACACGACGGCGTCGGCGATGTCGCCCGGCTCGCCCGCCCGGCCCATCGGGACGATCGAACGGACATGTTCCAGCAGGTCGGCGTCCATCCACCCGGTCTGAACCGGGCCAGGGGCCACCGCGTTGACCCGGATACCCGCCGCGGCCAGGTCGAGCGCGGCCCCACGCGTGAGACCCTCCAAGGCCGCCTTGGACGTCCCGTAGCCGATCTGGCCGGGGAACGCGCGGGCGGCGTCCGTGGAGATGTTCACCACGCACCGGGACGTCGCCGTCGAGGGCCGCCGTGCCAGCTCGGAGATGAGCAGGGCCGGGGCGATCGCGTTGACCTCGTAGTGGCGGCGCAGCCCGCCGGCGTCCAGCGCGTCGATCGTGTCCGGCGACTCGCAGTGCGCGGCGTTGTTCACCAGGACGTCGACCGGCCCCAGCTGCCGTTCGACCTCGTCGAGCAGGTGCCGCGCCGCGTCCGGCTCCCGGAGATCACCCTGGACGGCGACGCCGCCGAGCTCGGCGGCCAGCGTCGCCGCCGCCTCTGCGGCGGGGGTGAGGTGCTCCCACGTGACGCCGGAAGGAGGCGGCGCCTCGGTGAAGTAGTGGACCGCCACGCGGGCTCCCTCAGCTGAGAACGCCCGCGCGATCGCCGCGCCGATCCCGCCACTCCCGCCGGTGACAAGGACGATCTGGTTCGCGAGTCTCGTATCGGCCATCGCACGAGCATGGCAAGCATCGAGCCGCCCGTTCAAACCCATTCCCCGACCGGCGGAGGCCCATCGACGTGCCGGAGGGCCGGATGCGGGGGTGTCAGAGGGTGCCGAAGAGGGCGCTCACGGACTCGCCGTCGTGGATGCGGCGCATCGCCTCGGCGAGGGCGGGGGCGATCGACAGGACCGTGAGTTTGTCGCTCGGCTTCGGCGACGGCACGGTATTCGTGCAGACGATCTCCTCGACCTCCGGCATCGCGCTGAGTCGTTCCACGGCGCCGTCGGCGAACAGGCCGTGCGTGCAGGCGACGCGCACCGAGTTCACGCCGCGCTCGCGGAGCCGGTCGAGCAGTTCGATGACCGTGCTGCCCTTGGCGATCTCGTCGTCCAGGATGATCACGTCCTTGCCCGCGACGTCGCCGATCACCGAGCTGATCACCACGCGGTCGTCGCTGAAGCGCTGCTTGGCGCCCATCGCGACCTCCGTGCCGAGCAGCCGCGCGAAGTGCGCGGCCTCCTTGGCGTTGCCCAGGTCGGGGGAGACCACGACCGCGTTCGACAGGTCGTACCGGCGGAAGTGCCCGGCCAGCTCGCGCAGCGCGTGCAGGTGGTCGACCGGGACGCTGAAGAAGCCGTGCACCTGGGGCGAGTGCAGCGTCATGGCGAGCACCCGGCTGGCCCCCGCGGCCACCATCAGGTCGGCCACCAGCCGCGCGCCGATGGAGATGCGCGGGGCGTCCTTCTTGTCCGAACGTGCGTAGGCGTAGTGCGGGAGAACCACGGTGGTGCGGGCGGCTGAGGCCCCGCGCGCCGCGTCGAGCATGAGCAGCAGTTCGACCAGATGCTCCTGGACGGGCGGCACCAGCGGCTGGATCAGGAAGACGTCGCGCTCCCGGCAGTTGGCCTCGAGCTGCACTTCGAGCACGTCGTTCGCGAAGCGGTTGACCTGGACCGGGTGGAGCGGGGTGCCCAGATGGGCGCAGATCTCCTCAGCCAGGCGGGGGTGGGCGGTGCCGGAAAAAACCGTGATGTCTCGCACGATTCCCAGAGGATATCTTCACGGGCTGACGTACTGATGCACCAGGGCTGGCTCGCCCGCGGCGTTGAGCCAGCGGGCGCGGGCGCTGCCGACCCGGCGCCAGCCCTGCCGCTCGTAGAAGGCGATGGCCGCGCCGCCCTCGTCGGAGACCTCCAGGGTGAGCGGCGTGCCGGCGGCGGCGAGGACCGTGTCGAGCAGGGCGGCGGCGAGCCCGCTCCCACGGGCTGCGGGGGTGACGAAGAGCCTGGTCACGGCCGTGCCGGCGAGCCCGACGTGCCCCAGTACGACGCCGTCGTCGATCGCCACCCACGCGCCGGTGAGGTCGTCGGGGGAGAGCCACCCGTGCGGGTCGTCGGGCCAGTCCACCGGGTAGCGGTCGGCGGCCTGGACCTCGGCCAGCGCCCGCACGCAGGCGTCGAGGTCGGCGCCGGTTCTGGGACGGATCACGGTCGTGTCGGCGTCGGTTTCGGGACGGATCATGACTCGAGGAGTTCCGGGGTCAGCGCGTCGAGGCCGGGCAGGACACGCCAGGCCAGCGCCAGGGCGTCCGGGTCCGGCGGGTAGCGGTGGTGCGGGACGGCGATGACCCGCATCCCGGCGGCGTGCGCCGAGCGCAGGCCGTTGCTGGAGTCCTCCACGGCCACGCACTCCTCAGGGTCGACGCCCAGCCGGGACGCCGCCTCCAGGTACCCGTCGGGGGCCGGCTTGCCGCGGGGCACCTCCTCGGTGGAGACGGTGGCCGTGAACGCGTCGCGCAGGCCGGCGGCGTCGAGGACCACGTCGATCAGGGCGCGGGGTGAGGAGCTCGCCAGGCCGAGGGGGAAGCGCCCGGACAACCGCCTGACCGTCTCCCGCGCACCCTCCAGCAGCGGCAGTTCGTGCCGGTAGCGCTCGGCCATCTGCTCGATCACGCCGCCGGCTATCTCGTCCGGGGGCAGCCGGACTCCGAGTTCGTGCAGGTAGGCCGCCCATTCCTGGGTGCTCATGCCCATCAGCCTGGACTGCGTGTCGGGCTGCCAGGTGCCGCCGTGGTCGGCGACGAAGGCGCGCCGCACCTCCTCCCAGACCGGTTCCGAGTCGACGAGCACTCCGTCGAGGTCGAACACGCACGCTTCCACGTCAGTCCCCCAAGCGATCAGCGGGCATCCAGCCAATCACATCGCGGCCACCGCGCCCGCCAAATCCTCCTATTGCTGGATAAATGGGGTAAAGCGTGCGGCATCTGACCGTGCTGGGGATGGTTTGCGGGAATGCACCTAGGCATGGCCGACCTTCCACTCCACGACCACGCCCAGTCCGAGGGGGCCGCCGACGCGGACCGCGGATTCGTCGCGAAACTCAGCCCTGCGGTGGTCAAGGACGCCGACGGCAGGGTCATCTGGGACAACGACGCCTACGCCTTCCTGGAACAGGAGTGCCCGGCCACCGCCCATCCCGGCCTGTGGCGGCAGAGCCGGCTGCACGCCCGGCAGGGCCTGTACGAGGTGGCCGACGGGATCTACCAGGTGCGCGGCCTGGACCTGTCGAACATGACCCTCGTCGAGGGCGACACCGGCGTCATCGTGATCGACCCGCTGATCTCCACCGAATGCGCCGCCGCCGCGCTCAGGCTGTACCGCGACCACCGGGGCGAGCGCCCGGTCACCGGCGTCATCTACACCCACTCCCACGTCGACCACTTCGGCGGCGTCCGCGGCGTCACGGGCGGCGGCGTGCCGATCCTCGCGCCCGCCGGCTTCCTGGAGCACGCGTTGTCGCGGAACGTGTACGCCGGGCCCGCGATGACCCGCCGCTCCGTCTACCTGTACGGCCCCGCCCTGCCGCGCTCGCCCGAGGGCCAGATCGGCACCGGCCTCGGCCTGACCCGCTCGACCGGAACGGTCTCGCTGATCGTGCCCACGCTCGACATCACCCGTACCGGTCAGGAGGAGACGATCGACGGGGTCCGCATCGTCTTCCAGTTGACGCCCGGCGGCGAGGCGCCGTCCGAGCTGAACTTCTTCTTCCCGGAGCGGCGGGCCCTGTGCGTGGCGGAGAACGTCACCCACAACCAGCACAGCCTGCTCAGCCTGCGCGGCGGGCCCGTCGGCGACGCCCGCGGGTGGGCGCGCCACCTGACGGAGGTCATCACGCTGTTCGCCGGCAGCGCGGACGTCGCCTTCGCCTCGCACCACTGGCCCACGTGGGGCGCGGAGAACGTGGTCCGTTTCCTGTCGCGGCAGCGGGACCTGTACGCCTACCTGCACGACCAGACGCTGCGCCTGATGAACAAGGGCCTGACGGGGACGGAGATCGCCGAGGCGGTCCGGCTGCCTCCCGGGCTGGAGGAGTCCTGGCACACGCGCGGCCACCGCGGCTCGGTCGGCCACAACGTCAAGGCCATCTACCAGCGCTACCTGGGCTGGTTCGACGGCAACCCGGCGCACCTGTGGGAGCACCCGCCGAGGGACCGGGCGATCCGATACGTCAAGTGTCTGGGCGGCGGAGGCGCCGTCGTCGCCCTCGCCAGGCGCTACATCGCGGAGAACGACCTGCGCTTCGCCGTCGAACTGCTCAACCACGCGGTCTTCGCGGACGAGGGCAACAAGGAGGCCCGCGACCTGCTCGCCGAGGTCTACACCCGGCTCGGGCACGGCTCGGAGAACGGCACGTGGCGCAACCTCTACCTGATGGGCGCGCTGGAACTGACCGACGGCATCGTGCCCGCCGACATCGACACCGGCTCGCCCGACCTGGTCGCCGCGCTCAGCGTGCCGCAGATCTTCGACTCGATCGCCATCAGGATCGACGGCCCCAGGGCGTGGCACGAGCGCCTGTCCATCGACTGGCACCTGACCGACCTGGGAGAGCGCTACCGCACCACGCTGTCGAACGGCGCGCTCATCCAGCAGGCCGACCCACCCGAGCAGGACGTGGACCTCACGCTCAGGCTCACCAAGGCCCAGTTCCTCGGCCTGCTGACCGGCAAGGGAGTCGAGGGCGTCGACCGGGAGGGCGACACGGGAGTGCTGCGGCGGTTGGTGGCCGTCCTCGACAACCCCGTGCCGGACTTCGCGATCGTGACGCCCTGATCCGCCGGACCGCCCTACCGGCGCCTCATTGTGAACGCCTCGTAGAGCAGGCCCGCCAGCAGCATCGCGACCACCACGCCGATGTTGGCGGCGCCGAAGGTCCCGGCCTTCAGCTCGTCGCTCATCAGGAAGCCGACCACCTTGGCGATGTTCTGGTCCGTCGAGGTGATCAGCCCGATCCCCACGATCGAGGCCGCCACCAGCGAGACCAGGCCCGCCCAGTTGACGGCCGGGGCGCCGGGACGCAGCAGCCGCTCGTCGTAGCCGTGCCCGCCCGCGCGCAGCCGCCACATGTCCACGAGGAAGATGGCGACCCAGGCCGCCATCACCACGCCGATGATCGCCAGGAACGCCTGGAACGTCCCGAGGAAGCTGGACGACACGAACAGCAGGTAGTAGCCGCCGAGCAGCATCAGCGCGCCGTCCACGAGCACGGCGTAGTGCCGCTTGATCGGCACGCCGAGCGCCAGCATCGACAGCCCGGAGGAGTAAATGTCCATGATCGCCCCGGCCAGGAAGCCGCCGATGGCGGTCAGCAGGTAGGGGAGCAGGAACCAGGTCGGCAGCGCGCCGGCCAGCGCGCCCACCGGGTCGGCGCCCGCCGCGTCCGCCAGCCCGGGGTCGCCGCCCGCGAGCAGCACGCCGAACACGAGCAGCACCATGGGCGGCACCGCCCCGCCCAGCGTCGTCCACAGCGCCACCCTGGACGGCCTGGCTTCCACCGGCAGGTAGCGGGAGTAGTCGGCGCCGCAGTTCACCCAGCCGAGGCCGAGCAGTGTCATCGCGAAGATGATCCCGCCGACCCAGCCGCCGGGGCCCGCCGTGGTCTTCAGCGCGGTGCCGAGCTTCGGCGCCATCAGCACCAGGTAGACGACGGTCAGCACCACGAACGCGTACGTCAGGTACCGCTGCACCACCATGATCAGGGCGTGCCCGTACACGCCGATCGCGATCGTGACCAGCGTGGCGAGGGCGAAGCACACCGCCGTGGCCGTCGTGTGCGGGATGCCGGGCGCGAACCGTCCCAGGATCGCCGCGCCGCCCTGCGCCGACAGCGTGACGAGGACGATCTCCCAGCCGACGTTGGACACGTACGACAGCACGGCCGGCAGCTTGTTGCCCTGGTAACCGAACGGCGCCCGCCCGAGCGTCATCGTCGGCACGCCCGACCGCGCGCCCGCGACGGCGACCAGCCCGACCAGCCCGAACGAGAGCAGGTAGCCGATCGCGCCGGTGAGGATCGCCGGGACGACGCCGAGCCCGAGACCCACCACGTAGATCCCGAAGGCCACCCCGAACAGCGACAGGTTGGAGCCCGCCCACGGCCAGAACAGATCCGCCGGCCTGCCGCGCCGCTCCGCGAGGGGAACCGCGTTGATGCCGTTCTGCTCCACGGTCACCGTGTCCATGATCGGACGTTAACACCAGATTCGCCGAATCTGGATCGCGGGTACGCCACGCGCTGAGCAGCCTCCACGTCCGGGTCTCGCCCGGCGGCAGCCCCGCCCAGCCCCTGGGCCGCCGCAGAGCAAACCCGGACAGGCTGTGACGCGGAACTCACGATGGGTAGGTGCACACCTAGTGATACGGGGGATGGATGGTGAAACGGTTCCGGATTCTTCCTCGCTCGATCCGGGCGCGTCTGACCACGATCGCGACCCTCGTCGCGACGCTGGTCTTCACCTCAGTGTCCGTCATCGTCCTCGTGACCGTGCCCGCCAACCTGCGCGGCACCGTCGGCGACAGGGTGGAGCTGGCCGTGCGCCGGACCGCGAGCAAGGCCGAGGTGGGTGACCTACCTCGCACCCTCCCGCTCGCGGCACGCGTGCGGCTGCTGCAGGTCGTCTCCGCCGACGGCAAGGTCGTCGCGTCCAGCGCCACGACGGACGACAGCAAACGGCTCACCGACTTCACCCCGCGTGCACCCGAGGTCGTCTACACCGCCGAGCGCACGCTGCCCGAACAGCCCGACTCCGAGACGTCGTACCTGGTCAAAGCCATCCAGGTGCGGTCTCCCACGGGGCCTGTCGTCGTCTACGGCGCGGCCTCGCTCGCGGACGTCAACACGGCGCTCGAGTGGCTCTACGTCCTGACCTTCCTGGGGACGCCCGCGATGCTGCTCATCGTCGCGGGAATCACCTGGACCGTGGTCGACCACGCGCTGCGGCCCGTGGAGCGGATCCGTGCCAACCTGGTCGAGGTCTCCGGCCGCGACCTGTCGCGCAGGGTGCCGGTCAGCGACATCGGCGACGAGTTCACCGAGCTGGCCCGCACCATCAACGCCACCCTCGACCGGCTGGAGCGCTCCGCCGAGATGCAGCGCAGGTTCGTCGCCGACGCCTCGCACGAGCTGCGCAGCCCCATCTCGGCGCTGCAGACCGAGTTCGAGTTCGCCAGCGCCTACCCCGACGAGACCGACTGGCCCGAGACGGGCGCCAAGGCCCTGGCCGCCATCGGGCGTCTCACCCAGATCATCGACGAGCTGCTCATGCTGGCCAGACTGGAGGCGGGCACCGTTCTGCCCCGCACGGCCGTGGACCTCAGCCGCCTCGCGGACGAGCAGGCGAGGCGGCGTGTGCGGGCCCGCGTGCCGGTCATCGCCAACGTGGTCGACCACGCCCCGGTGTTCGGCTCGCCGCTGCAGCTGGAGAGGTTGATGACCAACCTGATCGACAACGCCACCAGGCACGCCAACAGCCGGGTGGACGTCCAGGTGCGGGTCGACGGTGAGGCCGGCGAGGTGATCCTCACCGTCACCGACGACGGCTCCGGCATCGCCCCCGAGGACCGGGAACGGGTGTTCCAGCGGTTCGTCCGCCTGGACGAGAGCCGGGCCAGGGACAAGGGCGGCAGCGGGCTCGGCCTGACCCTGTGCAAGGAGATCGTCACGTCCCACGGCGGCACGCTCACGATCACCGACCACCGGCCGGGCGCCCAGTTCGTCGCCCGCCTGCCGCTCTACAAGGGGCCTACGGCTCCATGAGGAACGGGTCGGTGACTCCGTGCGGGCTGGACAGGCCCCGCTCGTCGCACGTGGTCAGCGTCGCGCCCGCGTGGTAGGCGCTGTCGAGGAAGCCCAGCACGGTCGCGACCGGCTCCTCGGCGGCCCGGACGTCGTCGTACCGGAGAACCGCCAGGTGGCTGCCCCGCGACGGCAGCCAGGCCGCCCCGTCGGGCCACAGCGGCTCCTTCGCCAGGCCCTGCGGCTCGGGGGCGGTGTAGGAGTAGAACGCCGGCCAGGGGCGTTCCTGGTCGCCGAACCAGAATCCCGCGCTGATGACCTCCCAGCTGTAGGCCTCCCTGGTCACCGGGTCGACCTCCTGGGCCGCTCCGACGACGCGGCCGGTGAAGCGGGTGACCGCGATGTCGAAGGTGTGCCAGAAATGGTGGACGGGGCTGGTCTTGCCGCAGAAGTCCGCCGCGTAGCGGTCCAGCACCTGGGCCACCTGGGAGAGCACCTGCCAGTAGCGGGTGACCAGGACCGGGTCGTAGTGGGCGTGGTGGGTGTCGTCGGCGAACGGGGTCGGGTCGGCCAGGTCGAACGGCACCGCCCTGATCTCCAGATTTATCCCGAAATGGTGGAGGATTTCGAAGAGCTGGGTGTAGAAGGACGCCACCGACTGCCCGGCCAGGCCGAACTCCGCCGACCTGCCGTCGAGCACGTCCACGACCAGGCGGTGGCGGACGAGGTCGAAGTCGATGCAGAACAGCGGCATGCCGTCCAGGCCGCCCATGGGGCGGGTGGTCAGGCCGCGTCCCGTCAGGTGGAAGGGGACGTTCCACCAGTGGTTGCGCCGGTTGCTCGCCGCCAGCCGCACCTTGCCCACGATCTGCGCGAAGCGGTGCATGGTCTCCTTCGTCTCGAGCCAGCCCTCGTACGGCATGGGCGGAAACAACTCCACGACAGCCCCCTCCAGTGCCTCATCCTGCGCAGATCGTAGCAATTCACTCACACTGTGTGCAGGGCGGGTGGGCCCTGCACGCTCATGGGACTGGCGGCTGCAGGGGTGCTGCCGCCGATCCCTTCGGATCGCCGCCGGTGCCCGACCGTCGCAGCCAGGTGCCCGGAACGGCCATTATGGTCCGAAAGCTGCCAGACCGCGGTAACCGGCGAATGCTTGGCTCTTCCACAGCAATGAGAATGACCATTCTGAGACGGAAGCCATGCCTATAACCACCATTTCCGCCGGCACCGAAGAATCGCCGCGTCGATCAGCGCTGATAAACTGGCTCGCCGTCGTCTCGGTGATGACGGGAATATTCTCGATAGTCACCGCCGAGATCATGCCGATAGGCCTGCTGACCTCCATCGGATCCGATTTCCAGATCTCCGACGGCACGGCGGGCTGGATGATGACGCTGCCGGGAATCGTGGCCGCGATCGCGGCTCCGCTCGTCACCGTCGCGGCCGGGCGGCTCGACCGCCGCCTCGCCCTGTGCGCCCTGATGGCCCTGCTGGCACTGGCCGACCTCCTCGCCGCCGTCGCCCCGGCCTACTGGGTCATGCTGGTCGCCAGGATCCTGGTCGGGCTGACCATCGGCGGCTTCTGGTCCATCGGGGCCAGTCTCGCCGTACGGCTGGTGGGGGAGAAGTCGGCCGGCAGGGCGACGGCGGTGATCTTCTCCGCCGTCCCGCTGGGCTCCGTCCTCGGAGTGCCCGCCGGCACCCTGATCGGGCATCTGGCCGGCTGGCGGTCGGCGTTCGCCGCCGTCGGCATCCTGACCGTCGTGGCGCTGGTCGCACTGGTCGCGCTGTTGCCGCCGCTGCCTCCCGAGGAGCCGCTTCGCCCGCGCGTGTTCGGCGAACTGCTCCGTCGCACCGGCGTCCGGGTGGCGCTCCTCGTGACCTTCCTCATCGTCCTCGCCCACTTCGGGACGTACACCTACGTCACCCCGTTTCTCCAGCACGTCACCCACGTGGACCCCGGCCTGGTCAGCGTCCTGCTGCTGGCGTACGGCGCCGCCGGCATCGTCGGCAACTTCGTCGCGGGCTGGACGATCTCCCGCAGCCTCCGCGCCACCCTCACGACCAGCGCAGCCATGATCGCCGCCGCTACCCTGCTGCTTCCGCTGGTCGGAGACTGGGACGCGGGCGCGATCGGGCTGCTCGTCGTCTGGGGGATCGGCTACGGCGCCGTCCCGGTGTGCTCCCAGACCTGGTTCTCCCGATCGGCGCCCCACGCCCAGGAGGCCGCCACGACGCTGTTCACCTCGTCCTTCCAGGCGACCCTCTCCTTGGGGGCGCTCCTCGGTGGCGTCGTGGTGGACGCCTCCTCCACCTCGGCCGTCATGCTCTGCGGCGGCGCGACCGCCACCCTCATGGCGCTGACGACGTGGGCTGCCGGCAGGCCGGCGCGTCGCTGACGCTCGTCCGGCGGCTATTCGTCGCGGCGGGCGCGGGCGCGGCGTTTGCCCTCGTGCATGGCCTGGACTCGGGCGATCGGGATCGTGTGCCCTTCCTCGATCAGGTCGGCCGGCAGCTGCTGCGGTTCGGGCATCAGCTCCGCCCAGGGGTCGCCGTCGGCCAGCAGCCGGGGCGCGGTGCGGATGGTGAAGTCGGACGGCACGACCCGGTCGAGATCCTCCCAGGCCACCGGGAAGGAGACCGGGGCGTCCGGCCGGATGCGGGGGCTGTAGGCGGCGGCCACCGTCGCCCCGCCCGCCCGGGTCGAGTCGAGGAACACCTTGCCGTCGCGGTCCTCGCGGATGAACGCGGTGGTGGCGATCACCGGGTCGACGCGCTCGGCGCGCGCGGCCAGGGCGCGGGTGGCGGCGGCCAGGTCGTCCATCGCGATTCCGGCCACCACCGGCACGAACACGTGGACGCCCTTCGCCCCGCTGGTCTTGACCGCGCCGGACAGCCCGGCGTCGTCGAGGGCCTGGCGGACCAGGTGGGCGGCCTGGACGACCTGCGGGAAAGCGCCCCCCTCCGGAGGGTCGAGGTCGAGGATGAGATGCGTGGGATGGTCTCCGCGGACCAGCGCCGGGTGGTACTCGACGGCTCGCTGGTTGGCGAACCAGAGCAGGGTCCGGCGGTCGTCGCACAGGGCGTACGACACCTGGCGGCGCGAGGCCTCCGCCCAGACGGAGACCGTCCGCACCCAGGAAGGGGCGTATTTGGGGACGTTCTTCTGCATGAACGGCGCCTGGCCCGGCCGGACGCGGATCACCGACAGCGCCCGGCCGCTCAGGGCCGGGATGATGCGGTCACGGACGGCGTCAAGGTAGTCGACCAGATCCCGCTTCGTCGCGTTCGCCCCGTCGAACAGCGGCTGGTCGAGATTGGTCAGCGAGACACCGTCCCGGTTCTCATCGCTGGTCACCCGCCCCACGATGCCGACGTCCCGGCGCGAGGTCAACATCCCGGCCGCTACCCGCCGGGTCGCCAGATCCGCATGTAGGCGGCACGGTAGCCGGGAGGGTCCCATGACCTGGTGTCGTCCACGTTCGCGACCGTGGTCAGGTGCACCGGCGGGACGTAGCCGCTCGGGGGCCGGGCGGCGAACGCGCGGTTGAACTCGTCCACGATCTGGCTGCCCTGCGCGCCCAGCGGCTCGGGGACGGTCGCCGCCTGGAACTGCCGATCCCTGACGCGCTCGAACGCCGACGGGTCGCCGTCACCGGCGCCGATCGAGAAGGGCGCCCCGCCGCCCTGCCTGCCCGCCGCGCGCAGAGCCGGGGCGGCGTCGGCGAAGTACAGGTCGTTGATGGCGGCCGAGTGGGTCCACCGGTCGCCGAAGCGCGACAGGAGCGAGGAGACGGCGTCCGGTGTGCGGCTGCCCGCGTCCGGAATCGGGATGTTCTGGTACGAGAGCAGCTTGACGCCGGAGCAGCTCGCCAGGGTCCTCTTGATCAATTGTGACTTGTTCTCCGCGAAGGGGACCGACGAGTCGGTGAAGAGGACGACCCCGGCGTTCCCGCCGGACTCGGCGATGATCCAGTACGCGCTGATCCGCGCGACGTCCTCCACCCGGGTGGTGACGTTGGTGAACAGTCTCGGGCTCGGCCCCGGCGTCCTGGTCGCGTGCCAGCCGACGAGCGGGATGCGCGCGTCGTTGGCCTGCTCGACCTGCTGGGCCGTGGACTCCGGGTCGAACCCGGCGAGGACGATGCCCGACGGACGCAGGGCGAGGGCCTGGCCGAAGGCCGCCCGGATCCCGGCGGGCGTGCCCTGGCCGTCGATCACCCGGACGTTCCAGCCGACGGACCGTGCGGCCTCCTGCACGCCGTTGGCCGTGCCGGCGACACCGGGGTTGGTCATGGTCTCCGCGACGAACACGATGCGCTTGCCGGACACCGCCCGCGGCCCGGTCGTGGGACCGGCCCAGGCCACGGCCCGCTCGGCATGCGCGACGGCCCGCTTCGCCGCGTCCAGGACGCCGGGGCACGGGCTCGCCGCCCGGCCCGCCACCAGGACGGGCGACCGCGAGCAGCCACAGGCCAGCGCGGCGGCGACGGCCAGGGTCGCCGCGGCGCGCGAGAAGCGGGCGGGAGTCACGCGTCCCCCCTCGCGGCGTCGCCGGAAGGTTCCGGCTCTCGGCGGGGAGGGCCGGCGCGCAGCCGACGCCGCGCCGAGTAGCCGACGAGCCCGACCGCGACGAGCAGGGTGAGGCCGTTGAACAGCGGAGTCACCCAGAAGTCCGCCCCCAGCTGGCCGAGGCCCGACAGCCCGATCGCGAGGATGGCGACCGCGACGACGGTGCCGAGTGGGTTGGCCCGGCCGGGCCTGATCGCGGTGGAGCCGAGCAGCGCGGCGACGAACGCCGGCAGCAGGTAGTCGAGCCCGACGCTCGGGTTGCCGATCTGCTGCTGCGCGGCCAGCAGCACCCCCGCGAAGCCGGTGACCAGCCCCGAGCCCACGAAGGCGTAGCCGACGTACCGGCGGGTCGGGATGCCGATCAGGTCGGCGGCGCGCGGGTTCGAGCCGATGACGTAGAGGTAGCGGCCGAGGGGAAGGCGTTCGAGCACCACCCAGAGCACCCCGGCGAGCGCGAGGACGTAGCAGGCGGGCGCGGGCAGGCCAAGGATCATCGAGTCCGACAGGCCGGTGAAGCCCGCCGGAAGGCCCCCAGGGCCGGGGACGATCCGGGCGCCCTTGGTCACCCAGCCCGTGAGGGCGTACATGACGCTGCCGGTGCCGAGGGTGGCGATGAACGAGTCGATCCGCGCGAACTCGACGAGCAGGCCGTTGACCACCCCGGCGAGCGCCCCGCCCGCGACCACGCCGGCGCAGGCCAGCGGCCACGGCCAGCCGGCGACGACGATGAGCTCCAGCGTCATGACGTGCCCGAGCCCGAGGCCGTACCCGATGGACAGGTCGAACTTCCCCGTGGCGATGGGGATCATCGCGCCCAGCGCGAGGACCGCGATGATCGAATGGGTCGCCAGGATCAGCCGCAGGTTGTCCAGCGTGGGGAAGGTGCCGGGCAGGACGAGCGAGAACACGACGACCAGGACGGCGGCCAGGGCCAGCAGCCCGTAGTCGCCGATGAGCCGGCCCGCGGTGTGCCGCCGCCGGCGCGGGAGCCCTGTGGCCATCAGCGGCTCGTCCCGGTGACGGCGCGGGCGAGGCCGCCGGCGGTGAGGGCGGCTCCGGCCAGTTCGGCGGTCACCGTCCCCCGCGTGAGGACGAGGGCGCGGTCGCACACGTTCACGACCTCCTCGAAGTCGGCGGAGACGAGGACGGCTGCCAGGCCGCCCGCCAGGGCGTCGTCGAGGAGCCGGTAGATCTCCGGTTTGGCGCCGACGTCGACGCCGGCCGTCGGCTCCTCCAGGATGAGCACGTGCCGGTCCGCCCCTAGCCAGCGGCCGATCATGACCTTCTGCTGGTTCCCGCCCGACAGGCCGGCGAACGTGGCCTCGGTGTCAGGAGGACGGACTCCGAAGCGCGCGACGAGCGCCGCCGCCTCCGCGCGTTCCCCGCTCGGCCGGATCCAGCTCAGCGGCGACAAGCCGCGTGTCCTGGGGTTCGCCAGGAGGTTCTCCCGGACGTTGAGATCGGGGGCGGCGCCCTCCTCCTGCCGGTCGCTCGGCACCAGGCCGACGCCCGCGTCCACGGCCGCCGACACCGTCCTCGGGTGGTAGGGCCGCCCGTCGAGCAGCATCCGGCCGGCGAGGACGGGGTGCGCGCCCGCCAGCGCGCGTCCGAGGTCCACGTGCCCGGCACCGGTGAGGCCGACGAGACCGACGGCCTCGCCGGCCCGCAGGTCGAGGTCCACCGGACCGGCCTGCCAGGTGCGCACCCCCGCCAGGCTCAGCACGACCCGCCCCGGGGCGCGTACCGGGCGCCGGTGGACCACCGGCTCGCGCCCGACGATGTCGCGCACGAGGCGGGCGGCGCGGCCTCCGGTGAGGGGCCCCAGGCTGACGAGCCGCCCGTCGCGCAGCACCGCGACGCTGTCGGCGATCTCGCGCACCTCGTCGAGGCGGTGGCTCACGTACACGATCCCGTGCCCCCGGTCACGCAGCGCGCGCAGCACGTAGAACAGGCGGGCGCAGTCGGCGGCGGGCAGGCTCGCGGTCGGCTCGTCGAGGACGATCACCTCGGCGTCGCAGGCCAGCGCCCGGGCGATGGCGACGAGCGACCGCTCGGCCCGCGTGAGGTCGGCGACCCGCCCGTCGGGGTCGAGGCGGACGGCGAGCGGTTCGAGCGCCCGCTCGCAGCGCTCGCGCACCCGCCGCCAGGAGATGAGGCCGCCGCGCCGCTGGTAGCCGGTGCCGAGGGCGACGTTCTCCGCGACGGTCATCCAGTCGACGAGGCCGAGGTCCTGGTGGATGAACGACATGCGGCGCGAGGCGGCCCGGCTGCCCAGCGGGTGGCCGGCCACCGCCACCTCGCCCTGGTCGGCCTGGAGGACGCCGGCCAGGATCTTGATCAGGGTGGACTTGCCGGCGCCGTTCTGCCCGAGCAGTGCGAGGATGCCGCCGCGGCGGAGGTCGAGATCGACCCCTTCCAACGCGGTGGTGCCGCCGAATCGCTTGCCCACCCCGTGGATATGGACAAGCGGGACAGGCGCGTTCACGGGCCCCTCCGCGGGGCTCGGCCATCGGCTCGTCCGGCGCCGCTCCAGGCCGAGACGATCTGCGAGCGCGAGCTGAAGCTCAGCTTGCGCAGGATGTTCTCCACATGGCCTTCGGCGGTGCGCTGGGCGATCACCAGGGTCTCCGCGATCTCCCTGTTGCTCATCCCCTGCGCGACCAGCTCGGCGATCTCGCGCTCCCTGGTGGTCAGGAGGGACGCGACGTCCGATTCCGGCTGGAACTCCTCGGTGCCGGCCGCCGTCCCCTCCTCCAGCGCGTACGCGACCGCATGGTCGAGCGGGAGCTCCGAGCCGCGCTGGAAGGCCGCGGCGAACTCCTCGTCTCCGAGGTTCTGCCGCAGGTGGGCCTCGCACCGGTCGTGGAAGCCGGCCAGATGGCCGAGCCCCGACAGGGACGTGCCGATCGACCGCCACACCGTGTGCGCGGACCCCAGCAGCTGGGCGGCCCGCTCGTCGTTCTTCTCGTCGGCCAGGACCCAGGCGAGCCCCTCCAGGCACTGCGCGATGCCCAGGTGGTCGTGGGAGCGCAGCTTGGTGCGTAGGGCGTCGCGGATCATGGCGATCGCCGTTTCCGGATCGCCCCGCCGCCACCGGTCGAGGGCCGCGATCCACAGCGCGTACGAGACGGACCACTCCGCGTTCTCACGCCGGGACGTGTCCAGGACGTCCCCGCAGAGCGCCGCGGATCGCGGGCTGCCCATGAAGACGGCGGCCATGGCCAGCTGGAAGAGCGCGACCCAGGCCTGGCCCTGGTTGTCGAGCGCGCGGCGCCTGGCCAGCGCCTCCTCCAGGAGGGTGAACGCGCGTTCGAAGTTCCCCGCGATCAGTGCGGCGAAGCCGGTGATGTGGATCGCGCCGGCGAGCTGGGCCGGGTCGTCGAGCCGTTCCGCCAGCTCGTGGCACTCGTCCAGGAGTGGTTTCGCGGCGACGCAGTCGCCTCCCAGCAGGACGAGCCACGCGTCGACCCACAGGGCCTTGGCCCGCCTGGCGCTCGCCTCGGGCGCCATCGCCAGCGCCCGATCCAGCCAGTGGCGGCCCTCGCTCGGGGACGTCCACGAGAGCCGGTGGCTCCACATCGCGGCGGCGATCTCCAGGGCGGCCCACGCCTCGCCCGGTTCCGCCAGGCTGAACTCCAGGGCGGCCCGCACGTTGGCCTGCTCCTGGTGCAGCCGGACGAGCCAGTCCATCTGGTGCCGGCCGAACCACTCGGCCTCGGCCCTGGCGGCCAGGTCGCGGCACCAGTCGCGATGCCGCAGCCGGAGCGCGGTCCGCCGGCCGGATTCGACGAGCTTCTCGTCCCCGTACTGGCGCAGCGTCTCCAGCATCTCGTAGCGGACGTCGACGTCCTGGTCCTTCCGCAGCAGGATCGACTTGTCGACCAGGTCCGAGAGCCCTTCGAAGACGTCCAGCGGGTCGATGCCGTCACCCGAGCACACCAGCTCCGCCGCTTCCAGGGCGCAGCCGCCGGAGAAGACCGACAGTCGTTGCCACAGCGTCCGCTCCGCGGGCGAGCACAGGTCATAACTCCAGTCGACCAGCGCACGCAGCGTCCGCTGGCGCGGCATCGCGGCCGCGCTTCCCTTGGTCAACAGCCGGAACCGGTCGTTCAGCCGGTCGAGGATCTGCTCCACCGACAGGGCCCGCATGCGCACCGCCGCGAGCTCGATGGCCAGCGGAATGCCGTCGAGCCGCCGGCACAGCCGCGCCACCGCCAGGCTGTTGTCGGCGTCGACCGTGAAACCCGGCACGACGGCCGCCACCCGGTCCGCGAACAGGTTCACCGCCTCGTTGTATGCTTCGGCGCCCGTGAGCGCGATCTCGTCCTCCTCCGGCACCGTCAGCGGCGGCACGTCGAGGAGGTGCTCGCCCGCGACGTGCAGGGGCTGCCGGCTGGTCGCCAGGATGCGCAGCTCGGGCGCCGCGCCGAGGAGCTTGCCGGCCAGTACGGCGCACTCGGGCAGCAGGTGCTCGCAGTTGTCGAGCACCAGGAGCGTCTGCTCGTCCCGCAGGTGGTCGCAGAGGGCCGCAAGGTCCGGCCGGTGGCAGTCGATCGTCTCCGCGACCGTCTCCGCGAGCAGCTCTCCGGCCGCCAGCGGGGCCAGGTCGACCAGCCACACGCCGTCGGGGAAGGACCTGGACATCTCCGTGGCGACCCGCAGCGCCAGCCGGGTCTTGCCCACGCCGCCGACCCCGGTCAGCGTCACCATCCGGCCAGCAGCAAGCAGGCGCTTGGCCTCGGTCAACTCTTGCCGGCGCCCCACGAAACTCGTCAACTCGACTGGCAGGTTCCCCGCATGCCGTCGTGTCATGGCCCCCATGGCATTTTCAGGCTAACCCATCCGCTTCCGCCGAGCCTGATGGGCTTTCTGACCAGGTCATACGTAGGTCAACGGACTACCTACGTAGGTAGGAATGGGTACCCATACGGGCGTTTATCCCCTCCCCTGGTCGGCACCCCCACACGCATGCTGGAGTACGTCAGCAAGGAACCGCGAGGACTCGAGGGAGCGAGACGATGTGCAGGCACCAGCCTCAGTGCCCACCCGCGTACGCCTCCGACCGCGACGCCGCCAGCCTGGTGGCCTTCCACCCGGAACAGGGGTGGGGGCTGCTCTGCAACGGCGTGGTGGTCTTCGAGGACACCGGCGAGCTCCTGCCTGACGGACGCACCATCGCCGCCCACCGCGATCATTACGGACGAGCAGCATGAACTCTTACTCCGCATCCGCCGTCCTGGTTCAGGACGTCGCCCGCCGGAGCGACCGGCGGGACAAGGCATTCTCCGGCTACGAGTTCTGGGACCGGCTCAAGACCGGCTTCCAGCGCTTCAACGCGCCCTGGGAGGAGCCCGACGAGCAGGTGTCCTCCTGGTCCTTCGCCGACAGGGCCTCCTCAGTGCCCCGCGCCCGGCGCATCACCCGCTCCCGGCTGGCCGCCTGGGGGCTCGACGACCGGGTCGAGGCCGCTGAGCTGCTGATCAGTGAGCTGGTCACCAACGCGCTGAGCCACGCGCGCGGGCCGTACCGGCTGACCCTGTCCGCCACCGACGGCCTGCTGCGCTGCGAGGTCTCGGACGCCGACCCCACGCCGCCGCATGTCGACCACGCCGACCTGGACGACGAGCACGGCCGCGGCATGGCCGTGCTGGATCTGCTGGCGTGCTGCTGGGGCAGCGAGCCGACGTCCGAGGGAAAGACCGTCTGGTTCGAACTTCCCGCGCACTGCTGACCCCCGTACCCGACAGGAATTGTTCAACAATGCGCCGGATACAGCTCAGTAAACCTCGCAAAACCCCTACCAAGAGCACCGACCAGGACCTGCGGACCCCGTCAGGGCGCCGCCTGCCCTACTGAGGCCTGCCCTGTTGAGGCCTGCGCGACCACGCGTACCGGGCCCAGCTTCGCCCCCTCCCGGAACGCCGCCGCGAACGCCCGGTTCCCCAGCGCGCGGCGGGCCTGCTCCACGCAGCGCTCGTGCCACACCGCGTGGTACGACAGCCGGGTCGGCGAAGCGTCCGCCGACTGCCACAGCATGTGCGCCGCGCCCAGCAGCGTGGCGGCCCGCTCATGGTCCCCACGGTCGCCGGCGGTCCACGCCAGCACCTCCAAGCACTGCGTGAGGCACCATCGGTCGTTGACCTCGCCCGTGAACGCGGCGGCCTCCTGCACCAGCGCCTCGGCCCGGCGGCACTGGCCCAGGTTCCACAGCGCGATGCCGAGCGCCAGCTGGGCGTACCCGCGCGTCACCAGCGCGTGATGAACATCGCACAGCGCCAGAAGCTCCTCGCCGTACGCCGCGGCCAGGTCCGGGTGACCGACCGAGCCGTACGCGGCCGAGTAGTAGAGGTTGAACATGACGCCGCCGATGTCGCCGGCGGCCCGGTGGAGAGCGAGTGACTGCTCCAGGAGCGCGAAGCCGCGCTCAGGGTCGCCGGTGGAGAACGCGGCCACACCCGACGTCCGGATGGCGAACGGCAGGGCGACCTGGTCGTCCGTCTGCCGGACGATGGCGTGACACTCCTCCAGCCTCGGCGTCGCCGCCTCCACGTCGCCCTGGCGGAGGGCGAGCATGGAGTACACCCACAGCGCCCTCGCGCGCCTCGCGCTCGCCTCCCGTACCTGCTCCAGGCCACGCTCCAGCCAGTACCGGCCCTCGGTGAGCGAACCGGACAGCAGCCAGAAAGACCACATCGCCGACGCGGTCTCCAGGCCCGCGCGAGCCAGGCGCCTGTCACTCAGGCACAGCTCCAGCGCGACGCGCACGTTGGGCAGCTCGCGCTGCATGAGCTGGTAACGCTCCAGCTGGTCGGGGACGATCTCGACGATCCGGTTCCGGTCCACCAGCCGCCGGTAGTGGTCGATGTAGCGCTGGTGCAGCTCCCGCTCCTCGCGGGCCGCCAGCTGCGCGCCACCGTACTCGCGGATGCTCTCCAGCATGCGATACCTGAGCCCGTCCTCGCGCCGCTCACCGATCAGGACGGACTTGTCCACCAGCCCGGTCACCAGGTCGATCACCTCGATCTGGTCGATCCCCTCGCCGGAGCACACCGCCTCGCAGGCGCCCAGGTCGGCCCCGCAGGCGAACATCGACAGCCGCGCCCACAGCCGCTGCTCCGCCGGTGAGCACAGGCGGAAGCTCCACTCCATGGTCGCGCGCAGCGTCTGATGACGGGGGTACGCGGCACGGTGTCCGGCCTCCAGCACCTCCAAGCGCTCGTCCAACTCGCGCATCAGCTGTTCCAGCGGCACCGTGCGCAGCCGCGCCGCGGCCAGCTCGATCGCCAGCGGGAGCCCGTCCAGACGCTGGGCCAGCCGCGCGACACACGCCGCGTTGCCCCTTTCCAGGCAGAAGCCGGGACACACGCCCGCCGCCCGCTCCACGAACAGGCGCACGGCGTCGTGCCTGGCGATGTCACGGACGGGGAGGCCGGGCTCCGGCACCGGCAGCGACGGGACCGCCAGCACCTGCTCGCCGTACACCCCCAGCGTCTGCCTGCTGGTCGCCAGGATCCGCAGCTGAGGGGAGCGCCGCAGCAGCCGGTCCACGAAGTCGGCGCACTCTTCCAGCAGGTGCTCGCAGTTGTCCAGGACGAGCAGCATCCGCTTGTCCGACAGGTAGTTCACGAGCAGCGCCATCGGCTCGGAGCCCGCGCCGCGCAGGCCCAGCGCCGCGGCGACGGTCGGCTCCAGCAGGTCGCCTTCCTCCAGGGCGGCCAGCTCGACGATCTCCACGCCGTCCCTGAAGGTGCCGCGGAGGGTTTCCGCGAGCCGGAGCGCCAGCCGGCTCTTGCCGACGCCGCCCGTGCCGGTCAGGGTCAGCAACCGCGACCGGGACAGCACTTTCCTGGCCGCGGCCACCTCGTGCCTGCGCCCGACGAAACTGGACACGTCCGTCAGCGGATCGGTCCTCGGCATCTCCGCCGTTCGAGTCATGGGAGGCCCCCGCGTCGTCCGGGACGGTGAGCCACAGGACCGGCCGCCGCCGGCAGCCCGCACGTGTTCGACGCCATCACAGTCATGAGAACTCCACCAGCTCAGGCCCGGGCGGTACCACACCACCAAGACAGAGCCGACAAAACCCAGATTAAGCCCAGACCGATTTCACCGCACGGGTGCCGTCGCGAACGGCCCGCCCCTATGCTGCTCCCCGGACGAGGAGGCGAGCGCGTGAAGAGCAGGATGCGAACGCTCCGGATCGGCGCCTTCCTCCTGCCCGCCGGCTCGATCGAGCTGCCTGACTTCCAGATCACGCACCAGGACTGAGCACGGCTACCGCGCGACCAGCACGGAGACGAGCACGACGGTGGTGAACAGCGCGACGAGGGCGCCCAGGCCGACCAGGAACCCCCTCCAACCGGGGCCGTCGAGATCGACCACGACGGTTCCGGCCACCACGTCATGCAGGCATCGGCGTTTCGAGTCGCCGAAGATCCACAGCGCGTCGATCAGGCTGAGCGCCACCCCGAGATAGGGAACCACCCCCAGGGCGGGGTGGACGAGCGCGCGAACACCCGCAAGGCGCAGGCCCGGCGGCTCTCCAGTCGTGCTGGACACCACCTTCAGGCGGCACAGTCGCTTGCCGAGCGTCTGACCCCACAGCGCGTGCTGTAACCAGAAGTAGACGGCGAACAGGACGTCCACCGCGACCGTGAGCGGCCACTGCGCATCGCCTGCGTAGGGGTTGAGTAAACCCATCAGACCCGACGTGTCGGATTCCTCGGAACCGTAGACCATCGACACCGGTAAGGCCGCCACGTAAAAGATGAGACTGTCGATGAGGAAAGCCGCAAAACGATGACGTCTCGCGGCTAGGGCCGGGGTGGCCGCCAGAGGTTGGGGGGTGATCGTCATGCGGGCCAGTGTGCCGGACGGCACTGACACCCGAAACCAGAGCGCCGGCGGAGCCCGCGCGACCTTGGTCCATTGATTTCCGCACGAGAAATCACCAGAATTTCCTCGTGACCCGTGTTGAAACAGTGCTCACATGAGTTTGCACACCGCCTCCATGGCGGTGGCGTACATCGCTCTCGCCTTGTCCTGCGGAAGCGTGGGGCTCGCCGGGTACATTCTGACGACCCGACGCATACCTCGATTTCTTGGCAGGCGTAACGCACGGGTCGGGGCGGTCCGGTTCGGATGGGCGCAGATACTCATGGCGATATTCGGAGCCTCGATCACCATGCCGCGCATCCTGGAGTGGCCGCCGTTGCCGTGGCTCGTCTCCAGCGCCTTCGGGCTCTGCGCCATCGGCGGGTACCTGGCGCTCGTGCTGAGTTCCCCGGCCCGGCGATGACCTCGACGGGGCCGTCCGCTTTCTAGCCCGCGTCCGCGACGGGGCCGTCCGCTTTCTGGCCCGCGTCCGCGGTGGGGGAGCGGCGCGCGCCGCTCCAGCGAGGGGCTCGCTAGTGGAAGCGGGCGACGAAGCGGCGCTGCCAGGGGGTCTCCACGGCGCGTGCCACGTAGTGCTTCCGGACGTACGCGACCGCCTCGTCGTTCGGCAGGGTCGCCTGAGCCCCCGCCCGCGGACGAGCCGGCCCGAGGGCAGCCGCAGCACGCCGGGCATCGCCGGATCCCATATCGGCCGTGCTGACCGGGATAGGGACGTCTGGGCTAACCGCGGCGGCGCAGCAGCACCGTGGCGAGCCAGACAACGGTGGGCAGTAGAAGCAGCACCAGGACGACGCCGCCGCCGACGAGGGTTGCGGCATCGCCCGGTTGGAAGAGGTGCGCGTCATCGATGTCCACCCTGCAAACGCTATCGGCAACGCGGAGACGGCGCCGCGCCGCATCACCCTGCGCGCCCGGCTCACCCTGATCTACGGCGATCTGTTGCAACACCGGGCCCGAACGTGACTTGCGCACCATGGGTCGTCACCACCCCGTCCTCAAGGGTGTCGCCTACGTGTGTCCGATCTCGCGGGCTTGTCGGTGGCGTTCTGTAGCGTCGGAGGTCGCCGAACGAAGGGATCGCCATGGCCACGGCGACGTCACGCGACGGCACGAAGATCGGGTTCGAACAGGTGGGATCGGGGCCCACGCTCGTACTGGTCGACGCGGCAGGTGGGTTCCGCGGGTTCGGGCCCATGGGTTCACTCGCGGAACGCCTCGCCGACAGGTTCACGGTGGTGACCTACGACAGGCGCGGGCGTGGCGAGAGCGGCGACACGCTGCCGTACGCGGTGGAACGAGAAGTAGAGGACCTTGCGGCCGTGATCACGGCGGGCGGAGGGCCCGCGTTCGTCCACGGGTTCTCCTCCGGGGCGGCCCTGGCCCTGCTCGGAGCGGCGGCTGGGCTGCCGATCTCGATGCTCTCGCTCCTCGAACCACCGATCGCCCTCGACCAGCCGCCACTGGAAGGCGACCTCGCAGCCGAGATCGACGAACTCGTCGCCGCCGGTCGCCGGGCCGACGCGGTCGAGCACTTCCACAAAGGCATCGGCGTACCCGCCGAGATGGTCGCGGGGATGCGGCAGGCCCCCTTCTTCCCGATGTTGGAGGGCATCGCACACACGCTCGCCTACGACGCTCGGATAACCCCGGCCGTCTCCCTCGCCACACTCCGGTTCGTCACGGTGCCCGCCCTGGTCGTCAACAGCGAGTCCAGCGACGACCGCCTGCGAGGCTGGGCCGCGGACGTGGCGACGGCTCTTCCTCAGGGGCGTCACCTGCCCCTGGCAGGCGAGTGGCACGGCGTGTCCGACGACGTACTGGCCCCCGCGCTGGCCGATTTCTTCGGCGGCGGAGCCGCCTGAATCAGCCCTCATAAGGAAGTCGTGAGGCCAGTACCTCCGCATCCGGATAGAGCAGCAATAGTTTGTCTAGAACCTCTTGCATGGCCGTCTCCACCTCCCACCATGTGCTGTCCAGTGCGCGTACTGCCAGGTCGACACGTGCGCCATCCGCACCATGAGCGATCAGCTCGCCGTCTACGAGCTGAGTATCGTTCCCGAGCAGGACGATGAGCTGACCCGTACCTACTAGGGAGTCGCCTGTGGTCTCGAAGATCTCCTGATAGCGGGAGCTGATCAGTTCGTGTGTCACCAGTCGCCATCGGTAACCATCGATCACCTGGCCCAGGGACGCGAGAAGTTCGGAGAGTGTGACAAGGCCGTCATCGCGCCAGCATCGAAAGGTCAGGGCGCGCGGCTCTTTCATTGGACGGCTGCCTTTCGGATGGGTTCAGCTGATTGGCCGAGGCTGGACTCTTCTGTGGTCTGAGGCAACTCGTGAGATCGTCCCCTCCCCTGTGGGGGACATCCAACTGCCCGACCTTCAGGGCCCTCGCCTACTCGGGCCCGTCCAAAGGGAATGGCACCCGAGGGCGCAAAGCGCACATGACCCTACCTTCTCTCTTTCGCTTACGGATCTTTCTGTGCTGCGGCAGAATGCGATCGTGCGTACGGCGTACAAGGGTGCGGGTTTACCCCACTCCCGAACAGGCTGCGGTGCTGAATCGCACGTTCGGCTGCGTACGCCTGGTGTGGAACAAGACGCTGGCGTGGCGGCAGCACCGCTA